>NZ_CP100128.1:4214312-4515334 GCF_024207115.1 Chromobacterium sp. IIBBL 290-4
GCTGCGTGCCTTGCTGCGAGGGCGCGAAAGCGCCTCCGGCCGCTTTGGCAGGCATGGATGGGGCAAGCGGCGCGGCCGCAGGCCACAGCCACCAGGCGGACAGCGCGACGGCGCCGCCCGCCAGCAAAAAGCCGAGGGCGCGCCGCATCTTACAAGCCTGCGTTCTTCAGGCGGTTGGCTTGCTGGCGGTACAGCGTCACCGGACTGACCTCGAACAAGCTGACCAGGCCGAAGCTCTGGTTGATCTCATTGACGTGGTTCATCTGGTAGTTATCGCGAATCACCTGGCCGAGGTGCGCCGAGCACACACCCACCAGTCCATCCGACGGCGTGGAGCCGAAGGCCAGGCCCAGCGCGCCCATCGGAACGGTCAAGGGATCAAGGATGTTGGTGGTGGTAGCCGCGCCGGTCCATGAGTAATAGCGGACGCCGTTGGCCTCATACGCGCCTTCGCCGCAGGCCGTGGTTGGCACGCCGGCCGGGAATTTGGCATTGAAGGCCAGCGAACCCGGCGTGGTCAGCGAATCCAACGCGGCGATCGGGTATTGCGGCAGATTGCTGGTGCCTGAGAAGAAGGCGATCACCTTGGACAAGGCGCCGGCGACAGCCGATGCCACCGCCTCGCTCACCGATCCCGGAGGCGCGACGCCGCGGACGATGTCGGCGACGGTGGAGCCCTTGTTGACGCCGCCGACCGTGGTGACGGATGCCACCAGGTCGGGCCGCACGCCCGCCACATAGCGAGCGGTAGGCGCGCCCTGGCTATGGCCGATCAAATTGACCTTTTGCGCGCCGGTGATGGCCACGATGCGCTGAACCTGTTGCAGCAATTGCTCGCCGCGCGCTTCGTTGCTGTCTGTGGCGGAAACCTCGGCGACGAAAACTTGCGCGCCGTCAGCCTGCAGGGCGGCCGGCACTTGGTAAAAGTAATCGACACCCAACATTTGTCCGAATCCGAACAAGCCGTGGACCAGAACGATGGGATAGCGGGTTTGGGTATAGCCAGTGGAAGCCAATGCAGAAGTGAAAGGGGCTAACAGCAGGGACAGCAGCAATAAGCCGCAAGTGATGGAACGCTTCATTTCTTCTCCCGTTTATTGAAGTCTTAGGCCGCAAGGCGGCCTTTATCGGGATAGGCCATGACATTGGATAGTGCCAGGGATAATTCAAACGTTTGTATTTGGCGAAACGCGCGGAATTTGCATATTCCTTTTATTTCAAAGAGAAAGAGCCAGGCTGGCTGGGAATGGACTGTCCCAAAGCACTGGCTCTTCGGCATCCGCAAGCGAAATCAGTTAAGCGCGCGCGTCCGGCAGTACATAGCTGCGGCTCAAGGCCGTCTCGTCCGCGCCCTTTTCCAGCGCCAACTCGATCAACTTTGTGATCAGCGCCGGGTAGGACAGTCCCGCCGCCTGCCACAACTTGGGGTACATGCTGATATTGGTAAAGCCCGGCAGGGTGTTCAGTTCATTGATCACCACCTCGCCCTGCGCCGTCAGAAACACATCCACCCGCGCCATGCCGCTGCACTCCAATACCTGGAAAGCCTGCACCGCGATCTCGCGAATGCGTTGGCAGACGTCATCCGGAATGTCTGCCGGCACGGCCACTCGCGCGCCGTGCTCATTCAGATATTTGGTGTCGTAGCCGTAGAACTCGTCATTGAGCACGATTTCGCCGCAAGCGCTGGCCTGCGGATCAGCATTGCCCAGCACCGCGCATTCGATTTCGCGGCCGACGATGGCTTGCTCGACCAACACTTTGTTGTCGTAGCGGAAAGCTTCGGCCAGAGCGGCTTCAAATTCCTGCTCGCTCCGCGCCTTTCCCACGCCCACCGACGAGCCCTGATTGGCTGGTTTGACGAATAAGGGCAAACCCAATTGAGCGACAATCTCGGCATAGGAGATTTTCGCGGCCCGGGCGCGTGTCAGCGTCACAAACGGCGCGACCTTGAGCCCGGCATCGCGCAGCAAGCGCTTGGCCACGTCCTTGTCCATGCAGATGGCCGAACCCAGCACGCCGGCGCCGACAAAGGGGATATTGGCCATGCGCAGCAAGCCCTGCAGCGAGCCATCCTCGCCCAGCGTGCCGTGCACGATGGGAAATGCCACATCGATCTGGCCCAAGGGGTGCGCGTCGGCCGCTTTCACCAGTTGGCCATGCCGCTGGCCCGGCACCATGGCCAGTCCCTCGCCCGACTGGCGCAGCGCGATGCGCGCCGGATCGTCGGCATGCTGCAGGAAACTGGAGGGCTGATTGACATGCCAATGGCCCTGCTTGTCCACGCCTATCAGCGTGACCTCGAACTTATCGCCGTCTATCGCATCCAGAATGTTTCGCGCCGACTGCAGCGAAACCTCGTGCTCTGATGACTGGCCGCCAAAAATCAAACCTACCCGGATTTTGCTCATTGCATTTCAGCGTGAAAGTGGGAGCGGCTATGATATTGCAATAGCGCATCCCGGGCGAGCGCCTGGCGTGGGAGAGCCAAACGATGGGCTGTCGTTTTTCTTCCCCGCGACACACCAGCTTGTTGTACCCTAGCCGCCTTTGACCACGCCGCCTGCCGGCCTCTCCCCGCTTCAGACTCTCATGCGCATCCTGGATCTTCACCAAGCTCTTGCCGACATCGGCGCCCGTTCCTGTCATATAGGCCGCATCCAGCGCGCCTGGCTAAAGGGTTTGCCCCTGGATGCAGGCACCAAGCACCAGAAAAGCGAAGACTATTTCCCGCTGTCGGTGCGGCAAGGCTTGCCGCCCATCGCCGCGCGGGTTGACGGTTTGGCGCGCGTCCACACCAGCCATCCCGGCGCGGATGGCTCGCTCAGGCTACTGGTGGAGTTGAGCGACGGCCAGATGGTGGAAAGCGTTTTGTTGCCGCGCGATGGCCTATGCGTCTCCAGCCAGGTGGGCTGCGCGGTAGGCTGCACCTTTTGCATGACCGGCAAAACCGGCCTGCTGCGCCAGGTGGGCAGTGCCGAAATCGTGGCCCAGGTGGCGCTGGCCCGCCGCATCCGCCCTGTCAAAAAAGTCGTTTTCATGGGCATGGGCGAACCAGCCCACAATCTGGACAATGTGCTGGAGGCGATTGAGCTGCTGGGAACGGATGGCAATATCGGGCACAAGAATCTGGTGTTCTCCACGGTTGGCGATCCGCGGGTGTTCGAGCGGCTGCCGCAAATGGCCGTCAAGCCGGCGCTGGCTCTGTCGCTGCATACCAGCCGCGCCGATTTGCGCGAGCAATTGCTGCCGCGGGCGCCCAAAATCGCGCCGGCCGAGCTGGTGGCGCTGGGCGAGGCCTACGCCCGGCGCGTGGGCTACCCCATTCAATACCAATGGACCTTGCTGGCCGGCGTCAACGACAGTCTGGAGGAATTGGACGCGGCCATCGGCTTGCTGAAAGGCAAATACGGCGTGCTCAATATCATTCCGTACAACAGCGTCGAGGGCGACCACTATCAGCGGCCCACGCCGGAGCGCGTCGAGTTCATCAAGCGCTATCTGCACGGCAAGGGCGTGCTGACCAAGGTGCGGGACTCCGCCGGGCAAGACGTGGACGGCGGTTGCGGACAGCTGCGGGCGCGCGCTGCCGACAAAATAGACATCAGCAGGATCCAGCGCCGCGCTCAAGGCAAAACCTGAGCATGCGCGCAGTGCAATCTTTAGGCGGATGATTCCGCCGCCTCCGTATATCGCCCGGCATTTGAAACCACGCCGAGCGGCAGCTCATCAGGCGCTCTCAAGCTATTAAGGCGCTCAGCCTCCTCGCCTGATTCGCCAATCAGGATGCGCCCAGCGCGCAAACATGAGCAGGCCGTCTTTGTCTTCCTCCTCAAACCCATCGCATGATCCGGCATGAATTATCTATTCGCATATAGCTATATACGCTTCCTTTTCTGGGCATAAGAAAATAAAGCAAAGTGTCTTCCAAGACCCGAGCGCAAAAACATATTCAAACAATATTGATTATTGTTAAATATAAGATCGGCGACTCTGCCGCGCGCGGCTTTCAAGAGAAATCAGTCAAGCCTTACAATGGAAGTAAATTTTACAAATTGACTGATCAAATTTAAACAAATAATATAAATTAGGAAATTAAAATACTTACTGATACTATTTTTATTAGTAATATTCATGAAAAAACTCTGGCTCTGCGCATGCCTTTTTATCGCATTCACCAGCCTTGCGCATACCACGCTGGCGCAGACGCCGATCTTGGTCGACGCGGGCGATATTCCGCCGTTTTCCCATGAGCTGGAGGGGCAGGCCTCAGGCATCGCCGTCGAATTGCTGACCGCCGCCGCGCGCTCAAAAAAGCTGCCTATCGAATTCCGATTTCTGCCCTGGCTTCGCGCCCAGAACGACGTCATCACCAATCCAAACCGCCTCATCATTCCGCTGACCCGCGCGCCGGAGCGGGAGACGCAATACAACTGGCTGACCGAGCTGTTTCGCTATCGCTTTGTGCTGATCGGCCTGGACGCGCAGCCACCGCGCAGCCTGCAGACAGCCAAGAATCTGCGCATAGGCGTATTGCGAGGCAACCCTGCCGAGGGAATGCTGCGGGCTCAGGGTTTCAAACTATTGGATGTGGGTACGTCGGAACAGATCAACGCCCGCAAACTGCTTGCCCATCGCATTGACCTATGGGTGGCGGCGGATCTGGCCGCGCCCTCCATCTTCAAGCAAATCGGCGGAGATCCCGCCCGGCTGAGAGTCGGCCAGTCCATCGGGCCTACCCGGAAAATCTATCTGGCCGCGTCCCCGACGCTGAGCGACCCCGCCATTCTGGACTTGGCCCAAGCCATCGACAAACTCAAGTCCACAGGCGAGGCGCAGCGCATCGTCAACCGCTATCGCTGAGCGCATGGCTTCGTCAAGCAGGCGGCCTGCGTGCTATAGTGGCGTCCCTTCACCCTACGCTGAAATGAAATCGATGAAGCGCCCTCTCCGACTGCTTGCCGCCCCGATGATCCTGGCCGCGCTCAGCGCCTGCCAGCAGCAAAGCCTCCAGGCCAGCTACCATTGCGACAAGCAAGTCGAATTCCGCTATGACCGCCAGACGCAATCCGTGACGCTGACTCAGGCGGGGCAGCGCTATCAGGGCTTTATGGATGAGCGGGGATTGCTGACCTGGCCGGGGCGCAAGGCAGACCAGGCGCTGCCGGACAGCTTCTTCATTTCACGCAAGACGCCCGACCAGATGAAGCTATACGGCGGACTGGCCGGCACGGGCCTGGCTTGCCGGCTCGACAAGCCACAGCCCTGATCACTTTGCCGCGTCTCGTTTCAGCCGGGAGGGCATGACGCCCAGCGTGCGCATGAAGCTGCGCCGCATTCTTTCCGCATCGCCAAAGCCGCATTCGCGCGCCACGATTTGCAAGGAGGACGTGCCGCTTTCCAGCCGCGCCCTCGCCTCCTCCACCCGCAGCCTCTCCACCGCTTTGGCCGGCGGCACGCCCGCCTCGGCTTGAAACAACCTGGAAAAATGCCTGGGACTCAGATTGCAGAACGCCGCCATCTCCTCGACATCCAGTTTGGCGGCCAGATTTTGCCTGGCGTGATCCAGCAAGGCTGAGAATCGCCCGCCGCTGGCCTGCATCTCCAGCATCGAAGAATGTTGCGACTGCCCCCCGGGGCGCTGATAGTAAACCACCAGCCGCTGCGCGCACTGCCGCGCGATGTCGGCGCCAAGATCCGCCGCGATCATCGCCAGCGCCAGATCTATGCCCGCCGTCACGCCGGCGGAAGTCCATATGCTTCCCTCCCGGATATAAATCGGACGTGTATCCAGCGCCACCTTAGGGTAGCGGCGCGCAAATTCGGCCTCGTGCGCCCAATGCGTGGTGGCGCGCTTGCCATCCAACAAACCGGCCTCCGCCAGCATGAAGGCGCCCGTGCATACGCTGGCCACGCGGCAAGCGCCGGCGGCGGCGCCCAGCCATGCCAGCAAGGCTGGATTCTCGCACGCCTCGATGACGCCGATGCCGCCAGCCACTATCAGCGTGTCCGGTTCGGGCCCGGCAGTTAGCGCCTGTGCTTGCATGGGAATGCCGGCGGAGCAAACCACCGCGCCGGGCTTGGCTGCGCGCAACGATACGCTATAGGCGCCGGATCTAAAGCGGTTCGCCGCTTCAAATGCGGCGATGGGGCCGGCGACATCCAGCAGCTGAAAACCAGGATACGCCAGCATGGCGATATGAAGAGTCATGTCATGAATTGCCGGAATATTGTCATTTACGCCAAAACTCTAGCCCGCCATGATGACGGGGTCAATCCACTGGAGATGGCCATGAACCCTGATTTGCATATGGTGTTTGTGCTTTACCCCGGCGTCACGCAACTCGATTTCACCGGACCGCTGGAAGTTTTGTCGCGATTGCCTGGCGCTCAATGCTCCTTGGTTTCCACCGCTGGCGGAGAGTTGCAATGCGATGGCGGTTTCTGGGTAAGCCGTGTTCTAAAACTGAGTGAAATTGAGGGCTGCGATGTGCTGTGCGTCCCTGGCGGGCTAGGCACCATTCAAGCGATGGAGGATGGCGAGCTGCTGAGCGACATCCGCCGCTTGGCAGGTTCCGCGCGATATGTCAGTTCAGTCTGCACGGGCTCGCTGCTATTGGGCGCGGCCGGCTTGCTGCGAGGAAAACGCGCGGCCTGCCATTGGGCATGGCGCGAGCATCTGGCCGCCTTTGGCGCCGAGCCCGACGCATCCCGCGTGGTTCGCGACGGCAATTGTTTTACCGGCGGCGGCGTGACGGCAGGGATTGACATGGCCCTGGCCATGGCGGCGGAAATCGCCGGCGATGAGTTCGCCCAATCGCTGCAGCTAGGTTTGGAGTACGCGCCGCAGCCGCCGTTCCAGTGCGGCCGTCCCGAGCTGGCTCCGCCTGCCGTTCTGGCTCGCGTCCAGGCAAGGCTTGATGCGATGAGAGAGCAAAGAGAGTCGGCCATTGTCCGCGCCGCCGCGCAGATGAGCCGAATCTGAGCAACCCTATTCCGGCACGCCATATCCAAAGTCGCGCCAGACCTTCTGCGCATCCTTGCTGAGCAGGAAGCCGAACAGCTGCCACGCTTCCGGGCGCTTGTCCGCCGGCTTGAGCAAAACCATGGTTTGCCGTATCGGCGGATAGCTGTCGGCGGGCATTTCCACCCAACGTCCTTTATTGCGGAACGCCGATTGCCGCACCATGGACTTGGAAACAAAACCCGCGCTGGCTTTGCCGCTGGCGACCCTGTCGAAGACATGCGCGATGTCCGGCGCTTTTTCAATACGCGGCCTCAGGGACTCGACCAGTTGGTAATGATTCAGGATGAACAAAACCGGCTGGCCGTAGATGGAAGTTTCGGGATTGGGCACCGCGATGCGCCCTTTGGATGACTTCAACCACAGCAGCCAATTTTTGCTCGAAAAATCGTTCGATAACGACCACAGCGCCACCCGGCCCAGTGCGTATACCTTTGGCTTGCCTATGCATCGCCCCTGGGAAAGCAAACGTTTGGGAAATTCCTCGTTTGACGAGAGATAAATCTGATCCGGCGAGCCTTTGGCGATACTGGCAGCCAAAGACACGCCGGGCCCGTAACGCACCTCCACCGGTATGCCTGTCGAGGCGGTAAAGCGATCCAGCAATGTCTTCAGCGCCGGCTCGACATTGCTGACCGCCGCGACCCTGACCGGTTCGCCATACGCCTGAGATATCAGGCAGCACCAGGCCGCCATTAGCCACTTCGCCATAGCTCGCCCCGCGCGCCATGTGTTCTAGCTCTGGTTATCGCACAGCCGAGCACCCCCTGCCACTTTCCGAGTCCTGGCCACCCCAGACTGCTTGAAGTGGCCAGGGTCTATCGTCCATCAATGGGTTTGCATGAACGGCGGCGCGGCCACCAGATTGGAGCGGTTGCCGCTCACCGTGCATTGCGCCACCTGCTGGGCTTGCAATTTGAGCTGATACATCAAGCCCAGCGCGCTATCCAACTGGTTTGGCTGCCCGTTGAACACCTTGTTCAGGCTGGCCAGCAAGACCTGGTAAGTGCCATAAAAGCGTTGCGCGGCCAAGGAGGCCGGCGTGCCTGGAATGTAATCGCTCAGCGCGGCATTAGGCAGGAAGTTGTAAATGCGCTCCTGCTCCAAAGGCACCGGCGCGCCGGCATAGGACCAGCCGGACACCGCCTCAGGATCCGGCACCAGCCGCCGCTCATGGAAAATCTCGCCGAATTTGTAATAGTGGGCGTAACTGCCGTCTCCATCCACCGGCAGGGTGGCTCGCGCCATATCGATGCCCTCGCCTTGCAGAATGATGGTGTCGATGGCTTGCCGCACGGTCTTGAGATCAACGATATAGCCATTTTCCGGCGCGGTGCGGACCGGCGGGAACCACTTGCTGATGTCGACCTGTTGCTCCAGCCGCGGATGGGCGAACAGCTCCGGATTGCGCCCGTTTACCGCCTCCATCGCCGCCCAGATCGCCTCGTAGAATTCGCCGATGGAGCCGAATTCGCCCGGCACGACCGGCGTAGGCTCGGACACCGTCTCGCCGGGAAGAATCTCTCCGGGCTTGGTGACAGGCCGCTCTATCGCCATGAACACGTTTTTGACCTGGGACGGCGTCAGCGCCGCAAGATCGACCTGCAGATCATTGCCTATCTTGTCCGGCAGCGGTCCTGGGTATTTCAGCGACTGCCCGAGCGCCACGATGTCCGGATTGCCGCCGATAGCGATCAGCATATTCGCCGCCAGCGTCATGTGCAGCATTTCCTCGGTGACGATGGACTGGATCAGCGCAGCGGCAACGCGGTTGCTGTCCGCCACAATGGAAAACAAGCCGGTCAAATAAGGCGGGATGGTGGAGAATTCCAGCTCGACCGCCGTGGTCAAGGCGGCTTTCAAGGCGGCGACATCCGGGCTTTGCCGCAGCGGAGCGATGATGTTCTGTTTGATGCGCAGCATGGTGCTTCCTTTTCAAGAGTCGAGAGCGCTTACTTCGCCGGGCAATCGCCTTTGCCGCCATGGAAATGAGTCAGGCTTTCCTGTTGCTCAGGGCAGGCCTGCCGCTCTCCGCCGCCGCGGGTCGGGCAGCGCTTGCCGAACATGTCCAACATGCTCTTGGGCCGCCCCTGCCCTTCTATCACCTGATTGAAATAAGCGATCAGCGCCCTGCGCTTGCTGCTGGACAGATCGCGCGTCACCGGCATCTGGTCCGGATCGTCCATCGGCTTTTCCAGCACGAACTTCAAGATGAAGGCGTTGGCGTCGGCCTGTTCTTTCTTGGAAAAATCAAACAAGCCCTGGCTCATCACCGGGTAGAGATTGGCGTACTGCTGCAGGATGGGCTGCACATCCTCCCAGGTCACCGGATTGGGGACGACATAGGTGGAACGGACCACGATGGCGTATTGGTCGAACTGCTGCTGCACCGTCGCCGCGCCATTGGGCGAACTGGGCGCGAAGTTGTAGTTGTAATTGAACAGCTGGCCGTCCATGTAATACCGCGGATAACCCATCTGCGACGGGCCGCTGACGCGTAGGTCCACCCGTCCCCATTCGGAAGTTTCGCCAGCCAGCTGCGCGAAACGGACCTGCTCCGCCGGCGCGTTGGTGGTGGGCGGCGCGGCCTTGGGCGTGGTTTGCGGCGGATTGTCGGTGGGGCAATCGCCGGTATCCACTTGCGGCGGCTGGGCGGTCGCCTGCACGGATACAGGCTGCTTGGCCAAAGGCACGCCGTATTGGGCGACGTAGACCGCCGATACCGTCTCATTGGCGTTGACGTTCGCGTCGGGATAGCCGCCATTGGGGTCCAGCCGCAGCGCGAACTCCTCGGCGCGCACTTCCCAGCCGCCCGCGCCTTCGCAGCACAACAACAGCGCGATGCCGGTATTGGGATTGCCGGAGGTGATCAGCGCCAGAGGCAGCTGCTTAATGGTGGCCTTCAAGGAGTCGGGAATCGGCACCGCGGCGATGCCGCTGCGGCTGAGCAGGCTGGCATTGCTGATATCGACGGTAGCGAGCGGCTGATACTGATCAGGCTGCAGATAAGGACTGGTCGGCAGCTCGGTCGAGTTCAGTTGCGCGATGATGAAGGGCTGCTGCCAGTATTGCTGGTTGGGATCGCCGCTGCTGACCGCATTGGGGTTGCCGCTGCCGCTCCCGCTGGTGACATTCACCTGGTACGAAGTTTCCAGCGTGCTGCCGGCGGAGTAAGCCAAGGGCAGCGCATTGCTCAGATCGACATACAAGGTGTCGTCGGCGATTTGCGCGCTGAACCAACCGACATTGGGAAAGTAATCCTGCGCGTTTGGATAGGCCGAGGCCGGCAACAGGCTGGCGGCCGGAATGAAGCGGCGGCCCAGCACGAAGGACGCCGGCTCCCGCTCCGGATAGGCCGGGCCGATGGCGCCCAGCACCAGTCCATAGGAGAAAAAACTGTCGCCCAGACTGGCATCGTAGCCATAGGTGCTCATCCGCAGCGACAAGGCATTGCCCTGGCTTTCGCTGATGGCTTTCAGTTCTTGCAGCAAAGGGCTGTTGATCGCGTCCAGATTCCAGCTCACATTGGTGAGAATGGTCTGCCAGATGGCCGAGGCGGCGCTATCGCCGCGCAGATTGCCGACGCGGTTGAACCATAGGTCGCGAAATGGATTGGGCGCGTAATCGCCGCGCATCAGCACCTGGCCATTGGCGGCGCGCAGGGTGATGGTCTGGCCGTAAATACAGGAGGCCAACTGCCAATCCGGGTCCAGGTCCACCATTTTGCCGGATGGCTGATCGTCGGTATTGCCGACAATCAGCCCTATGGCCGCGTCTTCGCCCGCGCTGCGGACTTCTTTGCCGTCCGGCCCCAGCGCGGACTGCACGATGCAATTCTTCAATCCGAAAATGCCGGTGCCCAATGGATTCCACCAACCATTGAACTGCTGCCCTTCCTCCGGTTTCTGGAAGTAAGGCTCAAAGGTTTGATTGTCGAAATGACGAGGGTCGTTGTTGACGGTGGAGACATCCGCCTGAAACAGGCCGGAAAACGCCAGGCGCGGATAGTGCAGATAGCTCATAGACAAGCTCCTTGGTGGGACAGCTTCCATTCGGGCGACTGCGGCTGCGGCGACATGCTGACAAGCGGTAAGCGCGCGGGACGAAAAGGGACGCGTGGTCAAACAGCAAACGGCCAGCGATTGGCGCTGGCCGTCGCGGACTGACATCCGTCAGCTTGCCGTTTCAAACTAGCCCATTGGCCAGGCAAGCCGACCTGTACCGATGGACAGTCCTCGCCGCTCGCCTTTGCCCTCCGCCCGGAACGGCAAATCATCATCCACTTCGCGTCCGCCTATACTGAGTTGCAAGCTTTGCATGCGACGGCTACGGAAATGTCTGGGCGGCGAATTGACTATCGGATGGATTGGGCGTGGAAAATCTGCTCAAAAAGATGTGCTGGCTGGCGGCCCTACTGCTTGCTGTCCGCGCAGGCGCAGTGGAAGTGGACACGAAAAACATCACCTGGGTTTTGTCCGATTGGCCGCCTAATTTCATCGTGGTCAATGGACTGCCCACCGTCGGACAAAACGATGTCTATCTCAAGCTGCTGATGGCCAGGTGGCCGGAAGCCCGGCACCGCTTTGAGGTCATGAGCACGGCGCGCAGCATATTGGCGCTGCAGAAAGGCAGCCAGGTCTGCCGGCCCAATCTGATTCCCACGCCCGAGCGTGAAAGATTCGCCTATTTCACGCTAACCCACCTGCAGATGCCGCTGCGAGTAATCATCCGGAGTGACAAGGCCGCCATGGCGCCGCGGGATGCGCGGGGCGATGTCCTGCTGGGAAAACTGATCGCGCAGCCTGCCTTGAGGGGTATCGCCGCGGCAGGCCGCAGCTATACGGCCGAGATTGACAAGCTATTGGCGGGCCCGCGCAACGCCAACGTCAAGATGCAGCCCAACCTGCCCTCCAACGAAGGCTTGTTCAAGCTGCTGGAGCTGGGCCGCGCCGACTACACGCTGGACTACGAACCCAATTTCAATTACCGGGCCGAGCAGGTCCTCCAGGCCGGCCTGACCAACCTGCCCTTGGCCGGCTCTAAACTGATACCTGTCGGCATTGCCTGTCCTCGCACGCCATGGGGAAGACAAGCCATCGTCAAGATAGACTCACTGCTGGCGGAAGCCGTGAAAGATCCCGCTTACAGAGAAGCGCAGACGCGCTGGCTCTCCACCGCCACCATGAGCCGCTACAAGGCTGAGCTGGACCGCTTTTACCGCTGGCGGACCCACCCGGCGCCGCCGGGTGAGTATCCGCCGCCCTAGCGGCGTCAGGGGGCTAAACCTGGAACTGGGACACCGACTGTCTCAAATTGCCAGTCACTTCCTCTATCCGCACGATGCTTTCCGAAGCCTGGGTGGCCGCCACCGCGTTGCCGGACGCCACTTGCGCGATCTGCTCCACATGGCGGGCGATGTCCTGGCTGGCGATGCCCTGCTCTTGCAAGGCGTGCGAGATATCATTGACCACCTGCACCACCTGGCTCGCGCTGCCGTGGATCTGCTGAATCAGCTCCCCGCCTTGCTCGGCCAGTTGCAGGCCGGTTTTCACCTTGGCCACGGTTTCGCTCATGTTCTGCCGCGACAGGTCGGAGCTGGCTTGTATCTCGGCGATCATGTCTGCGGTTTGCTCGGTGGCCTTGGCGGTGCGTTCCGACAGCTTGCGCACCTCGTCGGCCACCACTGCGAATCCGCGGCCGCTTTCCCCCGCGCGCGCCGCTTCGATGGCGGCATTCAGCGCCAGCAGATTGGTTTGGTCCGCTATGTCCTTGATCACCTGCATGATGTTGGAGATGGTGGCGGTTTTGGTCGCCAGATCGGCGATGGCGGATTCGGTGACATCCACCGTCTGGCTGATGTGCTGCATCTCGGCCACCGCTTTGGCGATGACCTCGCTGCCGGAGGCGGATAACTGGCCGGAGTCCTGCGAAACGGAACGCGCATCTTTGGCGTGCTGGGCGATGTGATTGATGCTGACGGTGAGCTGCTCCACCGATGCCGCCATCGCCGCCGCGCCTTCGCTCTGGCCTTGAGAGTTGTCAGCCACCATCCTGGCGCCATCCACCACATCGGCATTCAAGCGGCCCAGCTCATCGGCGTCGCGGATGATGTCGCCGACCAATTGGCGCAGCTCAAGCTGCATCTGGCGGATATGCTCCAGCAGGCTGCCGCGTTGCGCGGCGCCGACCTGGATTTCCCGGTCCAGCTTGCCTTCGGCGATCTCGCGCACGATTTGCACCGCCTCGGCCGGCTCCACCCCCAGTTCGCGCATCACGCTGCGGTACACCCACCACCCCAGCGACAAGGTCACCACCACAAACAGCAGCAACTGCCCGCCCACGCTCAATAACTGCGCCATCAGGATCGCATTGATGTCGTCAACGAACAGGCCGGTCCCCACCACCCAGCCCCAGCGCGGCGTGAGCTGGGCGTAAGCGATCTTTTCCTGCGGCTGATCCGAACCCGGTTTGTCCCACATGTAGCGCGTAAAGCCCTTGCCGCCGCCTTCGCGCAACATCTTGTCGAAAAGATCGCCCAGGTTTTGCCCCTTGGCGTCCTTCACGCTGTGCATGTCCTTGCCGATCAGCTTGGGATTGGCGCCGTGCGCCAACCATTTCAAATCTTTGTCGAGCGTAAAAAAATACTCTTTGCCGTCAAAGCGCAGCTTGCTCAGCTCCTGCATCGCCACCCGTTTGGCCTCCGCCTCGGGAACCAGGCCCGCGGCGGCTTGCTCCTCGTGCATGGCGATCAGGCTCGCCGCGTTTTCCACTTGGCTGCGCACCAAGTCCTGCCTGTCCGAAAACAGCTGCCGTTGCAGAGCATGAATCAACAAGGCGCCCAACACGCAAACCAGCAAGATGGCGCTGACCGTTTGCAGCAGCAAGCGCATTTTCAGAGAAATGGTTTTCGCCATTCAAGTCACACCGGCTGAAATAAAGCTCTAACAATAGCGCATATATTTATGTTGATTCAATATTGAATCTTGACTTTATTGACATTGGTCATTTGCACCAATATTGACTATCTAGACGAAAACAAATAATTGGCGGCAAGAAGGGTTAAACCAGGCAAAAGTCGCAAATAACAAAGCCTGCCTTTTGCCAAGCCTGCCGCTGGCGTGCTTGAATCACGTCATCTGCCTGTCACACGCGCTTTTGCGCCACTGCACTCCGAGATCAAGCTTTGAAAAACTACAATCGCCGGACCGTCCTGTCCGGAATGATCGCCGCCGCGCTGGGCGCGAAAACCTCATTGGCCGTTGCCAACACCGCAAGCCGCAGCCTGCAGCTCGAAATGTACACCGACGCCAGTTCGGTCGAGCAAGGCGAGACGCTCACTTTCTTTGTCAGGGCCAGCTATGCCGTTGCGGTTAAGTTGGACCTGTACCTGATCGGCAGCGCGGAAACGCATGTCGCCAGCTTCCACTTGAACGCCGAGGCGCAAGCCACCCGGGCCCGCCCCTATCGATACGGCGCGGCCTGGTCGCCAAGCGCCGCCATCTCCACCAGCGCTTACGCGCCTGGCCTGTACATGGCGAAAGTCCATGCCGACCCGCTTCATCGCGCGAGCGCCTACGTCAGCTACTTCCTGATCCGGCCCCGCGAGCCCGGAGCGCTGTCGAAAATCCTCTTCCTGTGGCCCTTCGCCACCTCGGAGGCCTACAACAACTGGGGAGGCCGCTGCCTGTATTCCGACATCTCCCGCGACGGCCTCGCCTCGCCGGTGATTTCCAATCAGCGCCCCAATCCTACGCTGGCGGCCGACGTGGCCAGCAATCTCCCGCTGCTGCAGTTCACCCTGAAGCATGGCCTGCCTGTCGAGCATTGCTCCAGCTACGATCTGCACTTCAATCCGGCCTTGCTGAGCCATTACCGTTTGCTGGTGATTTTTGGGCATGATGAATACTGGTCCTGGGAGATGCGCCAGGCGGTCGAAGCGTTCAAACAGGCTGGCGGCAATATCGCCAACTTCAGCGGCAATACCTGCTGGTGGCAGGCCCGATTCGCCAAGACCGGCCAAGGCCTGCAGATGACCTGCTACCGCACCGTCGCCGGCATCGATACCAAAAGCTATCCGAATGAGGACAATTACGCCCAGGATCCGATCTACAACGACGGCAGCGGGAGAAACCATCTGGCCAGCATCGAGTGGTATCGGGTGCCGGTGTCCGGGTCGGCAGCCGCCGCCACCTATAAAGAAAGCCGGGATAACAATCTGCCCACCAGCGGAGATCAGGCTTTCTACCCGGAAAACATCATGCTGGGCGTCAGCTTCCGCTGCGGCTTCATCGCCGGCGCCAATAAGACCCTGCCCAAACCCTTGCCCTACTCCCTGGCCGACGGCGCCTTCCGGCACTGGATTTTCGCCAACTGCGAGCTCCCTGACGGCGCGACCTTCGGCGAACTTGCCCGGGTGATAGAAAACGAGTGCGAGGTCGATGGCGGCCGGCCCGGCCAAGGCGGCAGCCCCCGCAACTTCCAAGTGCTGGCGAACTGCCCTTCAACCGATAATTCGCATCATGAGGGCGGCTGGTTCTCAGAGGCCACCATGGGCATCATGGTGGGCAAGGGCAGCGTATTCAGCGCATCGACCAATCATTGGGCGCGCAACTTCCAGCGGGAAGCGACAACCCGCCACATCACCCTCAATGTCATGCGGCGTCTGAGCGCCCAGCGCCGCATCCATTCGCTGACCTCGCTGGGCAATGCGGTGATCGCTCTGTTTTCCGACGGCGGCGCCATGATCACTCGCCGGCCCGCGGCGCTGGCGTCGCAGGATGCCAGAATCTGGTATGACGGCGCCAAGCCCATGCTGTCGGCGCTGAGCGCTCCGCACGGGGTTTACACCGAGCTTGCCGGTGGCAGAATTTATTTCACCCCCGCCTCGGCAATCGCCGCTCAGCTAAGCGCGGTCTCAGGCCCAGCCGCGCCGCTTGATTTCTGGGATAGCGAACTGGTCTATGCCGATGGCCGGCCGGTGCTGGCTTGGGCGTCTTGGGCTGACGGCGTCTTGACCGCTTTCAGCGACGACCGCGTCTGCTGGAGCCCGGACGGCCTCAATCTGGGCGGCGGCGGAAATACCATCGCCGTCGACGCCGGCCCTTCGCCCATCAAGCATATCTGGATAGCCGCCGGCGCGATTTATATCGCCTGCGCCGATCACAGCTGCTACCGCGCCACAGATCCGGCCAATTTGCGCCAGACGCTGGTTTACCAGGGCAAGGTTCCAATTCTCAATATTGTCGGCTGGAGCCATGGCGCCGTTTGCGTCCACTTTGCCGATGGACGCATCGCATACAGTCCGGATGGCGTCCGGCTTGATGCGGGCCGCTTGCTAGCCGACAGCCTGGCTCTCAAACCGCTGGCGATATCGGCTTCGCCAACCGGCTTGCGCGTCTGCTTCGACGGATTGGTTACCGACAGCCCCGACTTGAAGAACCTAGGCGGAGGCGGCAGCACCCGAGTGCTCTATCAAGGCAACACTTCCGCCGCCAGCATCCAGGCCCTCCACGGCGGGCTGCTGACCCTGTTCAGCGACGGCCGCGCTTACTGGAGCCCCGATGGCCTGCACCTGGGCGGCGGCGGCAATAGCGTGCTTGCCTATCTCCCCAAATAACGCGTTCGCCATCCGTCTGTGCGGAAATGCGCTTGACAACATATCTTACGATATATATCTTACGATACGTATCGTAAGATATATATCGTAAGATATGGAGGCAATGATGAAGCATAGACACATCTGCAATATGTGGACGCACCCCTTGGCCTGGCTGCGCGCCAACGGCATGGAGAGGCGGCGCGGCGGCCATCGCGGCGGCGGCGACGGCGAAATGACGCGCGGACGCAAGTTCGGCGCCGAGGATCTGCAACTGCTGCTGCTCGCATTGATCAGCGAGCGTCCCGCGCACGGCTATGAGCTGATCAAGGAGCTGGCCGCCCGCTCCAATGGCTACTACAGCCCCAGCCCGGGCATGGTCTATCCCGCCTTGACCTATCTGGAAGAACTGTCCCAAGTCACCGTCGAGGCGCATGGCAACCGCAAAAGCTACTCCCTCGCGCCGGAGGGAATGTCCAGGCTGGATAGTCAGCGCGAGCATGTGGATCTAATGCTGGCCAAGCTGCGCCATGTCGGCCGCAAGATGGAATTGGCGCGCCGCGCCTACGCCGGCGAGGAGATCGGCGAGCAAGGCGCGGCCGGATGGACCAAGGAAATGATAGAGGCCCGCCGCGCGCTCAAGCATGCCTTGCTGCTGCGGGACGACGCCGACGAGGCTGAACAACAGCGCATCGCCGCTATTTTGCGCCGGGCGACAGCGGAAATCATCGGCGAAGCCATGCCGGGCTGTTGACATACAAACGGCGCGCCGCCCGGCCAGGCCGGACTCGCCGGCGAAGCCAAACCAATCAAAGGAGCTGGTTTTGAAACCCGATCTCACTGTGCAAAAACTGCGCCATCCGCTGCGCTTCCGCCTGCTGCAGGTAAAGCGGATCCAAACGCTGTCCCCCTCCATGCTGCGCATCACGCTGAGCGGCGCGGAGCTGGAAGGTTTTGTTTCCGCCTCTTTCGACGATCACGTCAAACTGTTCTTCCCCGCTCCCGGCGAAGCCAAACCCGCCGCGCCGCAGGTGAGCGAAAGCGGTATCAGCTTCCCAGCCGACCAAGCCAAGCCGGCCATGCGCGACTACACGCCTCGCCGCTATGACCCGCAAGCGGGCGAGCTGGACATCGACTTTGTCATCCACGACGGCGGCGTGGCCGCCGAATGGGCCAAAGCCGCTCAAGCCGGCGACTATCTGGGCCTGGGCGGCCCGCGCGGTTCCCGCGTAGTGCCGACTGGCTTTGATTGGCATTGGTTGATAGGCGATGAAAGCGCGGCGCCGGCGATTGCCCGCCGTCTGGAAGAGCTGCCGGCAGATGCGCGCGGACAGGCTTGGATTCTGGTTGAGAATGAGGACAACCGGCTTCCCATGGCCGGGCCGGCCGGCATGGAAATCATCTGGCGCTACCGCCAGAAAGATCAGACGCTGCTGCAAGCCGTTGAAAACGCCGGCTTGCCGAGCGGCGAGGGCTATGTCTGGGCCGCCGGAGAAAGCGGCGAGATGCGCCCGCTGCACAAGCACCTGCTGGCGCGAGGGCTGGACAAAGAAAACATGCGGGTGGCGGGTTACTGGAAACGCGGCGACGCCGGCGCGCATGAGAGCATTTCCGATTAATCGTCAATTCGCCTAAGCTTCTTCGCCCACCGCGGCATTCAACTGGATGTCGCGGGCATCGCGCGCCGCGTAACGTCCACGCCCTGCTCCAGCCTCACAGGGCATATCACGCCTTTACGCCAGACGGAAACCACCGCGCCCGCGCGTTCATGAACGGGGTTTCCACCAAACGGAAAAGCACCCAACCCGCGCCGATGCCGGCAGACATGATGAGCATGATGCCCAGATTGGATTTCGGCGAAACGCCGGCGTTTTGCAACGGCGCGAGCACCAGCTTGAATACCGGCTTATGGGCAAGATAAATGGCATAAGACCACGCCGCGAGCTGTCCTGCGCCGGGAATCATCAGTTGATTCAGCAAGGAAGATGGTTGAAGGCAGCTGAACATGACCAGAGCAAAGCCCCAGGCCAGCATAGGATACGCCAGAATGGCCGAGGGCATGGTTGTGGGTATCTGGTTTCCTATCCAAAGCAAGCCCAATATGACCAAGCCGGCTCCGCTTATCAGCAGCCAGATGGATTGCTTCGCCATCTTGGCGAAAGCCTTGGGATGGAAATGCTGTAAAAGGGCAATCAGGACGCCAGGCAATAACTCGTCAAATCGCGTAAAGCTGGAATAATAGAATGGCGCCCCGTAGGCGTCTGCGCCGAGTCGCTGCCAGCAAATCGCGCGCGCCAGCATGCCGCCCGCTATCGCTAAAACAGCTAAAACCCACATGGCCAGCACCGGCCTTGGCATGCGCCATGCTAACAACAGCGCAAGCGGCAGGGCCAGATAGAATTGCTCTTCAATGCACAAAGACCAAGAGTGGGAGAAGGTGTGGTTCCATTGCAAGAAAGAGAAATTCTGCGTAAAGGTCAAGAATTGCCAGACAGAAGCCGTTGTCGATCCGCCAAGGGTTTGGCCCAACAATAAATAAAGCGCAAGAATCACATAGTAATTGGGCAGGGTGCGCAGAAAGCGTCTTGCCATAAAGTTGCGCCATGAAAAAACCTGGCCCGTGGCAAGCGGCGCCATGATCTGGCTGCCGATCAGATAGCCGCTCAACACAAAGAACAGATCAACCCCCGCCCAGCCCCAGCGGGTGAAATAACCGAAAGTAGGCTCGCGGGAGACTACAACCGCATAATGGGTGCACAGCACCAGCACGATGGCTAATGCGCGCAGCGTGTCCAGCCCCGCAATACGCCCTTTTGCGACAAGCGGCACTTCCGGTGCGCAAGCATGCACAACTATCATAAATAGATTTTTTATAAGGTTGGATATCAAGCAAGGGCCGTTGCCCATCACCCTGGAGGCCAGGGTGATCGTGCCCACCGCTTCATCGCAAGATGCTTTATTCGGATGATTTCACCGCGGCTTTTAATTCCTGCTGAAAGAAAGCCAGCACCGCCGCATTCATTTCTTGATGAAACGCCGCGCGGTCGAAACCTGGGGCATCCTGGCAAATTTCCGGCTCTTCCTTGGCGACCGCCGCCGCGCACGGCGCCAGAAAAGCGAAATGCCCTGAGTTCGGAACCATCCGGTAGTTTTTCAAGGTTGGCAGCATGGACGGAAGCCTGGCCTCGACTTCAGGCACCACGCCCTCACCACCATTTTCGGAAATCCATAGCAGCAAGGGAATGTGAACTCCCTTCAAGCTGGCTGCGGTGGGAAAAGCATTCAGCGGATCGACAGCGGCGGCCGCCCGAACGCGAGCATCATGCGCCCAGCGGCGCGCATTCGCGCCCTCCTGTTTGATTTGGCGGCACAGTAAACGCTGCTGCGGGCATGGTATGCCTGAACCGGCGAAATCCGGCTCGGCTCCGGCAACGACCAGGGAGGTGAAGCCGCCGCGGGAGAAGCCGAATACGCCTATCCGGGACGCATCGATCTGCCCCGCCAAAGGCGACCCCTTCAACATGTAATCAATGACGCGGCTGATATCGGCGGGTCTGCGTTCGAATGCCTTCATATCCCAGGGATAGCGCATGCTCATGCCGCTGTCGCCGGGATGATTCAACGACACCACCAGGAAGCCATTATCCGCCAGCGTCTGAGCGGTGTCGTGATGGCCGTAAATCGTGCCGCCCAGCCCGTGCGAGATCACGATGAGAGGCAGCTTGTCTTTTGTGACCGGGCAATCCTGCTTGGCCGTCACCAAAAAAGCGGCGACTTGCTTGGTTTCCGGCTGCTGCTCGCATGGCGACCAGATAGCCGCCTTCAACGCCTCGGCTTCGCCGGAGGCCGGGATATCGATCAGGCGCAAGCCCGCAGCTGAAGCCATCGAAGCGGCTCCACAGAAAATCAGCGCCAACACCAACCTGACCAAGCTCATGACCTCTCCTCTATTTAAGATGCGCAACAAATCGTCAGCACGGCCCGCCTTCAGCTGACACTATCAAGAATTTTCTTTGCATGAATGCCCGCTCCGCCGTCGTTTCCATCGCCTCGCAAGCCAATCGCTGATAAAAGCGCACGGCAGGGCATTGACGCGCAACACCCGCAATCTCAAAGGCTTGTCTGAGCTTGGGCCATTCCAAACAATTGCGTCCCGATTCCCTGAGCCCGGTATTCCGGCAGTAAATAGAGTTTTTCCAACTGGATATCCGTTGAAAACTCCGCCACGGCGATGACACCCGCCGGCTGTCCATCCATCAAGACAATGCAGTGCGTGGCAAGATCGAAAGATTGCCGGTGATGATGAAACCGAAACACCGGCTCCCACGCTCCCCAGGTCGGGATGAAATGATCGCGCATCGCCGTCTCTGTGACATGAAAAGCGAAATCCAGATCGTCGCCGACAGCCGGGCGCGTACTTGCCATAGGCATCCCCACCCATGAAAATGCAAATGGCATTCATATTGATGCATAAAGCTGAGAATAACAAGCCCGCTGAACCCGGCATAAAAAAACGCCGCCCGCCCATCAGGGCGAACGGCGCTACCAAGGTAAGCAGTTGGGCTATCAGGCCTTGCTGGCGGCCAGCTCCTGATATTCAGCGATCTGGTCGAAGTTCAAATACTTGTAAACCTCGGCGCCCTTCTCGTTGATGATGCCGATATTGGCCTGATATTCCTCCACGGTCGGGATCTTGCCCAGCTTGGAGCAAATCGCGGCCAGTTCCGCCGAACCCAGGTACACGTTGGAGTTCTTGCCCAGACGGTTGGGGAAGTTGCGGGTGGAGGTGGACATCACGGTCGCGCCTTCGCGCACCTGCGCCTGGTTGCCCATGCACAGCGAGCAGCCCGGCATTTCCAGGCGGGCGCCGGCGCGGCCCAGCACGCCGTAGTGGCCTTCCTCGGTCAGTTGCTTGGCGTCCATCTTGGTCGGCGGCGCCACCCACAGGCGTACCGGGATGTCAGCCTTGCCTTCCAGCAGCTTGGATGCGGCGCGGAAGTGGCCGATATTGGTCATGCACGAGCCGATGAACACTTCGTCGATCTTGGTGCCGGCCACTTCGGACATGAACTTCACGTCGTCCGGGTCGTTCGGGCAGGCGACGATCGGTTCCTTGACGTCGGCCAGGTCGATATCGATCACGGCGGCGTACTCGGCGTCGGCGTCGGCCTTCAACAGCTGGCCCTTGGCGATCCACTCTTCCATGCCCTTGATGCGGCGTTCCAGCGTGCGCGCGTCCTGATAGCCGTCGGCGATCATGGTCTTCATCAGCGTGATGTTGGAACGCATGTACTCGACGATGGGCTCCTTGTTCAGGTGCACGGTGCAACCGGCGGCGGAGCGCTCGGCGGATGCGTCGGTCAATTCAAAAGCTTGTTCAACCTTCAGGTCCGGCAGGCCTTCGATTTCCAGGATGCGGCCGGAGAAGATGTTCTTCTTGCCAGCCTTGGCCACGGTCAGCAGGCCTTGCTTGATCGCGTACAGCGGGATGGCGTTGACCAGGTCGCGCAGGGTCACCCCCGGCTGCAGCTTGCCCTTGAAACGCACCAGCACCGATTCCGGCATGTCCAGCGGCATCACGCCGGTGGCGGCGGCGAAAGCCACCAGACCGGAGCCAGCCGGGAAGGAAATGCCGATCGGGAAGCGGGTGTGGCTGTCGCCGCCGGTGCCGACGGTGTCCGGCAGCAGCAGGCGGTTCAGCCAGCTGTGGATCACG
The DNA here is from genome assembly GCF_024207115.1 of Chromobacterium sp. IIBBL 290-4. NCBI lineage: Bacteria > Pseudomonadati > Pseudomonadota > Betaproteobacteria > Neisseriales > Chromobacteriaceae > Chromobacterium > Chromobacterium sp. IIBBL 290-4. Next base: position 4,236,648 of record NZ_CP100128.1, read on the forward strand.
CCGTCGCCCGGACGCAGCGAAACGCCGCCGCGGGTGGAGATGAAGGCCGGCAGTTCCTTGTGCATCTTCACATCCACCGGCTTCGGATAAGCGGCGGTGTGGCAGAACGACTGCATCACCAGGTCGGCGGAGAAGCCCAGACAGGCCAGATCTTTCAGCTCGTCGCGAGTCATCGGGCCGGTGGTGTCCTGCGAGCCGACGGTGGTCATCTTCGGTTCGCAGTAGGTGCCCGGGCGCACGCCCTTGCCTTCCGGCAGGCCACAGGCGCGGCCAACCATCTTCTGGCCCAGGCTGAAGCCCTTGCCGGAATCAACCGGGGCCTTGGGCAGGCGGAATTCGGTGGAAGCCGGCAGGCCCAGCGCTTCGCGCGCCTTGGAGGTCAGGCCGCGGCCGATGATCAAGTTGATGCGGCCGCCGGCGCGCACTTCGTCCAGGATCACTTCGGACTTCAGCTTGAACTCCGCCACCAGGGCGCCGTTCTTCTCAATCTTGCCGGCGTAAGGGTAAACGTCGATCACGTCGCCCATTTCCAGCTTGGACACGTCCACTTCGATCGGCAGCGAGCCGGAGTCTTCCTGGGTATTGAAGAAGATAGGCGCGATCTTGCCGCCCAGGGTCACGCCGCCGAAGCGCTTGTTCGGCACAAACGGGATGTCCTGGCCGGTGGCCCACACCACGGAGTTGGTGGCGGACTTGCGCGAGGAGCCGGTGCCAACCACGTCGCCGACGTAGGCCACCAGATTGCCCTTGGCTTTCAGATCGTCGATGAACTGCATCGGGCCGCGTTTGCCGTCTTCTTCCGGCTTGAAGGCCGCGTCGGCACGGGTGTTCTTCAGCATGGCCAGATAGTGCAGCGGGATGTCCGGGCGGCTCCAGGCGTCCGGCGCCGGGGACAGATCGTCGGTATTGGTTTCGCCCGGCACCTTGAACACGGTGACGGTGATTTTTTGCGCCACTTCCGGACGGCTGGTGAACCACTCGGCATTGGCCCAGGATTCGACCACTTCCTTGGCGACGGCGTTGCCCTTGTCCATTTTCTCCTTCACGTCATGGAAGGAGTCGAACATCAGCAGGGTTTTCTTCAGGCCCGCGGCGGCGATCTTGGCGACGGAGGCGTCATCCAGCAGGTCGACCAGCGGCTTGATGTTGTAGCCGCCCAGCATGGTGCCCAGCAGCTCGGTGGCCAGTTCGCGCGAAACCAGCGGCGACTTCACGCTGCCTTCGGCCACGGCGGCCAGGAAGGAGGCCTTGACCTTGGCGGCATCGTCCACGCCCGGCGGCACGCGGTGGGTGATCAGGTCGACCAGAACGCTTTCCTCGCCGGCCGGCGGGTTCTTCAGCAGTTCGACCAGTTCTTCAACCTGCTTGGCGGACAGCGGCAGGGGCGGAATGCCCAGCGCGGCGCGCTCGGCAACGTGCTGACGGTAAGCTTGCAACATGACTTGGGACCTTCTTCGCTTGGTTGTCGGCAAGTCTGCCGGGCCTCGTGGGCGCGCCGGCAGCCTCTACTCGGTAATTCTGCGCATCCGCGGCCAAGGCCGGGATATGCTCTTTGTAGTGAGTGAAGGTTACGCTTTTCCGCGGCTGCATACAAACGAGTAATGGCAACATGGATTGTGAGTTAAAATCACAGCATGAGCACTTACCCTCCTCTTAATTCATTGCGCATTTTCGAGGCCGCAGCGCGGCTGGAGAGCTTTTCGGCGGCAGCGGGCGAGCTTTTCGTCACCCATGGCGCTGTGAGCAAACAGATAAAGCAGCTGGAGGACTGGCTAGGCGTGCAGCTATTCGAGCGCAGCGGCGGCCGCGTCAAGCTGACCGACGCCGGCTGGCGCTATCTGGTGCAAGTGCAGGATGGCCTGGACCTGATCGCCAACGCCACCGCCCAGCTGCTGCAACCCAACCGCCAACGCCGGCTCAGCATCAATTCCACGCCGACGTTCGCCAGCTATTGGCTGCTGCCGCGGCTGGCCGGCTTTCGCGCCCGATTTCCCGATCTGGAGCTGCATTTGGTGACTTCGGACCGCGATCTGTCGCGGCTGGATGCGCCATTCGATCTGGCCATCCGCCGCGGCCCCGGCGACTGGCCCGGCCACATCGCCAAGCCTTTCCTGAAGGAATGGGAACTGCCGCTGTGCAGCCCGGCGCTGCTGGCGCGCCAGCCATTGGCGCAGCCGGCAGACCTCACCGAACACACGCTGCTGCATGCCGACACCCGCCCCACCGCCTGGCCGCGCTGGCTGACCTTGGCCGGCGTGCCTGAACTCAAGCCCGCCTGCAGTTTGCATTTCGACAAGTTCTCGCTGGCCTTGCAGGCCGCCGTGGATGGTTTGGGCGTGGTGCTGGGTCCGCTGCCGATGGCGCAAGGGCTGATAGACGCCGGCCAATTGGTTTCTCCGCTGCCGGCGCCGGTGGTGACCGTGAGGGATTACTGCTGGGTAGTGCCGCGCATGTCGGCGGAGGACGCCACCGTCGCGGCCTTCTGCCGCTGGCTGGAAAGCGAAGCCGGCAAAACCGGGCAGCCGCCGCGCTGATCCCGCCGCTTGCGCCCAAATGCTTTCGCCCCGTACAATCGGGCAAAGCGGAGATGGCATGCCTCCCGTAACCGCCTCGCCAGAGGCTGATGATGCCTACAGTATTCCTGGACGGAAGCTGTAGGCGCACCCTTCAAGCATGCCCGTCCAGGCGATTTGCAATTCGAAACGCATTGGACGCCCATGAAATACCGCATCCTCCCGGAAAGACTCTCCGCCCTGCCCTATATCGGCAAATGGCTGCTTTTGTCAGCTTTGCTCGCCGCCCTCGCAGGCAGCGCGTCCGCCTTGTTCCTGTTTTCACTGGATTGGGCCACGCAGACGCGCGCGCACCATCGCTGGCTGATCTGGCTGCTGCCCTTGGCCGGCTTTGCAGTCGGCATGGCTTATTACCATTGGGGCCGCGAGGTGGAGGCCGGCAACAACCTGCTGATCGACGAAATCCACGATCCCAAGAAAACCATCCCGCTGCGCATGGCGCCGCTGGTGCTGATCGGCACCGTGGCCACCCATTTGTGCGGTGGCTCCGCCGGCCGCGAAGGCACGGCGGTGCAGATGGGCGGCGCGCTGGCGGATCAGATGCATAAGCGTTTGCCCCTGCGGCCGGAAGACAGGTGTCTGCTGCTGATGGCCGGCATCAGCGCCGGCTTCGCCTCGGTGTTCGGCACGCCATTGGCCGGCGCGATCTTCGGCCTGGAAGTGCTGGCCATAGGCCGCCTGCGTTACGACGCCATATTGCCCTGCTTGGCCGCAGCCATACTTGGCGACCAAGTCGGCTTGCTATGGGGCGTGCATCACACCCATTACCGCATTCCCTTCATTCCGCAGCCGACGGTTTGGGGACTGAGCGCCGCCGTGCTGGCGGGCGCGGCCTTCGGTCTGACCGGCAGGCTTTTTGCCGAATCCGTCCATGCCCTGTCCGGCGGACTCAAGCGCCTGATCGCTTTCGCGCCCTTGCGTCCGCTGCTCGGCGGCGCGGCCATCGCGCTGGCCGCCGCGCTGCTCAATGTCGACGCCTACCTGGGCCTGGGCGTGCCGACCATAGTCTCGGCCTTCCAGCAGCCGCTGCCGGCTTATGACTTTGCCGGCAAGCTGGCGTTCACGGTGGCGACCCTGGGCTCCGGCTTCAAGGGCGGCGAGGTGACGCCCTTGTTCTATATCGGCGCGACGCTGGGCAACGCGCTCTCGCCCATTCTGCAGCTACCCTTCCCGTTGCTGGCGGGCATGGGCTTTGTCGCGGTGTTCGCCGGCGCGGCCAATACGCCCCTGGCTTCCACTGTCATGGCGATGGAACTGTTCGGACCGGAAATCGGCGTTTATGCGGGTTTGGCCTGCGTGATCAGCTATCTCTGCTCCGGCCACTCCGGCATCTACCGCGCGCAGCGCGTGGGCGTGGCCAAGCGGCGCGGCGTGCCGGAAAACATCCGTCTGGCCGAGTGGCCGGCCTTGCGCCGCAAGGCCAAAACAGCTGAAAACAGTGTGGATTAGCGAACCGGACCAGGCGGCACGCCAAGCAGCTTCAGCTCCAGCGGCGCCGCGTCGCGCGGCAGCCATTTGTTGTAGATGCGCTTGAAGGTGCCGTCTTTCTTGATCGCGGCGAAAGCATCTTGCCAACGCTTCACCTCGTCCGCCGAAGTGCCGCGGGAGAAAGCCAAGTACAACTCCAGCGATTCCAGCACCCGCACCAGTTCCACCGCATCGGCCGGCTGGTGGATATCCTTGAGCACCGAAGCCACCACGAAGCCGCCCTCCACCCACATATCGTAGCGGCCAAGCAGCAACTTCTGCGCCGTCACCTGCGGCGTGGGGGCCAGATCCACCTCGACAAAGCCGGCGGCCGATGCCGCGTCGGCGAAAATGCTGCCGCGGTAGGCGCCTACCGGCCGCTGGTAAATGCCCGCGCCCAACGCCAGCAGCTTGGCCGCCTCCCCCTTGCGCGCCAGCAATACCGTTTGCGACACGGCGATGGGCCCCAGCAAGCTCATCTGCTTTTCCCGCGCTTCGCTGCGTCCCACGGTGAACAGCATCACGCCCGGCGTGGTCAGCAGCTCCTTATAGCCCCGCGCCCAGGGCACCACCTCGATGGGCGCGTTGTCGCGAATGCGCGCCTGGATCTCGCGCACCACTTCCACCGCCATGCCGTCCGCCACGCCGTTGCGCTGGAAGGTGATGGGCGGCCAATCCTCGGTGTAGATGGTCAAGCTCCAGGCCGGCGCGCAGGCCAGCCCCAAAAACAGGAAAAGCAGCGCTCGCATCGCCATGGCAGGCCCACCCTGAAGCATTCTATGATTATTGATAGCCGCTGCGCCTGCCCTGCGCCGCGTATTTGGTTATAATGCCGCGTTGTATCGGCAACCCGCCGGCATTATCATCCGCGCATACCCATTCCGAAGGAACGTCATGAGCCGCATCACCCTCTCCCGCTTTCTGATCGAACAGCAACGCAAGGCCGGCACGCTGCCGCCGGAGCTGCGCCTGCTGATCGAGACTGTTGGCCGCGCCTGCAAGGCCATCAGTTACTCGGTGAACAAGGGCGCGCTGGCTGGCGTGCTGGGCGAAGCCGGCACCGGCAATGTTCAGGGCGAGGCGCAGAAAAAGCTGGACGTGATCGCCAACGATTTCCTGCTGGACGCCAATGAATGGGGCGGCAGCCTGGCCGCGATGGCGTCGGAAGAAATGGAACTGCCCTACCATATCCCTGGCGAATACCCTAAGGGCGAATACCTGCTGATGTTCGATCCGCTGGACGGCTCGTCCAATATCGACGTCAACATCTCGGTGGGCACCATTTTCTCCATCCTGCGCTGCCCGGACGGCGTGACGCAGCCGTCCGAACAAGACTTCCTGCAGCCCGGCACCCACCAGGTGGCCGCCGGCTACACCGTTTACGGCCCGCAAACCATGCTGGTGCTGACCTTCGGCTCCGGCGTGCACGGCTTCACGCTGGATCGCGAGCACGGTTCCTTCGTGCTGACCCACCCGGACATGAAGGTGCCGGAGCGCACTGCCGAATTCGCCATCAATATGTCCAATATGCGCCACTGGGAGGCGCCGGTGCGCCGCTATGTGGAGGAAATGCTGGCCGGCGCGACCGGTCCGCGCGGCCGCGATTTCAATATGCGCTGGGTGGCCTCGATGGTGGCCGAAGTACATCGCATCATCACCCGCGGCGGCATCTTCATGTACCCGAAAGACGCTCGCGACCCGTCCAAGGCCGGCAAGCTGCGCCTGATGTACGAAGGCAACCCGATGGCCTTCGTGATTGAGCAAGCCGGCGGTTCGGCCACCAACGGCCATCAACGCATCATGGACATCGTGCCGAGCAAGCTGCACGAGCGCGTGGCGGTCTTCCTCGGCTCCAAGGAGGAAGTAGAGCTGGTGACCCGCTACCATCGCGAACAGAACAGCTAAACACAGCGTTCTCCATCATGACGAACCGCCGGCTTGCCGGCGGTTTTATATATCAACCAACAAGCGATCACCTCATCTCCCACTTTTCATTCAAAAATTCCCACAATTGAACCGCGGGAATAGAAGCCCTTGATGTAGACCTCTTCGTCCCTTTCAGAACTGACAGGCCGAATTTTTTTATTAGCTGTGATTTTAATCTATCAACTTCCTCGCGACCAACCTTAAGCACAACCTTACTATTAACATCGTTTTGATTCTCAGCCATCACCAAACCAAACGATACGCTATTACCTCCCATTGCATATATCATCCAGGCTTTATCATAGCCTATTTTGAACTCATCAATCTCCCTAACAACCGTTCCACTTTCCCTCAAGATACGATCTGTATCATTCAAGTCGTTTTCAATCAAGCTTACCCCATCCTGCACTTTTTCCTTAAGAATCAATATCTGCCCATGCAAAAGCGTAGATGACGCTCTAATTTCCGGATCCTCATCCTTCTCATACCCCTTAACCAAACCTTCAAATTCATCTAGCTGCGACCTTAACACTACAAGTCGTGACATAAGGCTATAAAACTGCCCAAGCTCCTCCGGCACATCGCTGTCTTTCTTTACAGAAATTGAATACACTTCAGAAAACTGATTGATCATATCCCGAGCATACAAATATGCTCGAGAGTATGCTGGGGCAGCCAGCAGCGGCGCAGCAAAAATCAACATATAACAAGCAACAAGCCTTGCCTGCCAAGCAATCATATTACTCACTCCGACCAATACTCAAACCATACATTTCCTTTACTTCTATAGAAGCAACAATCAGTTCCGTCAGGCTTTGTTGCACAAATCACCCTCCCAGCAGGCGGGGTAGAATGACGGCATGAGCAAGCCCGCCCCGCCCAAGTACAAGACCACCAACTGGAAGACCTACAATGCTGCGCTCAAGGCGCGTGGGTCGCTGATGATCTGGTTGGACCGTGACATGCGCTGGCATGGCTCTGCAGTCGGCAAACGTGGACGGACACCGACTTTCAGCGATGCCGCCATTCAGTTCTGCCTGACGATCAAATGCCTGTTCAATCTTGCGCTCCGACAGGCCGTGGGTATGGTGCAAAGCCTGCTCAAACTGGCGGGGCTGGACTGGCTGACGCCGGACTACAGCACCGTGTGCCGGCGGCAAAAGCATTTGCAGGTGGCCATTCCTTGCCGTCCAACCACGACCGGGCTGCACCTGTTGATCGACAGCACCGGCATCAAGATGCTGGGTGAAGGCGAATGGAAAACGAAGAAACACGGCGCGGAGTACCGCCGTCAGTGGCGCAAGGTGCATTTGGGCATTGATGCGCAGACGCTGGAAATCCGGGCGATTGAAGTGACCGACAACGCGGTGGGCGATGCGCCAATGTTGCCGGAGTTGCTGGACCAGATTTCCGCGGGGGAAAGGATTGCTGCAGTAAGTGGCGATGGTGCCTACGACACCAAAGGCTGCCATGAAGCGATTGCCAAGCGAAAAGCCGAGGCGGTGATTCCTACCCGAAAGAATGCCAAGCCGTGGAAGGAAAATCGGTTGGGCGCCCATGTCCGAAACGAGATACTGCGTGCTACCCGGCTCCTGGGTCGAGCGATCTGGAGGAAATGGAGCGGTTACCATCGCCGCAGCCTGGTGGAAACCAAGATGCGCTGTTTCAAGCTGCTGGGCGAGCGGGTAATGGCAAGGGACTTCGACCGTCAAGTCGCAGAGCTCCAAGTGCGAGCGGCGATCTTGAACCGCTTCACGCGGCTCGGGACGCCGATGACGGTGCGCATGCCATAAATCCGTCCGGGGAAAGGGGCTTTGCATGCCGAAGCCTATTTATGCAACAAAGCCGTTCCGTCAATAAAATTAAATACCATAAAAAAAACCCTCCCAGATCATATGATCGAGAGGGCTTCTAGCGACGCTATTCAACAGCCAGTTAATACTTCAACTATGACAATGAATCCAACCTAAAATAGAAACAGGTTATCTCCCTTAACCCACCCAGCGGCGGGCGGTGGCGAACATGCGATACCAGCCGCCGTTCTCGCCCCAGTCTTCCGGATGCCAGCTGTTCTGCACGGTGCGGAACACGCGTTCCGGGTGCGGCATCATGATGGTGAAGCGGCCGTCCTGCGTGGTGACGCCGGTGATGCCCGCCGGCGAGCCGTTCGGGTTCAGCGGATAGGTTTCGGTGGCGCGGCCGTCGAAATCGACGTAACGCACAGCCACCAGCGCCTGATCCTGCGCGCCCGGCGCGAAAATGGCGCGGCCTTCGCCATGGCTCACCACCACCGGCAGACGGCTGCCCGCCATATCAGACAGGAAGATGGACGGCGACGCGGCCACTTCCACCATGCTGAAGCGCGCCTCGAACTGCTCCGACGCGTTGCGGCGGAACTTGGGCCAATTTTCCGCGCCCGGAATGATGGACGACAGATTGGACATCATCTGGCAGCCATTGCATACGCCCAGCGCGAAGGTGTCCCGGCGGCCGAAGAAGGCCTCGAACTGCTCGCGGGCGCGCGGGTTGAACAGAATGCTCTTGGCCCAGCCTTCGCCGGCGCCCAGCACGTCGCCGTAGCTGAAGCCGCCGCAGGCCGCCAAGCCTTTGAAATCCGCCAGTTGCGCGCGGCCAGCGATGATGTCGCTCATATGCACGTCCACCGCGTCGAAGCCGGCGCGGGTGAACGCCGCCGCCATCTCAAGCTGGCCGTTGACGCCCTGCTCGCGCAGGATGGCCACGCGCGGACGCTTGCCGGTGGCGATGTAAGGCGCGGCCGGGTCGCCGTGCACGTCGAAGCTCAGGTTGGCGCTCAGGCCGCGCGACTTCACATGGCTGCGCAACAGCTGCTCGCTGTCGGCGCAGGCCGGGTTGTCGCGCAGACGCTGCATGCGGGCGCTGGTTTCAGACCAGGCGCAGAACAGCTCGCTGCGGCTTTCGCTGAACAGGTCAGTACCCTTGTAGCGCACGGTCAGGCGGTCATTGGTGTTGAGGCGGCCGATGACGAACAGCTCGCGGCCGATGCCGGCCTTCATGAAACGGGAGATCACCTCCGGCGTATCGGCCTTGCGAACTTGCAAGACCGCGCCCAGCTCTTCGTTGAACAGCACGCGCATGATGCGGCCGTGGGTGGCGGCCTCGTGCGTGGGCTGCACGAAGTCGTCAATGAAGCGCTGGGTGTTCTGCCGCTCTATCACCATTTCCTGCAGATCAACGCTGACGCCGACATGGCCGGCGAACATCATCTCGGCCAGGGTGGCAAACAGGCCGCCGTCGGAGCGGTCGTGATAGGCCAGCAGCTTGTCATCGCGCAGCAGCGACTGCATGGTGCTGAAGAAGGCGGACAGCTGCATCGGGCTTTCCACGTCCGGCGCGCGGCCGGTCATTTCCTTCCACACCTGGCCGTAGATGGAGCCGCCCAGGCGGCAGCGGCCATAGCCCAGGTCGATCAGGATCAGGTCGCTGTCCTTCACGTCCTTCAGCTCAGGCGTCACCGTCTTGCGCACGTCTTCAACCGGCGAGAAGGCGGAAATCACCAGCGACAGCGGCGCGGTCACGGACTTTTGCTCGCCGTCTTCTTGCCATACCGTCTTCATGGACAAAGAGTCCTTGCCCACCGGAATGCTGACGCCCAGGCTTTGGCTCAGCTCCGACACCGCTTCCACCGTGCGGTAGAGGTTAGCGTCTTCGCCAGTATGGCCGGCCGGCGCCATCCAGTTGGCGGACAGCTTGACGTTGCCCAGCTTGCCGACAAAAGACGCGGCGATATTGGTCAGCGCCTCGCCGATGGCCATGCGGCCGGAAGCCGGGCCGTTGAACAGCGCCGACGGCGTGCGCTCGCCCATCGCCATCGCTTCGCCGCGATAGGTGTTGAAACCCATGGCGGTGACGGCCACGTCAGCCACAGGCACTTGCCAGCGGCCCACCATTTGGTCGCGCGCCGTCATGCCGCCCACGGTGCGGTCGCCGATGGTGATCAGGAAGGATTTGTCGGCTACGGTGGGGTGGCGCAGCACGCGGAAGGCGGTTTCGCGCAGCGGATACTTGGAGGCGTCGAACACCTGATACGCCGGCTCCACGGTCTTGGCGTCGCGGGTCATGCGCGGCGGCTTGCCCAGCAGCACTTCCAGCGGCATGTCCACCGGACTGTTGTCGAAATGATCGTCGCGCACTTGCAGATGGCCGTCATCGGTGGCCACGCCCATCACGGCGAACGGGCAGCGTTCGCGCTCGCAGATGGCGCTGAAACGGTCCAGGTCGGCCGGCAGGATGGCCATCACGTAGCGCTCTTGCGCCTCGTTGGACCAGATCTGCATCGGCGTCATGCCTTTTTCTTCCAGATGCACCTTGCGCAGGTGGAAGATCGCGCCGCGGCCGGCGTCGTTCACCAGTTCCGGGAAGGCGTTGGACAGTCCGCCGGCGCCGACGTCGTGGATGGAGACGATGGGGTTGGCTTCGCCCAGCTGCCAACAGCGGTCGATCACCTCTTGGCAGCGGCGTTCGATTTCCGGATTGCCGCGCTGCACCGAGTCGAAGTCCAGGTTTTCGCTATTGGCGCCGGTATCCATCGACGAAGCGGCGCCGCCGCCCAGGCCGATCAGCAGGCCGGGGCCGCCCAGCTGGATCAGCAACGCACCTTCCGGGATCTCGTTCTTGTGGATTTGCTGCTGCTGGATATTGCCCAAGCCGCCGGCCAGCATGATGGGCTTGTGATAGCCGCGCATCTCGCCGTTGAAGCTTTCTTCAAAAGTGCGGAAATAACCGGTCAGGTTGGGACGGCCGAACTCGTTGTTGAACGCCGCGCCGCCGATCGGGCCTTCCAGCATGATCTGCAGCGCGGAGGCGATGCGGCCCGGCTTGCCGTATTCAGCCTGTTCGTCGCTGTAGTGCTCCCACGGCTGCTTGAAGCCAGGAATGTTCAGGTTGGACACGGTGAAGCCGGTGAGGCCGGCCTTGGGGCGCGAGCCGCGGCCGGTTGCGCCTTCGTCGCGGATTTCGCCGCCGTTGCCGGTGGACGCGCCCGGGAAGGGCGAGATCGCCGTCGGGTGATTATGGGTTTCCACCTTCATCAAGATGTCGGTGGGTTCGCTGTTGTAAGCGTATTGATGGCTGCCCGCCTGCGGATAGAAGCGCTCGATGAAGGCGCCCTCGATCACCGAAGCGTTGTCCTTGTACGCCACCAGCGTGCCTTGCGGGTTGGCGTCGTGGGTGTCGCGTATCATGCGGAACAGCGATTTGCCCTGCTCCACGCCGTCGATGATGAACTGGGCGTTGAAGATCTTGTGGCGGCAGTGTTCGGAGTTGGCCTGGGCGAACATCATCAGCTCGACGTCGCTGGGATTGCGCTTCAGCTTGATGAAGTTCTCCACCAGGTAATCGACTTCGTCGTCGGACAAGGCCAGGCCCAGCTTGACGTTGGCTTCCGCCAGCGCGGCGCGGCCGCCAGCCAGGATGTCCACCGTGCTCATGGGCTGCGGATCGATGTGGACGAACAGTTTTTCCACCTCGTCGAACGAGGCCAACACGGTTTCCGTCATCCTATCGTGCAAGAGGCCCGCCAGAATGTGGCGAGCCTCTTTACTTAAAGATTTGTTTGCGGACTGAACCCGGAATGCAGTCCCGCGTTCGATGCGCCGGATATTCGGCAATCCGCAATGCCTGGCGATGTCCGTCGCCTTCGATGCCCAGGGGGATAAGGTGCCCAGGCGCGGCGTCACCAGAAACAATTCGCCGTCCGGTTCTCCATTGATTGGCGCTTCGCCGTAACTGAGCAATTGGCCCAGCACGCCGACTTGTTCAAGCGTCAGTTCGCTGTCGCTTTCCGCAAAATGCCAGAATTCGGCTATCAGAACGATGTCATTCAGACCGGCATCGGCAGCTGCCGCCTGCAGTTTTTCGAGACGAAACGGCGACAAGGCTATGCCGCCGCGCAGCTTGGTAATGTAAGACATTAGTCACCCGCGACAAGTACCAGGAAAGGGCGTCATAATACAGCAAAAAACCGTTGCAATTAAGGCTATCGATTGGCAAATTTTGCGACATCCCTCACATCAGACATTTCCGGAGCATTGCCCCATGAAAAAGGTTGAAGCCGTCATCAAACCGTTCAAGCTGGACGAAGTACGCGAGGCCTTGTCCGAGATCGGCGTCAACGGCCTTACCGTGTCCGAGGTCAAGGGCTTCGGCCGCCAGAAAGGCCACACCGAGCTGTATCGCGGCGCAGAGTACGTGGTCGACTTCCTGCCCAAGGTAAAAATTGAAGTGGTGCTGCCGGACGATCTGGTGGAGCGCGCCATCGACACCATCGTCGCAGCGGCCCGCACCGGCAAGATAGGCGACGGCAAGATTTTCGTCACCCCGGTGGAGCAAGTGGTGCGCATCCGCACCGGCGAAACCAACGAGCAAGCGATCTAAGCCGCTTCCCTCCAGACGATCAGACAAAAGCGCCGACGACTCCCGGCGCTTTTTCGCAGGCGCGTTCCGCGCGCGCCTGCAGCCTAGGCCGCGCTTTGCAACTCTAGCAGGTAGGGACGCACTTTCGCGGCAGTCATTTTCTGCACGCGGCACAGCAGCCCATGGTCCGCGCTCACGCCATATTGTGACGCCAGCCCGCCATGCAGGTGCAGCAACAAATTGGCCGCCATCTCCGCATCCGCCAGCGCGCGGTGCGCACGCCCGGTGCTGGGCAAGCCCGCCCAGCGCGTCAAGGTGCCAAGCTTGTGATCCGGCGCGTCCGGCTGCAAGCGCCGCGACAACAACAAGGTGCAGGCAAAATCCTGGCGGCGGGCGCGGCCAAGCAAGGCCAGCTCGTAATCCCAGAATTTACGGTCAAAGCTGGCGTTATGCGCGACCAGCGGGGCATCCCCGACAAACTCGGCCGCCCCGCGCATCGCTTGCGCGGCGCTTGGCGCATCGCGCAGCATGGCGTTGGTGATGCCGGTCAGCCGCTCTATCATCGGCGGCACCCATACCCCGGCGTTCATCAGGCTCTGATAGCGGTCGACGATCCGCCCCTCCTCCAGCAACACAATGCCGATTTCGGTGGCGCGGCAGTCGCGGCCCGGCGTGATGCCGTTGGTTTCAAAGTCGATGACCGCGACGCGCTGCCTCATGCCAGCGCTGCCTTGGCGGCCTCTTCCGGCGTCAGTCCGTCAAAAAACTGATCGGTATACCATTCTGCCTGCTCTTCGATGTGCTCCTGCGCCTCGGCCTCGGTAGCGCCGGCCGCTACCAGATGGGTTTCCACCTCCGCGCACCAGGCCAGCAAGGCCAGCGTTTCCTCATCCAGTTTTTCCTGCGGCTTTTTCGACATCGGGATTTCCTTGCGATTCAATACATTATCGAGCCGGGCATTGTACTCGGCTTTGCGCGGCGCGCAAGCGCGGTCTAATCATCCACTCGGCCGCGCAGCGATTTGATGGCCGAGCGCTGCGATTTGCCGGCCAGCCGGCGTTGCTGCGAGCCGTAAGTCGGCTTGGTGGCGCGGCGCGCTTTGGGCGTATGGCTGGCGCCGTCTATCAAGGCCTGCAGCCGCAGCAGCGCGTCGGCCCGGTTCTGCTCCTGGGTGCGGTATTGCTGCGCCTTGATGATGATCACGCCGTCCTTGCTGATGCGCTGGTCACTCAAGTTCAACAGCCTCTCGCGCAGCCAATCCGGCAGCGACGAGGCGGCGATGTCGAAGCGCAGATGAATGGCGGACGAGACCTTGTTGACGTTCTGCCCGCCCGCGCCCTGGGCGCGCATCGCGGTGATCGTCAGCTCGTCCTCTTTGACGGGATAGCGGGAAACAGACATGGGGAAAAACAATTTCTTAAAAGCGCATTATAAGCCGCAGCCGCCTGGGCGCTCAAAAGAATGCCGCTGTCGCAGAGCGGAGCCTCGCCAATCATCAACGGCTGACGGCCAGAAACGCCCCCAATTCCCAATTTTCATTTCAAAATCAAAATCTAAAAACATCACATTAGCATTCTTGCAAGAAAACGCTGCCAGACCCATGCCCGGCAAGACGGGCCATAGCATTGTCATTACCGCCGAGGCTAACCTATAAAGCCTGTGAAGCGCCCACTTTCCACGGAGGGTTTCATGCGGCAACTGACCGTCAAGCAGTTACTGATCATCGGAACTATCATCGTCGCGGTGCCGCTGTTATTCGGCAATGCCATGATCTGGCTGAGCAACACCGCGCTGTTGCGAGCCGAGGCCGAAAAGCAGAAATTCGTCGCCGCCACCATCGCCTTCAAAAACGCCCGCTACAACGTGGTGCAGATTCAGCAGTTTCTGACCGACGCGGCCGCCACCGGCGAAACCGCCGACGATTATCGCGACGCCGAAAGCAACCGCCAGCAGGCGCAGCAGGAATTGGACAAGTTGATGGGGTTATTGCCCGATCTTTCCCCAGCCCTGCAGCCGCTCAAACAACAGATAGACCATCTGCACGAAGTAGGCCGCAAAATGGCGGAAGCTTATGTCCACCAGGGACGCGAGGCCGGCAATGCCATCATGAAGCAAAAAGACAGCGGTTTCGACGATTCGACAGACGCCATCGACAAAGCGCTGGAGCAAGTATCAAAGAAGCTGGAGCAGCGCAGCGCCGTTGCCAGCACCAGCCAGCAAGACATTCTGGACGACGCCTTCTTGGTCAACGTCACCGTCGCCGCGGTGGCCATGCTGCTGGTTTTCGTCGGCAACTATTACCAGTACCGCCGCCTCAACCGCATTCTCGGCGGCGAACCCGCCTATGCGTCGCAAGTCGCCCGCCGCATCGCCGAAGGCGATCTGGCCCTGCAGGTGATCAATCGCTCGCCGGACCCGCAAAGCCTGCTGGGCACCATGAAGGACATGGCCGCCACCTTGGCCGACTATATGCGGCAGCTGGATCTGGAATCCAAGCAAGTGGCGCAGTCGTCGTATCAAATTTCCGATATTTCCAAGCACATCACGGGCACGTCTCAACAAGAGCAGGGCCACTCCTCTGAAGTGCGGCAGGCCACTGCGGATTTGAGCGAAACCGCCGAATCGGTGCGGGAAATCGCGCAAAAGGTTAGCGAGCATGCCGACCAGGCCAGGCAAAGCGCCACGCAAGGCATGAACACCATGCGCAGCAATATCCAGGAAATGGGCCATGCGGTGGAGGAAGCCAGGACCGCCGAAACCAAGATTCTGGCGCTGTCAGAAGCCAATAAGAAGATACAGCTGATTACCCAAACCATCGCCAGCATCACCGAGCAGACCAATCTGTTGGCGCTGAACGCAGCCATTGAAGCCGCCAGGGCTGGCGAAGCCGGGCGCGGTTTCGCCGTGGTGGCCGACGAGGTGCGCAAGCTGGCCTATCACGCCGGCCAGGCCACCGGCGAAATCACCGACATCATCGGCAATCTCAATCAGTTGATCGAAGAAAACACCCTTCGGTGCAAGGCATCATTGAGCGCACTCGGGTCGGGATGGAGCGCGCGGAGCAAGCCAGCGATGCGATCTCCAGCCTGGTGCAGGATATAGACAATAACGTGGCGGCCGCGCATCAAATCAGCGATGTCAGCGGCGAGCAGATGAGCCGGCTGGAAACCTTGCGCAGCCAGTTGGACACCTTGCTGGACACCTTGAGCGAAAACTCGCTCAAGGTCCACACCACCGGCGCCATCAGCCTGGATCTGTACCGCGTGACGGAAAATCTGCGCGACATCATGAAGCAGTTTCAGTTCGACCCCAACTGGACAGCCAAGCCGGCCGACAACGAGAGCCGCCGCGTCCCGCGCGTCAGCAAGAACATGCTGGTGCAAGTGCGCGAAGGCGAACGCTTGCGCGACGCCATCACCGTGGATTTCAGCATGACCGGCCTGCAATTGCGCACCCCGCTGCCCTTGGCGGACGCTAAAGTCGGCAGCTTGCTCAAGCTGCAGATGCAGCTGCCTCACGACTCCATCGAGCAATACACGCGGCAAGACCCTCTGGAGATACAGGCCAAACTGCTATGGGAACGCGCAGGCAAAGAGGGTCAACTCTATGGCATGGAGTTCAGCCGCCCCAGCCCTGAGCAGCAGGAGCGGCTGCGCCAATGCTTCGCGTTTTACAGCCAGAGTCCGTCTTATCGATAAGCCAAGGCGGGCATCAAGCCTCCAGGCTCAGCCCGCCATCGCAAACCAGAACCTGGCCGGTCATGAAGCCATTGCCGATCAGGAATCGCGCCGCATCGGCGATGTCCTCGGGCCTACCCACCCGTCCAGCCGGGCTTTGCGCCGCATAATCAGCGAACAATCGCTGCTTGTCCTGGCTGGGCAGGAAATTCCACCAATCGGTATCAACCACGCCCGGCGCAATGCCGTTGACGCGCACCGGCTTCCACTCCCTCGCCAATACCGGCACCAGCGCCGAAATGGCGGCATTGGCAGAAGCCAGTCCCGCGGTGCCCGGTAAAGACGCATGCGCGCTCACCGCGGAGATAAAGGTGAGGCTGCCGCCCGGCCGTATCCAAGGCCGCGCCGCTTGAGCGCAAGCCAGTTGAGGAAACACTTTTTCCTCAAACCCCTTGATTACCGACGCCATCGACACCTCGGCGAAGGCGCCGCCGCCTTGATTGCTGCCAAACGCCAACAGCAGATGATCTACCCCGCCCTGGCGCTGCAGCGCGTCGGCCAATCCCTTTGCGTCGGCGGCGTTCACGCACAGGCAAGCAGCGCCCGCGCCCAGCGTCTGCTGCGCAAGACGCAATCGCTCGGGGTTTCTGCCGGCAATCGTCACCTGATAGTCATGCGTCAGCAACAGACGGGCGCAAGCCAAGCCCATGCCGGCGGAACCGCCCAAGATGAATACTCTTTCAGACATGATGAACTCCCTTTTCGAAGAGAACCGGCCTGGATTCCGGCCGGATGGCGATCGCCACATGCTCATCATTGCGGTTTCGGAATATGATAAACAGTTGCCAACTCATCCTGGTATGCCCGCTACCATGCTACAGCCCGATGCTTGCGCACGCCCCGAACAACTCGGCGACTTCCTGCGCTCACGACGCGAAAACCTGCGCCCCGATCAAGTGGGCTTGCCGACCGGCATGCGCCGACGCACGCCGGGCTTGAGGAGAGAAGAAGTCGCCATGCTGGCGGATGTCGGCACGGCCTGGTACACCTGGCTGGAACAAGGCCGAGACATCCGCGCCTCCGCTGGCGTGTTGGCTTCATTGGCCGAAGCGTTGCGCCTGGATGACGCCGAACGCCGCCATCTGTTTTTGCTTGGCGGCCATGAGCCTCCGCTTAAACCGGGAGCGGAAGCGGACTGGATAGAACCGCCATTGCAAAGAATGCTGGATCAGATGGGGAGACAAGCGGCCTACATCACCGGCCGGCGCTGGGATGTGCTGGCTTGGAACCGAAACGCGGCCGCCTTGTTCTGCGATTACGGCCAGTTGCCGCGCGAGCGGCGCAACCTGATGCGGCTGGTTTTCACCGATGCCGCGCACAAGCGGCTGCTGCTGGACTGGGAAACCTTGGCGCGTTCAGCCTTAGCCATGTTCCGCGCGGATTTCGCTCGCTACGCCGGCGACGAATCATTTGCCAAACTGATTCATGATATCTCGTCCCAGAGCGAAGACTTCCGGCGCTGGTGGCCTCTGCACGAGGTGCTGGCGCCGCTCTCGCACATCAAACGCATCCGCCATCCAGACGCCGGCGATCTGTCCTTCGAATACTGCAGTTTCGCCCTGATGGATGGTTCAGACCGCCGGCTGACGATTTACACCCCGGTTGACGAGGATGGCAGCGCGGACAAGCTGGCCCGCCTGGCAAGCTGAACCAAAACAACAGCCCTGCCGGCAAGGGGCAGGGCTGCGTCGCCAAACAGGACATGCTTAGGATTTGAGCGATTTCACCAAACCATCGCAAATCGGCTTTTGCGCGTCCTCAGCCGGCAGCTTGCCGCACACGCCGTCCAGCTGGCCGGCCAGGCGGTCGATCTGCGCCCGGTGCGCGCCGCCTTGATTCCAAGCCTGCAGACGCTTGGCCACCTTCTCCAGCGAGCGGCGGCTGCGCTCATAGAAAGCGCCGCTGGACTTGCCGGCATCGGCAAACACCTCGCTGGCCGCGGTTTCAATGCGGCTGGCGTCTTGCGGCGCCAAATCTACCGCGCCGGCGACATAGCTGGCGCCCCACTGCAAGCGCGTGGCCTGTCCTTCCGCAGCCTGGTAGGCCTTTTGATACCAGTCCAGCGCCGCTGCCTTATCGCCGCGCTCCTTGGCGTTCGAGGCCAGGATCAGCATGTGATAATAAGGGGCATGCGAGGTTTTCAATTCGCCCTTGAGCAGCGAGTCGGACTCATCCAGCAGACCTGCATCGCTCAGCACCTCGCCTGCGGCGGTAATCACCGCTTGCCGTTGATAGGGATTGGCGCTGGCCTTGTCCGCCGCCGCTACCTGCTTGCGCACTTTGTCTTGCAATTCAGCGGAAACGGTTTGCTTGGGATGCGCTTGCTTGTACAGCGCCAGCAATCCGCTGGTGGCGTCCAGGCGGCTGCCCCATGACAAGGAGGCATCGTTCTCCAGCTTGGCCAGCTGCGTTTCCAGGGCTTGGTTCAACTTGTCGCGCTCCTGGCCGTCGCTCAATTGCTTGATGGCGTCTGCCGCGTTGTACAGCACAAAGTCCGCGTTATCGCGGCTCAGCTTGTCGCTGGACAACACGCTCTCGACCCGCGCGCGCGCCAGGCTCTTATCGAAAGCCGGCGCATCCTTGTCCGACACCGCCGCTGCCAATGCTTTCAGTTGCAAGCGCAAAGCCACCGCCTGCGTGGACGGCACTTTTTGCGCCAGTTTCAGCAAGGTGGCGGTGTTTTCGCTCTCCGGCACCAGTTGGCCTTGATCCTGATCCCAGGAATAGTCCGCCAGCAACTGCCAGTCCGCCTCAGCCAGCTTTTTGCCTGCCAGAGCATCCGCCAGCAGCGCCTTCACCGGTTTGGCCGTCAGCAAGCCCAGTTGCAAGGTGCGCAGATAACGCTCCGGATCCACCTCGCCCGGCAAGCGGACGATTTCAGTGCCGTCCGGCTTGAACAGAATCATGGTGGGGTAGCCGCGGACCTTGAACTTCTCGCCCCATTGCTGCGCGTTGTCGCTGTCGCCGTCCAGGTACACCGGCACGAACTGGCGGGTGGCGGCGATGAAATCGGGGCGATTGAAGATGGTGGACTTCACCTGATTGCAAGGCGGGCACCACACCGCGCCCCAATACAGGAACAAAGGCTTGTTCTCAGCGCGGGCCTGGGTGAATGCGGCTTCAACATTGCCCTGCTGCCAGCTGATGCCTGGCGGCAAGGCATGGCCATCTTTCACATCGGCATGGGCCAGCGGCATCAGGCCCGCCAGCGCCAGGGACAATACCAGCAAAGTGCGCTTCATCTTCGAATTCTCCTTTGTGTTTTATGCTCACATGCTAAACCAGAAGACTGCGAAATATAAAGCACAAGCCGTGATTTGCTTAGCGTCATCCGCGAAAAGCCGGCTCGCCATGTCGTTTCGATACAAGACGGCGAGCCGCGGAACCGCGAGGATAAGCCCATCACCAGCCACTGGAGACGGTTTATGGATCACCCTTCGCTAGAACGCGACGGTTTCATGCTCGCCACAATCGATGGCCTGTTCGGCCGCGCCCAGGAGGGCAGCTTGTGGTATTTGTCGTTTGGCCTGGCCTGCTGCGCGGTGGAAATGATGCAGGCCGCCGCCTCGCGCTACGATATGGAGCGCTTCGGCTGGATGCCGCGGGCCTCGCCGCGGCAGGCGGATCTGATGATCGTGGCCGGCACGCTGACCAATAAGATGGCGCCGGCCATGCGCAAGGTCTACGACCAGATGGCCGAGCCGCGCTATGTGCTGTCCATGGGCTCCTGTGCCAACGGCGGCGGCTATTACCATTACAGCTATTCGGTGGTGCGCGGCTGCGACCGCATCGTGCCGGTGGACATCTACGTTCCGGGCTGTCCGCCCACCGCCGAGGCCCTGCTCTATGGCCTGATGCAACTGCAGGCCAAGGTCCGCCGCAACGATACCGACAGCAAACGGACGACGCTGGATCGCAGCAGCATCCGCCTGCCATCACCCATCGTTTGACGCTCAGTCTTCGCGCAGCTCGAAATCATGGCTGATGTCAGCGGTCTTGGCCAACATGATGGAGGCGGAACAATACTTTTCCGCCGACAGCTTGATCGCCCGCTCCACCGCGTCCGGCTTCAGCGCCCTGCCCGTCACTACAAAATGGAAATGAATGCGGGTGAATACCTTGGGGTCGGCATCGGCGCGGTCTGCCTCTATCTCCACCCAACAGTCGTGCACATCCTGGCGCGATTTTTTCAGGATGGAGAGCACGTCATAACTGGTGCAGCCGGCGGTGCCCAGCAAAACCAGCTCCATCGGCCGCGGCCCCAGATTGCGGCCGCCGCCTTCGGGCGCACCGTCCATCACCACCGCGTGGCCGCTGCCGGTTTCGCCCATGAAACACACGCCGTCCACCCATTTCAGTCTCGCCTGCATCGTTTCGCACCCTTTTTGATCGAAAAACCTCATCAGACTAACACTGCCGATTTGGGCGGACAAAGATTCACCGGTAGAATAGAAAGATTGTTCCGTTATTTTGAGCCTCACCCATGCTGGTACTTGGTATTGAATCCTCCTGCGACGAAACCGGCGTCGCGCTGTATGACACCGAACAGGGCCTTCTGGCGCATCAGTTGCACACCCAGATGGCGATGCATGCCGAGTACGGCGGCGTGGTGCCCGAGCTGGCCAGCCGCGACCACATCCGCCGCGCCATCCCGCTGACCGAAGCCTGCCTGGCGGAAGCCGGCAAAAAGCTGGCTGACCTGGACGCCATCGCCTATACCCAAGGGCCGGGCCTGGGCGGCGCGTTGATGGTGGGCGCCAGCCTGGCCAACTCGATGGCTTTCGGCCTGAACATCCCCGTCATCCCGGTGCACCACCTGGAAGGTCACCTGCTGTCGCCACTGCTGGCGGAGCCCAAGCCCGAGTTTCCCTTCCTGGCGCTGCTGGTGTCCGGCGGCCATACCCAGCTGATGGCGGTGCGCGGCGTGGGCAACTATGAAATCCTCGGCGAAACGGTGGACGACGCCGCCGGCGAAGCCTTCGACAAAACCGCCAAACTGCTGGGCCTGCCCTACCCCGGCGGCCCGCTGCTGTCCAAGCTGGCGGAATCCGGCAGCCCGGACCGCTTCACCCTGCCCCGCCCGATGCTGCACTCCGGCAATCTGGACATGAGCTTTTCCGGCCTGAAAACCGCGGTGCTCACGCTGGCGAAGCAAGTAGAGGCCGAAAACGGCGCAATTGACGAACAAGCGCGGATGGACATTTGCCGCGCCTTCCAGGAAGCCATCGTCGAAGTACTAGTGAAAAAGTCGCTGGCGGCGATGAAGCTGGCCGGCATGAAACGGCTGGTGGTGGCCGGCGGCGTCGGCGCCAACCAGCAATTGCGCGCCGCGCTGAACGACGCCGCCGCGCGCAAGCGCTTTGAAGTCTTCTATCCGCCGCTGGCGCTATGCACCGACAACGGCGCGATGATCGCCTTCGCCGGCGCCATGCGCGCCAAATACGCCGAGGAAGCCAAGAGCTTCATGATCAAGCCGCGCTGGGACTTGTCCAGCCTGCCGGCGGTTTAACCCGAACTCACCCGCCGCCCGGCCAAACGGGCGGCCAGAATAATATGATCCAACTGAAAAACCTGAGTCTGCGCCGCGGCCTGAAAGAGCTGCTGGTCGGCGCCAACCTGACGCTGAACCCCGGCTACAAGGCCGGCCTGACCGGCGCCAACGGCGTGGGCAAATCCAGCTTGTTCGCCATGCTGCTGGGCGAATTGCACGCCGACGGCGGCGACACGCTGATTCCGCCCAACTGGACCCTGGCCCACGTGGCGCAGGAAACCCCGGCGCTGGAGCGCAGCGCGCTCGACTACGTGTTGGACGGCGACAAGGAGCTGCGTTCGCTGGAGGCCCAGCTGGCCAGCGCCGAAGACAAGCACGACGGCAACGCCATCGGCCATCTGCACGGCGAGCTGGCCAATATCGACGCTTACTCCGCGCCGGCCCGCGCCGCCAAGCTGCTGACCGGCCTGGGCTTCGACGAGGCCGGCCAGCAGCGCCCGGTTGCCAGCTTCTCCGGCGGCTGGCGCATGCGGCTGAACCTGGCGCAGGCGCTGATGTGCCGCTCCGACCTGCTGCTGCTGGACGAACCGACCAACCACCTGGACCTGGAAACGGTGCTGTGGCTGGAGGATTGGCTGCAGTCTTACCCCGGCACGCTGCTGATGATCTCGCACGACCGCGACTTCCTCGACAGCATCTGCAGCCACATCGTGGAAGTGGCCAATCAGAGCCTGACGCTGTACACCGGCAACTACAGCCAGTTCGAAACCATGCGCGCCGAAAAACTGGCGCGCCAGCAGGGCGAATTCGAAAAACAGCAGCGCCAGATCGCCCACCTGGAATCGTTCATCAACCGCTTCAAGGCCAAAGCCAGCAAAGCCACCCAGGCACAAAGCCGGATCAAGGCGCTGGAAAAGCTGGAACGCATCGCCCCGGCGCACGTGTCCTCGCCGTTCGACTTCCATTTCGACAGCCCGGACAACCTGCCCAACCCTCTGCTGAAGCTGGAATCGGCCAATGCCGGCTATGGCGACAAAATCATCCTGTCGCAGATCAGCCTGTCGGTGGAATCCGGCGCGCGCATCGGCCTGTTGGGCGTCAACGGCGCCGGCAAGTCCACGCTGGTGAAGCTGCTGTCCGGCGACCTGGATCCGCTGTCCGGCGAACGCGTCAACGCGCAGACGCTGAAAATAGGCTACTTCGCCCAGCACACGCTGGAGACGCTGCGGCCGGACGAGTCGCCGCTGCAGCATATGCAGCGGCTGGCGCCGACCGCGCGCGAGCTGGAGCTGCGCAGCTTCCTCGGCGGCTTCAACTTCCGCGGCGACAACGCCACCGCCCCCTGCGGCCCGATGTCCGGCGGCGAGAAGGCGCGGCTGGCGCTGGCGATGATAGTCTGGCAAAAGCCCAATCTCTTGCTGCTGGACGAACCGACCAACCACTTGGATCTGGAAATGCGCCACGCGCTGACGCTGGCCTTGCAGGACTTCAGCGGCGCGCTGATCGTGGTATCGCACGACCGCAGCCTGCTGGAATCCACCACCGACGTGTTCTGGCTGGTCAGCGGCGGCAAGGTTCAAGCGTTTGACGGCGATCTGGAGGACTACCGCCAGTGGCGCATCGCCCAACTGGCCGAAGCCGACAAACCCTCCGACGGCGATGCCCAAGGCGTCAACCGCAAGGAGCAGAAGCGCCAGGAAGCGGAGGCCCGCCAGCAGCTGGCCAAGCAGCGCAAACCGCTGCAGAACCGCCTGTCCAAGCTGGAGCAGGAAATGGACAAGCTGACCCAGGAGAAGACGCAACTGGAGACCTTTTTGTCCTCCAGCGAAGCTTACGACGACGCCAATCGCCAGAAAATGGCCGACAGCGTCAAGCGCCAGGGCGAGGTGGCCAGCCGCCTGGAAACGGTGGAGGAAGAGTGGATGGAGGTGCAGGAACAGCTGGAAGCGCTGGAGGCATAAGCCGCGCGCCTCGCTCTTTCGACAGCCCAAGCCTGGCGCTTGGGCTTTTTTCTGGGCGGCGCTTGCCTTTGCCCTTGGGTCCTGGCCCTGCTCAAATCTGGGTAAATATTTTCGATATCAAACAAAATCCACATCAAAAGGGAACAAAGCTGTGGACAAGCCGGGGATAGCGGGAGATTTATCTTTACTTATAACAACTTGCGCGCATTGATTAAAATTTACTCAACCGGCGGAACTATTCACGCCAAGCAAGGACAAGCCTGCTGATAAAGTGTGGATAAGGTTAGCAAAAGCATGATCTGAAAGGAAAATTCCAAGCTGTTCAATATTTAAGCAAAAACGCCGCGACTCAGACGAGCGCGGCGTTTAATTTTTGAGCCTGGCGACAATTACACGATCGCCGGCTCTTTCATCAGCAAGGTAATCATGCCGGCGATCTTGCGCTTCAGCTCGCGACGATCGACAACCATGTCCACCGCGCCCTTTTCCAGCAGGAACTCGGCGCGCTGGAAACCTTCCGGCAGCGTTTCGCGCACGGTCTGCTCGATCACGCGCGCGCCGGCGAAGCCGATGCGCGCCTTGGGCTCAGCCACCACCACATCGCCCAGGAAGGCGAAGGAAGCGGACACGCCGCCCATGGTCGGATCGGTCAGCACCGAAATAAACGGCAACTGATGCTCGGTCAGCAATTGCAGCGCGGCGCTGGTCTTGGCCATCTGCATCAGCGAGTTCAGGCCTTCCTGCATCCGCGCGCCGCCCGAGGCCGCCACGCAGATGAACGGGGCCTTGGCCTCCACCGCGGCTTGCACGCCGCGCACGAAGCGTTCGCCCACCACAGATCCCATCGAGCCGCCGATGAACTTGAATTCGAATGCGGCCACCACGGCCGGCAGCGAATGGATGCTGCCTTGCATCACCACCAGCGCGTCGTCCTCGCCGGTGTCGCTCTTGGCCGCGCTCAGGCGGTCCGGATACTTCTTGTTGTCCTTGAACTTGAGGATGTCGACCGGCTTGACCTCCTCGCCCAGCTCGCGGCGGCCTTCCGCATCCAGCAGCAAATTCAGACGCTCGCGCGCTGTCAGCGGATGGTGATGATTGCACTTCGGGCAGACCTGCAAATTGCTTTCCAGATCGGTGTAATACAGTACGGCTTCACATTCCGGGCACTTGCTCCACAGCCCCTCGGGCACCGTCGAAGGTTTGTCGGCGCGGTTCTCGCGCTTGATCTTCGGCGGGAGGAGCTTGTTCAACCAGCTCATGCTGACTCCTTGAATCTTGGCCGCCGGACGATAACGCTCCGACGGCATGGCGACGGGGCAAGCCCCGTCTATTGTTCTAGCGGATGGCGGCCTTCAGTTCGGCCACCAGTTGGGTTAACTGCTCTTTGGCAGTTTCGGGTGTCGCCGCCTCGATCTCCTGAACCAGCCTGCTGCCCACCACCACCGCGTCGGCGGCGGCGGAGATGGCCTTCGCGGTCGCGGCGTCGCGAATCCCGAAGCCCACGCCTATCGGCAGAGGCAGTTTCTGTCTGAGGGCTGCAATTCTACGCGCTACATCCTCAATGTCCAGATGTCCGGCGCCGGTTACGCCCTTCAATGAAACATAATAGACGTAACCACGGGCCAATTTAGCAATTTGTTCCACGCGTTCCGGCGGCGTGGTGGGCGCGATCAAGAAAACGGTATCCAATCCTTGTGCATCCAGCGCGGACTGCAGCCCCGCCGCCTCTTCCGGCGGACAGTCCACCGTCAGCACGCCATCCACGCCGGCCGCCTTGGCTTTTTGCGCGAAAGTTTCGAAACCCATCGCGCACAGCGGATTGAGATAGCCCATCAGCACCACCGGCGTGACGGCGTCGTCGCGACGGAATTCGGCCACCATTTCCAGCACATGGCGCAAGCCCACCTTGTGCTTGAGCGCGCGTTCGGAGGCGCGCTGGATCACCGGGCCATCGGCCATCGGATCGGAAAACGGCACGCCCAGCTCGATGATGTCGGCGCCGCCTTCCACCAGCCCATGCATCAGGGACACGGTCAGGCCCGGCTGCGGATCGCCGGCGGTGATGAACGGAATCAGGGCCTTCTTGCCCGCCAGTTCGGCAAAACGTTTTTCTATGCGTGACATGCGGCCTCCCCTTACAGCGTAATGCCGGCAAGACCGGCCACAGTATTGATGTCCTTGTCGCCGCGGCCGGACAAGTTGACCAGGATGACCTGATCCTTGCTCATGGTCGGAGCGACCTTGGCGGCCCAAGCCAAGGCGTGGCTGGACTCCAGCGCCGGGATGATGCCTTCCAGGTGACAGCAGTCGTGGAAAGCGCTCAAGGCCTCGTCATCGTTGATCGCCACATACTCGGCGCGGCCGATGTCCTTCAGATGGCAATGCTCCGGGCCCACGCCCGGGTAATCCAGGCCGGCGGACACCGAATGGGTTTCGATGATCTGGCCGTCCTCGTCCTGCATCAGATAGCTCTTGGAGCCGTGCAGCACGCCCACTTTCGCGCCGGCGGTAATCGGCGCGGCATGCTTGCCGCTGGCGATGCCGTAGCCGCCCGCTTCTACGCCCACCATGCGCACGCCGGGCACGTCGATATAGGGATAGAACATGCCGATGGCGTTGGAGCCGCCGCCCACGCAAGCCACCACCACATCCGGCTGACGGCCGATCACTTCGGGCATCTGCACCTTGGCCTCGTCGCCGATCACCGATACGAAATCGCGCACCAGCATCGGATAAGGATGCGGGCCGGCGGCGGTGCCGAGAATATAGAAGGTGGAGTCGACATTGGTCACCCAGTCGCGCATCGCTTCGTTCAGCGCGTCCTTCAGGGTTTTGGAGCCGGACTCCACCGGCACCACGGTGGCGCCCAGCAGTTTCATCCGGAACACATTGGGCGATTGGCGCTTCACGTCCTCCGCGCCCATGTACACCACGCACTCCATGCCGTAGCGCGCCGCCACCGTGGCGGTGGCCACGCCATGCTGGCCAGCGCCGGTTTCGGCGATGACGCGCTTCTTGCCCATGCGGCGGGCCAGCAGGGCCTGGCCGATGGCGTTGTTGATCTTGTGCGCGCCGGTATGGTTCAAGTCTTCGCGCTTGAGCCAGATCTGCGCCCCGCCCAGCTGTTCGGACCAGCGCTTGGCGTGATAAACCGGGCTCGGGCGGCCTACGTAATGCTTCAGTTCGTGATGGAACTCCCGCCAGAATGTGGGATCGGCCTTCACGCGAGCGTATTCTTGTTTCAACTGGTCCAGCGCCACCATCAAGGTTTCGGCGACGTAGACTCCGCCGTAAGGGCCGAAATGCCCTTGCGCATCCGGAAAATCATACCGATCCATGCTTTGCTCCTGATATGAAGGCCGCCATTCTGGCGGCGACTTTGATCCCTTTTGACGCTTCCACACCGCTGGAAACGTCTACCGCCGCCGGCTTCACCCGGCGTACGGCTTCGATAATATTGTGTTCGTCCAGGCCGCCGGACAAGATCAGCGGCAAGGACAGGCCCTCGGGCAACAGCGTCCAGTCGAAGGTCGCGCCGGTGCCGCCGTGCGCGCCTTCGACAAAAGCGTCGGTCAACAAGCCACGGGCATCCGGGTATTGGCCAGCCCACTCGAGCAGATCGACGCCAGGCTTGACCCGCACCGCCTTGAGATAAGGCCGATGAAAGGAGCGGCAAAACTCCGCGCTCTCTTCGCCATGGAATTGCAGCATGTCGATGGCGCAGGCCGACAAGACCTCGTCCACCCATTCGCGAGCCGGATTGACGAACAAGGCCACTACGCTGACAAATGGCGGCAGCGCGGCGATGACCGCGCGCGCCTGCTCGATGGAGACGCTGCGCGGGCTTTTGTCGTAGAACACCAAGCCTATCGCATCCGCGCCCAGGCGAGCCGCTTCGACGCCGTCATCGGGACGGGTAATGCCGCAAATCTTGACCCTGATCACCCTCGCTCCTTGTGTTTCCGCCGCTCAGCGCAGGCGCAGCCTGCCAGGCTCGCATTGCGTCGGCAGGCCAAAATGTTCCGGATAACCCACGCCGGTCAGATAAAGACCATCCGGCATGAAGGTGGGCGGCGCGCTGGTTCTGTCCCGCGCGCCAAGCAGCGCCTGCATGTCATCCGCGCTCAATGCGCCTTTGCCGACATACAGCAATGCGCCGACGATATTGCGCACCATATGGTGCAGAAATGCGTCCGCTTTCAGATCGAAGCGCAGCAGGCCGTGCTCCTCCACGATATCCAGCTGCTGCAGATCCTTGACCGGCGATTTGGCCTGGCACTCCGAGGCGCGGAAGCTGGAAAAATCGTGCCGGCCCAGCAGGCGCGACGCCGCCTCGCGCATCGCCTCCACATCCAGCGCCTGGTGATACCAGCCCACCTTCCCGGCCAGCAGACAGGAACGCACCGGATGCGTCAGCAGGAAATAACTGTAGCTGCGAGAAAACGCGGAAAAACGCGCATGAAAGTCCTGCTCCACCTGCCTGGCCCACACCACGGCGATTTCCGGCGGCAGCAAGGCGTTGACGCCCCGTACCCAGGCATTCAGCGGGCGCGTAGCATCGGTATCGAAGTGGACCACTTGCATCGCGGCATGCACGCCCGCATCGGTGCGGCCCGCCGCCAGCGTGACAATTGCCTTATTGCCCGCGATGCGCCCCAAGGCCTGATTCAGGATGTCCTGCACCGTGTTGCCGTGCGGCTGCGACTGCCAGCCCGCGAAAGCCCGGCCATCATACTCGATGCCGAGCGCGATTCTCATTCCTGCGTGTTCCAATCTGCATTCCTCTCCAGAGTCATCGGCTCCGGAGCCGTAAAACGCCCACTTTATCCTATCCGGCCCGGTTTGCGCCACGCCCTTGGCAATACAAAAGCAAATGGCGCCGCCCGATCGGACAGCGCCATTCAATAGTCAGGCTTGAATTCGACTCATCGCCCCTGCCTTGCCTCCCGCATCAGCGTTTCAGCGGTTTCCTTGTCGCCCATTTCCATATACAGCTTGGCCAAGGCCATTTTCTCCTCATCCTCCCCTCCCACAGGCGCGCTGGGCGCGGCGGCAGGGGCCGATAAGGGCGCAGCCAACTCCGCCTCCAGCACCGGTTCCGGCCGGCGAGCCGGCGCAGTCAATATCGGAGCGGGCTCAGGCGCAAGAGAGCGCGATGGCGCCGCAGGCTCAAGCGCGTCGAACAAGGGGTGGCCGGGCACTTCATTGCGGCCCAGCTCGCACACCCTCATCCACATCGTGCTGTCCTTATTGAACATGCCCTTGGTAACGGCAACCTCTTTCAGGAACTCTTCCTTGTCGGGTTGCGAGGCCAGCACCTCCAGCAGCTTGTAGCGCAAATCCTGCCGCATCGGCTCCTTGTCCAGCCCCTCGCGCAATATCAGTATGGCCTGATCGTCGCGGCCGTATGCCAGATAGACCTCCGCCTCCGCCATGACGTCCACCGACCCCAGATCGATGCCATCACTTTTCTTCAGCGAACTCATCAGGGAAGTCAGCGGCCCCAGGGAAAGGCGCGCGGCTTTCTTCGCCTCGCCCCCGGCCTCGCCCGTCGCGCCGCCCTCATCATCGGCGACCGCCGCGCCGCGCTTGCGCCGCATCAGCAGCAATGCCACCAAGGCGACCGCGGCGGCGCCGCCGCCCAGCTTGATCAGCACGTCCTTGTCGCTCAGCACTGCCAACGCGTCATCCACCACGCCGCTGGCCGGCTGCGGTTTGACCTCATGCTTCATCGCGGCCGGATGCGTCTCCATAGGCGGCGCGATCGGTTTGGCGACAGGCACGACCACCGGCGGCGCGGAAGCGAGCTGCTCCTTGGCCATGGCCGGGGCCTTGGCTTGCTCTTCTTTCTTCATCGGCAGGGTAGCCGGCAACGAAGCCGCCGGTTTCGGTTCCGGCCTGGCAGGCGGCGCCGCGGGCTTCTGCTCGGCGGCGATCTTGCTGGCCAAGGCATTCACCGGCGCGGACTGCGCGGTCGATGCCATCGCGGCAGGCGCCGGCGCGGCTTGCGGCGCCGCGGGCTTGCTCTGCTGCATGGCGCGGATTTGATCCTCCAGCGCCTTGGTGCGCTGCTCCGTGTCCTTCAATGCCTGATCCTGCTTGGCCAGTTTGTCCCGCATCTGCTTTTCCGCAGCCAAGGCTGCCGGAGAGGACGCGGACGGCTTGGCCGGCACAGCCGCCGCAACCGGCTTGGCTTCCATTTTGACGGCGGGCTTGGCCTCTTTTTTGGCGGGCGCATGCGTTTCCGCAGGTTTCGCCTCATCCGCGGCGCTTAAACCAGCCTCCTTGCCCCCCTCCGCCAACAGCTTGGCCATATTGCCCGGCTTCGCCTCGGCCTTGCCTGCCTTTGCCTCGCCGGCAGGCTTGACTTGCTCGCGGGCTGCTTCTTTCAACTGCCAACGCGCCGGGTAGCTCAGCTTCGCGCCTGCAAGCAAGCGATTGGGGTTGCCATTGATAAAAGCGTCAGGATTGTCCTTGAGCAGCTTGCCAGCCACATCTTCGCCTTTATCGTGCCCGTGCACGCGCATGGCGATGGCCGACAGGCTATCCCCCGCGCGCACTTGATAGGCCTTGACCGGCTCAGTCGAAGCGGCGGACGGCTGCCCGCTCGATTTAGGAGCCTCGGCCGTCGCCGCCTTGGGCGCCGCGGCCTGAACGGTTTTGCTTTCCTCCTGCGCGGCCGGCGCGGATGCGCTGGCCAAACGATCGGAAGAGCCATCCAGCATCAGGCGATAGGATTTCTGCGCTTGCACATTCCCTGAACGGACTTCGATCCTGAAGCCCAGGTTGGCCAAGGTGATCGGGACGGTCGAAACCAGCTGCAAGACTCTGCGGCCGTCAATGCCGCGGTCAATCTGGTAACCGATGGAAGCAACCTGGCGCAGCAAATCCTTGCCGCCGCCGGCCGAGGTGTCCGGCACGATGTTGATTTGCAGTTGTTCGGCCAGATCGAAGCTATTGCCCAGCAAAGACAGCTCGGCCAATAAAGGCTCGCCCAAGCGGGAGCTCACCCGCAAATCGCTCAATGCCGAACCGTCCAGGCGGCTGGTCTGATCGGGCGTCGCGACATGCTGCTTGCTCTCGCCGTCGCCTTGAGGTTGCGGGGACTTGTTGCGCGGGCCATCGCGACGGTAGTCCACCTCGAATTCGCGCACCAGCTTGCCGCCAGGCCAATTCACCTCAACCGCGAACTTCAGCAGCGGCTCCGAAAAGCTGGCGGGGCCTTTGACCAGCACTTTCTGAATATGGCCATCGCCGCGCTTGATCACGCTGAAACGCAGCGCCTCGGCGGAGCCGCTATAAGGAGACAGCAAGGGGTAATTGTTTCTATCCGCCAGACCGGCAAGCGCGTAATCATCGATGTTTTCATCGACTATCGGGATTTCCGCGGCAAAAGCCTCGCCATCCGCGGACAATACTTTGATGGCCCCCAGCCCCGCATGGGCGATGGATACCCCTCCCAAGCTAGCCAGAAGCAAGGCCAGATTTGCCAAGCGAAAATTTGCAGCCATCGTGGACTTCCCCAACCAGAATTTGCTTGAATGTTTTACTGCCGCTCAGCCACATCCGCGCCGGCGACGGCCATTCATTGCCATCGTCCGCGCTTCGCATCCGAATAAAGACAAGCGCGCGCCTATCTCTCACTCACTGCGATTTAACCCGCGACGCTTTAAATTGACAAGCGGTTCCACCAGCCAAACCACTCATATCATTTATTAAGATAGGTTGCAAAATCAAGAAAGCAAAACATGCGGCATACCGAAACCCTGCCCAGCAGAGCGTCTTGGCCATAGCCGCATGCCCGCCCGCGCGAAATCAAACGCCTATCTTGTCAAGCAAAGCCTGCGCCTCTTGCTTGAGCGCGCCCTGCGCTTCTCCTAGCAAATCTTGCAAGACCTCACTCGCGCCTTCTCTATCTCCCATGTCCAGATAGACTTTCGCGAGGTCCAGCTTAGTGGAGAGCGGATCATCCATCGATCCCGGCGGCGCGCTCTGCAAACCAGCGTCATCCGCCGGCGGGTTGTCGACCGAAGCCATGTCCTCGTACAAAGACTCCAACCCTCCCGCCTCCGCGGCTTCAGCCGGTTTGGCCTCCGCCGCTGGCTCATCCAGATTGAAATCAAAATCCAACAGATTGGTTTCGGCAGCCTCTGCGGCCGGGGCTGGCGCGGGCGCCGCCTCAATCGCGTTTTGCAAGGCTGACTCCAGATCGAAGTCGAGCGCTGGCGGCTCGGCCGACGCGCCGCCCGTCTCTCCGACAGGCGTATCGAACAGCGCAGCCAAAGGATCCTCTTCTTGAGGCATCTCCGCGGCCGGCGGCGGCTCGGCGGCTTCGCCGGAAAGCAGCATTTCGGCATCGGAGCCGAACAACTCGCGATCCAGATCGATGGAGCGCGCCTCCACCGGCTGCAGCTCCTCTTCGGACACTTGATACAGCGGATTTTCCGGATCGATGCCGCGACCCAGCGATGCCGTCTTGGCCCACAACACGCCCTGGCCATCGAAGGCTGCGTGCATTTCCTTCGCCAAGCGTTCGAAATTGCCGACATCCGCGCGCGTCGCGTAAATCTCCAGCAACTTCATCCGCACCTCATGGCGGGATGGGTCTTTTTGCAATGCGTCCTTGAGGATTTCCTCAGCCTGCTGGTCGCGGCCATACGCGATGTAGACCTCGGCCTCCGCGACCGGATCGACCTCGCCCGCATCGATGGCGCCTGCCGCCTGAGTGAAATTGCTCATGAAGGAATGGGAGCCGCCCACCGTGTTGGGGCCATGCCCGGTCACGGTCGAGCGGCTGAGCGTCGCACTGGCCAGATCGGACGCGGCAGAAGATTTGCGACGACGAGCGATCATGAAGCCCAGCAGGCCAAGCAATCCCACCGCGGCCGTGCCGCCGCCGACCAGCGGCAGATTGTCCATCAGCTTGTCCAGCATGGACTGCCGTGGGGGCTGCAAGGGCGGCACCACGTGCGCGGGCTTGGGCGCGGCGCGCGGCGGCTCGACCTTGGGTTTGGGCGCGGGAATCGGCGCGCTGGCGGCCGGAGCCGGGGCGCTGGCCGCCATTTTCACCTCCGGCATGGGCGCGGATGCCGGCATCGCTGCCGGACGCGGCGCCATGCCGGATTGTTGCATCGCTTTCAGTTGCTGCTCCAGCGCGCTTATCCGGCTGGTCGCATCCTGCAGCGCCTT
Source organism: Chromobacterium sp. IIBBL 290-4 (assembly GCF_024207115.1). Taxonomy (NCBI): domain Bacteria; kingdom Pseudomonadati; phylum Pseudomonadota; class Betaproteobacteria; order Neisseriales; family Chromobacteriaceae; genus Chromobacterium; species Chromobacterium sp. IIBBL 290-4. The sequence continues at coordinate 4,269,385 of NZ_CP100128.1, forward strand.
TTCGCGGTCATTGATTTGTTTTTGCAAGTCGTTGAGACGAGCGTTGTCGCCATCGCCCGGAGGCAGCTTGAGGACATCGCCGCCCTTGCCGGGCTGGGCGCCGTCGGCCGGCTGCTGCGCGGGCGCCGGCTCGCCCAGGATGCCGGCCACTTGCTGAGCGCTCAAGGCGCGGGTCTTGCGCGCGGAAGGCACCTTCAGCACGCTGCCCGCCTGCGGATGATTGAGATCGCCGGAGAATGCGTCCGGATTGGCCTGCACCAGCGCGGCCATGGTTTGGCGCAGCGTCGCGCCTTTGGGTTTGACGCGCATCGCCAAAGCGCGCAGCGTGGCGCCGGCCTTGACTGTCAACGTCGCAGGCGTTGCCGGCGCTGCTTTCGCTGTGCTGGCGGATGCCTGATATCGTCCGGTCTGATTGTCATCGGCGTAGCTGGGCACATCCTGCACGATGCGCTGCCCGTTGGGACCGTAATTGGCAGGGTCAAGCAGAACGGTATACTCGCGCACAGAGCGGCCGGACGGCGCCTTCGCCTCCACGACAAAACGCAGATACGGGTCGTTGATAGGCTGCACCGAGCTCACCCGGATCAACGCGCCCTTGGCGTTGGGGCTGAGCGCAAAACGCAGCGAAGATAAAATGGCGCTGTATTCGACATTCAGATTCTGAAACGTCTCGATACCGGCCAAGCCGACGCGCACCGCGTCCATTTCCCCCGCCGGCACACCCGTCATTTCAATGTCCGCCTTCAGGAATTCTCCAAGATTGGAGCGGACATAAATCTTCCCCAAGCCAGCCAACGCCTGCGCAGAACACGCCAACGCGACCAGAAAAACGCCAATCTTGAGCTTTCCCAGATTTATCACTCTCTACCTTCCGGCATTGTGTCGTTGTTTTTTTGCGCGAACCGGCGAAAGGCCGATGGGCAACTGTTCCAATCTTAGGCGTTCTCTACCCGCATAGCTAGATTTCATACAATTGCCAAGCGGCCTTTGCGCCGGCCTTTTCCATCAATTCAAAGCGCTGGGATTCGCCAACAATTCGGCGATGCGCACGCAATGAATCGCCGCGCCGGCTTTTACGTTATCCGCCGAAATCCAGAAACTCGCCACTTGGCCGCGGCAACGCAAACGGCTGATCCAGACACTCTCATTGCCGGTGGCCTCCATCGGCGAAACATAACCGCCGTGCTGGTCTTTGCCGACGACTTGCAATCCTGCGGCCTTGAGGCGATTTTTCAATTGCTCGAGATCAAACTCGCCATGCAGTTCGACTTGAACCGACCAGCTATGGCCAAAGAATACCGGCACGCGGGCGCAGGACGCCTCGATAATGTCGGCCGGAATATCCAGCAGACGCGCGGTTTCTTCGCGCACCGATTTTTCTTCCTCGGATTCGCCGTTTTCATCGATTTCGCCGATCAGCGGCAGCACGTTGAAAGCGATGCGCTTGGAGTACACATGAGTTTCGGCGTCGCGCTGGGAGAACAGCGCGGTGGTCTGGTCCGCCATTTCCTCCATCGCCTTCTGGCCGCTGCCGGACACAGCCTGGTAAGTGGAAACCGACACCCGTTTCACGCCCAGCGGCAGCAGCGGCGCCAGGGCCAGCGCCAGCGGCGTCACCGTGCAATTGGGCACCGAAACCAGCGGCGCGCGGCCGAGATCTTCCAGCGCCGCCGCGTTGATGGCGGGCGCCACCAGCGGCACGCCCTCGGTATTGCGGAAGGCGGAGCTGAAATCCACCACCGCGGCGCCGGCGTCGCGCGCTTGCGGAACATACTGGCGCGAAATGTCGCCGCCGGCGGCGAAGATGGCCAGGCCGACGTTCTCGAAATTGAACTCGTCCACCAGGTGCACATCTAGCTCCAGATTGCCCAGCGAAACGGTGCTGCCGTCCTGCTCGGCGCTATCCACCGCGAACACGCGGGCCGCCGGGAAGTTGCGTTCGGCCAGCAGTTCCAGCACGGCCTGGCCTACCAGGCTGGTTGCGCCCACCACGGCGATTTGCAGAGAAGTCGACATATCTTGTTCCTATCGTTACCGCCGGCCGCATCGGCGCGCCGGCATTGCAATGCAAAAGGGCACCGAGGTGCCCTTTGATTCTGTCAGACCCGGCTGTGCCGGGTCCAGGCTTGGCGCTATTCTACCCGTCAACGGGCGATCAGGATACGCAGCATGCGGCGCAGCGGTTCGGCCGCGCCCCACAGCAGTTGGTCACCGATCACGAAGGCGGAAAGATACTCGCCGCCCATATTCAGTTTGCGCACGCGGCCGACGCCGACTTCCAAGCCGCCGGTGATGGCGGCCGGGGTCAGCTCCTTCACCGAGATGTCGCGCTCGTTCGGCACCCACTTCACCCAGTCGTTGCCGGACTTGATGATGGCTTCGATCTCTTCCAGCGGCAGGTCTTGCTTCAGCTTCACGGTCAGCGCCAGGCTGTGGCAGCGCATCGCGCCGATGCGGACACAGAGGCCGTCCACCGGAATCACGCTGGCGGTGCCGAGAATCTTGTTGACCTCGGCCTGGCCCTTCCACTCTTCCTTGGATTGGCCATTGTCCAGCTGCTTGTCTATCCACGGGATCAGGCCGCCAGCCAGCGGCGCGCCGAAGAATTCGGTCGGCACATCCTCGCGGATGGACTCGGCCACCTTGCGATCGATTTCCAGAATGGCCGAAGACGGCGTAGCCAGCTCTTCCGAAACCGACGCGTGAATCGCGCCCATGCCCTTGAGCAGTTCGCGCATGTGGTTGGCGCCGCCGCCGGAAGCCGCCTGGTAGGTCATCGACGACACCCAGTCGACCAAGCCTTCGCGGAACAAGCCGTTCATGCCCATCAGCATGATGGAGTTGGTGCAGTTGCCGCCGATGAAGTCTTTGACGCCATTGGCGAGCCCCTGGTCTATCAGCTCGCGGTTGACCGGGTCCAGAATGATGATGGAGTCGTCCTGCATGCGCAGCGTGGAAGCGGCGTCGATCCAGTAGCCCTTCCAGCCGGCGGCGCGCAGCTTGCCGTAGACCTCGGTGGTGTAGTCGCCGCCCTGGCAGGTGATGATGACATCCATCGCCTTCAGCTCGTCGATGCTGGAAGCATCTTTCAACGGCGGCACGTCGCGGCCGATATCCGGCGCTTTGCCGCCGACATTGGACGTGGTGAAGAACACCGGTTCGTCGATCACGGCAAAGTCGTTTTCTTCGCGCATCCGTTGCATCAGCACGGAACCGACCATGCCGCGCCAACCTACAAAGCCTACTCTCACTGGAATTCTCCCGAGTCTGTCCTAAGTCCGATTCGTGAATCGCGCCTCGTCTTGCGCAAGGCAACGATTAAATTTTTCTTACCCCATTGTGCAGCGCGGCACGATGTCAGGCAATGGGGCTTATCGTTTTTATTGTGAAATTCATCAGAACAACAGATTTAGCGCGGCTGCACACTGCCGCGCCATGGGCAAGCCAAGGCCTCACACGGCAGGGATCAGCTCAAGATGACTCAACTGCCGCTCAAGCTCCGCGATGGAAGCCCAGGGCAGAATCGGCGAATTGCGCCGCTCATCGGGCGGATTCGACGGCAAGCGGTCGGACCAGCCGCCGCAACCCACCAGCGGCAACAAAGGGCGTTTATGCAGCCAGGCCAGGCACACCTCGGAAATGGTGCCCGCGCGGCCGCCTATCACGATGCAGGCATCGCCGGCCAAGGCCATCAGCAGGTTGCGCGCATCGCCCATGCCGCAGGGAATCACAACCGTCGCCGGCCAGTCGGACGAAGGCATCTGATCTTGAGGAGTGATGCTCACGACCTGCCCGCCTGCCTGCACGGCGCGTTCCGCGGCGACGCGGGTCGCCGGGCTGCCGCAGCCGCTGATCAAGGTCACGCCAAGCGCGGCCAGCCTCTCGCCGGCCGCCGCGGCCAAATCGTATGCCGGTGATCCCGGCTCGGCGCTGCCCAATATGCACACTTGCGAAGAACGAACTCCCTGCGTCACAGTTTTCTCCCCATCCGTGATTAGGCGGTCAAGCCGCCGCCCAGCCAAGAAATACCACAAGCATATCACTATTAAGGAAAAGATTGCTTAGCACTGAGAATTCCGAGAAGAAAAGCAAAACGGGCAGGTCCAAGACCCGCCCGCTTTCATGTCGAACCGCCGCAAATTTACAGCGCGGCGATCACCGCGTCGCCCATCCTGGAGCAGCTGACCTTCTCGCAACCCGCCTCGTAGATGTCGCCGGTGCGATAGCCCTGGGCCAGCACCTTCTTCACCGCATTTTCCACGCGCTGGGCAGCGGCTTCCTGACCAAAGCTGTAACGCAGCATCATGGCGGTGGACAGGATGGTGGCCAGCGGGTTGGCCAGGTTCTGGCCGGCAATATCCGGCGCCGAGCCGTGGCTGGGCTCGTACAGGCCCTTGTTGTTCTGGTCGAGCGATGCAGACGGCAGCATGCCGATGGAGCCGGTCAGCATGGAAGCCTCGTCGGACAGGATGTCGCCGAAGATATTGCCGGTGACCATCACGTCGAACTGCTTCGGATTGCGCACCAGCTGCATCGCGGCGTTGTCGACATACATGTGCGACAGCTCCACCTGCGGGTACTCGCGCGCCACGTCTATCATGATTTCTTTCCAGAACTCGGTGGTCTCCAGCACATTGGCCTTGTCCACCGAACACAGCTTCTTGCCCCGCTTCATGGCGATGCCGAAAGCCACATGGGCGATCCGGCACACCTCGCTTTCGCTATAGCGCATGGTGTTGTAGGCCTCGCGCTCGCCCAGCTCATTGACGGCGATGCCGCGCGGCTGGCCGAAATAGATGTCGCCGGTCAGTTCGCGCACGATCATGATGTCCAGCCCGGCCACGACTTCCGGCTTCAAGGTAGAGGCATTGGCCAGTTCCGGGTACAGGATGGCTGGGCGCAGATTGGCGAACAGGCCCAGGTCCTTGCGGATGGCCAGCAGACCGCGCTCAGGCCGCAGCGGACGGTCCAGCTTGTCGTATTGCGGTCCGCCCACCGCGCCCAGCAGCACCGCGTCGGCCTCGCGCGCCAGCTTCTGCGTGGCTTCCGGATACGGCGCGCCGTATTGGTCGTAAGCGGCGCCGCCCAGGGGCGCGTGCTCGGTCTCGATTTTCAGGCCGTCTTGGCGCAGCACGTCCAGCACGCGCTCGGCCTGGGCGATGATTTCCGGACCGATGCCGTCACCGGGCAGAATGGCGATCTTCATGATTTATCCTTTGCAAACATGCATCCCTTGCGCTCGCGCCAGGCTTGCAGTCTCTTTTATGCATGTGGTCCCTGCCAATTCAGCACAGCCACGCCAATTACGATCAAACTCAAGCCCAGCAGGCGACTCACTGCATAAGGCTCGTTGTACAGCCACATTCCCATCACAGCGGTTCCCGCCGTGCCGCCGGCGGCCCAAACCGCGTAGGTCACACCCACATCCAACCGCCGCAACGCGATACCCATCAACCAAACAGCTGCCACATAGCACGCGCCGCAATACACCGCTGGAACCATGCGACTAAAACCTTGGCTTTGACGCAAGGCAAGCGTGCCGGCGATCTCGACGGCGATGCTGGCTGACAAAACCAGCCAGGCCCATGCATATGAGTTCATACCCTCTCCAGGCGATGCGTTTATACCGAACGCGCCGCAAAACTGAAAAGGACGGTACCCATGTGTTTAATAATGAAGCCTCACTGCTCTGCTAAATGCCGGCACGCTCACTCAGCCTTCACTTCTGTCGTGTCAGCCGCTCGACCAGCGCCTTTTCGCAACATTTGAACACGATGTAGGCCGCCATCGCGGCGTAGCCGGACAGCAGCAATTCGCCCAGCTGGCGCAGCGCGCCATCCATCGCCGCCAGCCAGCCCACATCCAGCCATAATTTCAAATTCAGCTGCAGCAGCAGGGCCAGGTTGACCGTGCCCGCGCCGAACAGCAAAAAACTCAGCCCCAGCAGCGAGAACGCCGCCAGCGGATGGCGATGCAGCCAGGCCATCCAGCCGCTCCGAGCCGCGGCTACCGGCCCTCGTCCATCCTCACGACTGGCTGGTTTCATCCACGCTTGCCCATCCGCTTTTTTCCAGGATGCCGGTCGGCAGGCCATCCAGGCTCACGCCATTGCGGTTTCGCCAATAGTCGCGAATACCGGCCTCGCCTTTGGCGCGGGCCCAGTCGTTCAACTGCTCCCGCTCACCCAGATATTGATAGCAAGGCACCGACATGCCGCAAGAAGACTGCACCAGCTCGACATCCAGCAGAAATATTTGCCGCGCGCCGGGCAAGGGCTCGAACAGGCCGTAATAATCGGGCCAATCCGGGTCTCCGTGATGAATTGCCCGCGCCTGTCCATACAGGCGCAGGATCAACGGTTTGCCTTCGAACGCGCAGAACATCAAAGTCATGCGCGGGCTGTGTTCGATATGGCAGGCCGTCTCGTTGCCGCTGCCGGTGACATTCAGCCAAGCCACTTGCCGCGGCCCCAGCACCCGCAATGAATCCATACCCTTGGGCGACAGGCTCACCAAACCATCCTGCATGGCGGTGGCGACGAAAAACAGTTTCTGCCCGGCAATAAACTCGCGATGCGAATCCTTGAGCTCCAGATAACGCTGTCCCATTTCGCAACCTCCTATGCATGAACCCTATCAGGCAAATAGCCAGGGCTGTTCTGCGCGCCGCTTGGCTTCGAAAGCTTTGATCTCATCCGCATGCTGCAAGGTCAGGCCGATTTCGTCCAGGCCGCCCAGCAGGCAGTGCTTGCGATGCTCGGTGATATCGAACAGGAAGGCCTGGCCTGACGGCGTGAACACCGTCTGCGCCGCCAGGTCCACTTTCAGACTGTAGCCCGGCGTCGCCTCGCACTCCTGAAACAATTGGTCGACAATGTCAGCCGCCAGCACAATGGGCAGCAGGCCGTTCTTGTAGCAGTTGTTGAAGAAGATGTCGGCGAAGCTGGGAGCGATCACCACGCGAAAGCCTTGATCGTCCAGCGCCCACGGCGCGTGCTCGCGGCTGGAGCCGCAGCCGAAGTTCTCGCGCGCCAGCAATACCTGCGCGCCCTGATAGCGCGGCTGATTCAACACAAAGTCCGGGTTCAGCGGGCGTTGGCTGTTGTCCATGCCCGGCTCGCCGTGGTCCAGATAACGCCATTCGTCGAACAGATTGGGGCCGAAGCCGGATCGCTTGATCGACTTCAGAAACTGCTTGGGGATAATGGCGTCGGTGTCGACATTGGCCCGGTCCAAGGGACAGGCCAGGCCCTGCAAAGTGGTGAATGCTTTCATATTGCGCTCCCTGTTCAGGATAACGCGGGGTTACTCGGCGGTGCGCTTGATCGCTTCGCCGCCTTTTTCCACCGCGTTGCCGATCGCCTGTCCAGCCTTCTGCAAACCGTGGCCCACCGCCTGCCCGCCTTCCTTGGCGTCGGCCTTGATGCCTTGCACGGTATTGCAGCCGCCCAGCAGCAGGGCCAGGCTCAGACAAACCATCTCTTTTCTCATGTGATGCGCTCCATTCGGGTGGCAGCCGAGCTGCCGATCTGACAAAAACACATTCTAAGCAATCCCAGCGTTTTCGTCAGACCCATGCCCCGATGCGCGCGACCGACTCAACTGGCGGCAAAACCGCGCACGTCGACGAAGTGCCCCGCCACCGCCGCCGCCGCCGCCATCGCTGGACTCACCAGATGAGTGCGTCCGCCCTGGCCCTGGCGGCCTTCGAAATTGCGGTTGGAGGTGGAGGCGCAGCGCTCGCCCGGCAGCAACCGGTCGGCGTTCATCGCCAGACACATCGAACAGCCCGGCTCGCGCCATTCGAAACCTGCGGCGACGAAAATCTTGTCCAGCCCCTCGGCCTCGGCCTGCGCCTTGACCAGGCCGGAGCCCGGCACCACCAGCACCTGCTTGACGCTGGCGGCCTTCTGGCGGCCCTTGGCCACTGCCGCCGCCTCGCGCAGGTCTTCGATGCGGCTATTGGTACAGGAGCCGATGAACACCACGTCCACCGAAATTTGGTCTATCGGCGTATCGGCCTGCAGGCCCATATAGGCCAGCGCGCGCTCGATGCCGGCCTTCTTCACCGGGTCGTTCTCGCGGGCCGGATTGGGCACTTTGCCGCCCACCTCGGTCACCATTTCCGGAGAAGTGCCCCAGGTCACCTGCGGCTGGATGGCCGCGCCGTCCAGTTCCACCACCGCGTCGAAATGCGCGCCTTCGTCGGAATGCAAAGTGCGCCAGTAAGCCGCGGCTGCCTCCCATTGCTCGGCCTTGGGCGCGTACGGACGGCCCTTCACGTATTCAATGGTCTTGTCGTCCACTGCCACCAGGCCGGAGCGCGCGCCGCCCTCGATCGCCATATTGCACAGCGTCATGCGGCCTTCCATGCTCAGGCTGCGGATCGCCTCGCCGCCAAACTCGATGGCATAGCCGGTGCCGCCGGCGGTGCCGATTTTGCCGATGATGGCCAGCGCCACGTCCTTGGCAGTGACGCCCGCGCCCAGCTTGCCATCGACGCGCACCAGCATGTTCTTGGACTTTTTGGCCACCAGGCACTGCGTGGCCATCACGTGTTCGACTTCAGATGTGCCGATGCCGTGCGCCAACGCGCCGAAAGCACCATGGGTGGATGTGTGGCTGTCGCCGCACACCACGGTCATGCCCGGCAGCGTAGCACCCTGCTCCGGCCCCATCACGTGGACGATGCCCTGGCCCTTGTCCTTGAACGGGAAGTAGGCCAACGCACCGAATGCCTTGATATTGGCGTCCAGCGTTTCCACCTGCTGGCGCGAGATCGGGTCCTGGATGCCCTGGTCCCAATGGTCGGTGGGCGTGTTGTGGTCCGCGGTGGACACCACGGAATCCACTCGCCACAGCGGGCGGCCGGCCAGTTTGAGGCCTTCGAAGGCCTGAGGGCTGGTCACTTCATGCACCAGATGGCGGTCTATGTACAGCAGCGCGGTGCCGTCCGCTTCCTGGCGCACCACATGGCTGTTCCACAGTTTGTCGTACAAGGTTTGCGCGCTCATATTGCGTGTCCTCGGGTCGTCGTTGCACCCATCTTTGACCAGCTTTGATCCTGTTACAAGATAAGCCGTTATACTGGTATAAAAACCAACAGGATCAGAACATGGAATCGACCGCCTCCACCCCGCTCGGCGCCTTCCTGCGAGCGCATAGAGAACGGCTGACCCCGCAGCAGGCCGGCCTGCCTAGCGGCGCGCGTCGGCGCGCCAAGGGCCTGCGCCGCGAGGAAGTCGCGCAGCTGGCCGGCATCAGCCCGACTTGGCTGACCTGGCTGGAGCAAGGCCGCACCGAGTCAGTTTCCGCCCACACCCTGGGCCATCTGGCCGCCGCATTGCAGCTGTCCGGCGCGGAAACCGATTATTTGTTTGATCTGGCAGGGCTGAAAAACCCCAAGGACAAGCGCGCCGAGGACAATCCGCAAGCGCGGGAGATATTGGCGGAGATGCTGCCGCACATCGCCATTCCGGCTTATGTGCTGGACCGCCGCTGGACAGCCGCCGCCTGGAATGAGGCCGCGGCGGAACTGTTTTGCGACTGGCTGGGCAAGCCGGACGCCAGCCGCAGCCAGCTCGACTTCATTTTCCTGACGCCTGAGGCTCGGACCTTCCTCGACAACTGGCCGGAACGGGCGCGGCGCATCGTGGCGGAGCTGCGGGCCGACCTGGGCCAGCAACTGGACGATGCGGAAACAGCGGAGATGCTGCTGCGGCTGCGCCGCGACAGCGCGGAGTTCGACCGGCTATGGCAACAGCAAGACGTGCTGGAGCGAGAAGGCGGCGAGCGCGCCTTCCATCACCCGACGCTAGGCCGGCTTCACAAGCGGCAGATCACGCTGCGGCCGGCCAACGCGCCGGAACTCAAGCTGGTGATGCTGCTATGACTCGGCCGGCGGCCCCAGGTGCTCCTGCAACAGCCGCCAACCCTGCTCATCCTTGATCAACGCGCAGCTGCCGCGCCCGCGCCCCTCCGCGGGCCGCCCATCGACCAGCCCGCGCCAGGAAAACGCGTAGACGCAGGCGGCGAAATCCTCTCCCACATGGGTCCAGTGCAGATCGGAAATGCGATAGTCCTCGCCGCGTATCCATTCAAAGGTCTGGCGGATGGCCTCGCACACCGCCGCCTTGCCCTTGAAGGTGCCATCGGAAAACACGAAACAAGCGTTCTCATGCAGCCACGGCGCCACTTGGCGCCAATCATGCGTAGCCAAGGCTTGCTTGTAACCATCCAGCGCCTGTTGCGGCGTATCGTTCATCATCACTTGCTCTTCTGATATCCAGGCTTCAACCACCGCAAACAAACAAGCACGCCAATCAAGGCTGCGCAGGCAGACATGGCGAAGGTAGGCAGCACGCCGCCGTGCGGCCAGACCAGGCCGCCGATCAGGCCGCCGCCGCTGCCGCCCAAGCCAAAGGAAGCGATGATGTACAGGCCCTGGGCGCGACCGTGGTGCTGCTCGTCGAACATGCGGTTGATCAGACCGATAGACGCCGCGTGGTGCAGCGCGTAAGTGAGCGCGTGCAGCGCTTGCGCGGCGGCGGCCAGCGCCGGCACCGGCAAACAGGTGGCGATCACGCCAAAACGCAGCACGGCGGCCAACAATGAAACCAGCATCAGCGTTTCCAGGCCGAAACGGCGCATGATGCGCGGCATCAACATGAACACGCCGACCTCGAAAGTCACGCCCAGGGCCCACAAGACCCCGACAGCCGCCTTGTCATAGCCGAACTGCTTCAAGCCCAAGGAATAAAAGGTGTAATACGGACCATGGGCGAAAGCCTGCAGAAAACAGCAGGCGAACAGTGCCAGCACCGCCGGTTTCTTCAGAGTCGCCCAGATGGGCCCCGCCTGCTTGTTGCGGCTGACCGGTTTCACTTCCGGCACAGAACAAGCCACCAGCGCCACGCCGCCCAGCAAGGCGGAGGCGATCCACGGCGTCGCGCCTATCCCCCACCAATCCAGCAAATAGCCGCCGCCCGCCGCCAGGCAAACGAAACCGATCGAGCCCCAGACCCGCACCCGGCTGTAGCGGCCAGGGTTTTCGCGCGTGAGATAAGCCGTGCTGGCTTCAACCAGCGGCAGCGCGGCCACCCAGAAGAAATGCGATACCGCCAAGCTGATGAACACCCACCAGAAACCATGGTGGACGCCAACCAGGCTGAAGCTGGCGGCAGACAGGATGGAGGTGCTGATGATGATGTTGCGGCGGCGCCCGCTCTTGTCGGCCAGCCAGCCCCAGAAACCCGGGGCGATGATGCGCGCCAGCGTGGACAGCGCCATCAGCACCGAGATTTGCATGGCGCTGAAGGACAAGGACTCCAGATACAAGCCCCAGAAGGGGCTGAACATGCCCTGGAAGGTGAAATAAGTGAAGTAGAACCCGGCGAACGGCAACAGCGACTGCATTTATTATCTTTCTATTGTTACGCAGTCCGGCGCCAGGCCGGACCGGCGCCGCGTCAGGCGGCTAAAACGACGACTTGAAGCGCGAGATTTCGCGCCTGGCCTTCTTGGTGGGCCGCCCCTCGCCATGCGGGAAGCTGGCGTGATCGGCCTTGAGCAGCAGCCTGCGCTCCTCGCGCGCGGCGATGGAGGCTTCGTCCTCGCGATACATCAGAACCGCCTCCTTGGCCGGCCGGCGTTGCGTGGCGAGTTGCAGCACCTCTACGTTGTACTCCAGCTGATTCAGTCGCAGAAACAGCTGATCGCCTTCTTTTACGATGCGCGAGGCCTTGACCCGGTCGCCATTGACCAGCACCCGGCCCAGCTCCAGCGCTTCATGCGCCAACTGGCGGGTTTTGAAGAAACGCGCCGCCCACAGCCATTTATCCAGACGGACCTTGCCGTCGTCCAACTCTTCGCGCGCCATCACGCCACCTTCCAATGCGCCGACACCTGGCCGAACAGATTCAGATCCAGCGCGTCGCCGCTCTGGATGCGGGCCACGCCTTCCGGCGTGCCGGTGAAAAGCAAATCGCCGTCGGACAACCCATACACGCGGGACAAATAACTGATCTGTTCGGCCACTGGGAACAACATCAGACTCGCGTCGCCACTCTGCCGCAGTTGTCCATTCACGCGGAGCTCGAACTTCAACCGCTGAGGATCGTCGACCCGCGCCGCCGGCACCATCGCGGACACGCAGGCCGCGCCGCGGAAGCCTTTGGCCTTGGTCCACGGGTGGCCCTTGCTCTTCGCTTCGCTTTGCGCGTCGCGGGCAGTCAGGTCCAGGCCGATGCCATAGCCGGAAACATGCGAGAGCGCATTTTCAGCGGCGATATTGTCCCCGCCCTTGCCGATCAAAACCACCAGCTCGCACTCGTGATGAACGTCGTTGGAATAGTCCGGCAAGGCAATCGCGGACGCCTCATCCAATAAAGCGGAAGTCGGCTTCAGAAAAACCAGCGGCTCCGCCTCTACCGCATTGCCCAGCTCGGCGGCATGCGCGGCGTAATTGCGGCCGATGCAGAATATATTTCCAACGCGAATGGTATGTAAGCCAAGTTTTACACTCGCCATTGCAATTCCTCGTGAGTAACGCTGTCAATTATCCCATAAGCGACTATTCGGCGCAGCCATGACTGCGACATTTTTGCGCATTGCAGCAACAAAACTCAGCCATACCCTGCCCTTAGGCCTTGTTTGACGGCCAGGTGGCGTGAAATTGTCATGCAACCCTGTTACAGTCTGCTGGTACATCTGCTTGACCCTCATGTCGCAGACCGATTCAGACAGGCTTCGATAACGCACCAGTTCGTATCAGGAGATTCATCTTGTCCCAGAATAGTACCGCTCCGCTGGAAGAGTTCTTCACCCATCTTTCCACGGCCAATCAACAATGGATGCAGCAGTTCGTCAATTCCCTGTCGCACACCCCCACGCCGGACGCCAATACCGCGCCGCTGTCCGACGCGTGGTCCAGCTTGATGAATCAGACCAGCCAGCTCTTTCACCTTCAATCCAGCCTGTACCAACAGCAATTGAATCTGTGGTCGCAGTTTCTGGGCAACACCTTCCAGCCTGAAGCCCAAAGCGCCGCGCCGGCCAGCGACAAGCGCTTTGCGTCGCCGGAGTGGAGCGACCATCCATTTTACAGCTTCCTCAAGCAAAGCTACCTGCTGACTTCCAAGTGGATGACCGAACTGGTGGATAAAACCCAGATCGACGAAACCGCCAAAGACAAGCTGGCTTTCGCCACCCGCCAGTATCTGGACGCCATGTCGCCCAGCAACTTCATGCTGACCAACCCGGACGTGGTCAAGCGCGCCATCGAGACCAAGGGCGAAAGCCTGGTCGAAGGCATGAAGAACATGCTGGATGACTTCCAAAAAGGCCATATCTCGATGTCGGACGAAAGCAAGTTCGAGATCGGCAAGAACCTGGTAGTGACGCCGGGCCAAGTGGTGTACCGCAACGAGCTGATCGAACTGATCCAGTACACCCCCACCACGGACAAGGTGTACGAGAAGCCGCTGCTGATCGTGCCGCCCTGCATCAACAAGTATTATCTGATGGACCTGCAGCCTGAAAACTCCATGGTCCGCCATTTCGTGTCCCAGGGCTATCGCGTATTCCTGATCAGCTGGCGGTCCGCCGTGGCCGAGATGAAGCACTTCACCTGGGAAACCTATATCGAGAAAGGCGTGTTCGACGCGGCCGAGGCGATCCGCAAGATCACCAAGCAGCCCACCATGAACGCGCTGGGCTTCTGCGTGGGCGGCGTCATCCTCACCACCGCGCTGTGCGTGGCGCAAGCCAGGGGCGAGAAATACTTCGACTCCGCCACCTTCATGACCTCGCTGATCGACCACGCCGAGCCGGGCGAAATCTCCTTCTTCATCGATGAGTCGCTTGTGGCCAACCGCGAAGCCAAGATGGCGGCCGGCGGCATCATCAGCGGCAAGGAAATCGGCCGCACCTTCGCCAGCCTCCGCGCCAACGACCTGGTCTGGAACTACGTGGTCAACAACTATCTGCTGGGCAAAACCCCGGCGCCGTTCGACCTCTTGTACTGGAACAACGACGCGGTGGATCTGCCGCTGCCGATGCACACTTTCCTGCTGCGCCAGTTCTATATCAACAACGCGCTGGTGCGCCCAGGCGCTATCACGCTGTGCGGCGTGCCTATCGACATTTCCAAGATAGACGTTCCGCTCTACGTGTTCGCCGCGCGCGAAGACCACATCGTGCTGTGGGGCTCCGCCTACTCCGGCGTGAAATACCTCACCGGCGCGCCAAGCCGCCGCTTCGTGCTGGGCGCGTCCGGCCATATCGCCGGCTCCATCAATCCGGTGACCAAGGACAAGCGCAATTACTGGGTCAACGACAAGCTGCCGGCCGATCCGGAAGAATGGCTGGAGGGCGCGGAAAGCCGCCCTGGCAGCTGGTGGAAAGACTGGGACGCCTGGCTGTCGCCGCAGTCCGGCAAGCAAATTGCCACGCCCAAGGCGCTGGGAAGCAAGGAATTGCCGCCGCTCTTGGCCGCGCCGGGCAGCTACGTGCTGGCCAAGGCCATGCCCAGCGTGGCCGCCACGCTTCAATAACATAACGATTGCTGACACGACTAACCACCCTCAAGGGAGCATGGCCCGCCCAAGGCGGGCCTTAAGCAAAAGGAGATACACATGGAAGTAGCAATCGTAGCCGCGCAACGCACCGCCATCGGCAGCTTCGGCGGCGCGCTGGCCAAGATTTCCGCGCCGGAACTGGGCGCCACCGTGATCAAGGCGCTGCTGGAGAAAACCGGCGTCAAGCCGGAAGACGTCAGCGAAGTGATCCTGGGCCAAGTCCTCACCGCCGGCAGCGGCCAGAACCCGGCCCGCCAAGCGCTGATCAAAGCCGGCCTGCCGGTTTCCACCCCGGCCACCACCCTGAACGTCGTCTGCGGCTCCGGCCTGCGCGCTGTCCACCTGGGCGTGCAAGCCATCCTGGCGGGCGATGCCGACATCGTCATCGCCGGCGGCCAGGAAAGCATGTCCTTGTCCCCGCATATTCTGCCGGGCTCGCGCGACGGCTTCCGCATGGGCAATGCCCAGTTGGTGGACACCATGGTCAACGACGGCCTGACCGACGCCTACAACGCCTACCATATGGGCATCACCGCCGAAAACGTGGCCGCCAAATACGGCATCAGCCGCGAAGAGCAGGATGCCCTGTCGCTGCAATCTCAACAGCGCGCCTCCGCCGCGCAAAAGAACGGCAAGTTCAAAGATGAAATCGTTCCGGTGCTGGTGCCGCAGCGCAAGGGCGATCCCGTCGCCTTCGCCGACGACGAGTTCATCAAGCACGACGCCAGCGCCGAAGGCCTGGGCAAACTGCGCGCCGCCTTCAAGAAAGACGGCACCGTCACCGCCGGCAACGCCTCCGGCATCAATGACGGCGCCGCCGCCGTGCTGTTGATGTCCGCGCAAAAGGCCGACCAGTTGGGCCTGAAGCCGCTGGCCATCGTCAAAGGCTATGCGCTGACCGGCTGCGAGCCGGAAATCATGGGCATAGGCCCGGTTTCCGCCACCCGCAAAGCTGTGGCCAAAGCCGGCTGGAAAGTGGAAGACCTGGACCTGGTGGAAGCCAACGAAGCCTTCGCCGCCCAAGCCCTGGGTGTGGCGCGAGAGCTGGGCTGGAGCGCCGACAAGGTCAACGTCAACGGCGGCGCCATCGCGCTGGGCCACCCCATCGGCGCCTCCGGCTGCCGCGTGCTGGTGACGCTGCTGCATGAAATGCAGCGTCGCGATGCCAAGAAGGGCTTGGCCACGCTGTGCATCGGCGGCGGCATGGGCGTGGCGCTGGCTGTCGAACGTCCGTAAGCCTGCCTGCCATTGCCCATATCAACCCCGCCCTTGAGGCGGGGTTTTGTTTTTCGCGCCGCTTTGAGGTAGCACGTGCACTCGTCGGAGAAGCTAACTTTTCTTATGCTTTTCTGTATGAGTGCACGAATCCCTTCCTCCCTGAACTGGCTGATCAACAAACGCGCCAGGCTCCTGAGTGACTTGCAGCAGTTAGAGGAGTCTCTCTCAGTGCAGCGTCAGTCGTTAGCGGCTGACGTTCAAAAAGCCGAACAAGCTTTGGAGATGGCGCGCCATCGACTCCTGACTATGCCCGAGCACCTCGCAAGGGTGGTTGAAAATGCAAGGGCCAATCTAGCCGCAGTTGACGCTACCATTCGGCTGCATGAAGTGCAGATCGATCCGGAGATCATTCCACCTATCCGCAGTCATACGAAGAGAAGATGTTCCCGTTACGGCAACATGACAAGGATGGTCATCAATGTCCTACACGAAGCACAAACGACTCCCTTGACGACAGGCCAAATAGCGCAGTTAGTAGGTCCTGCCATGGGTGTCGAATTAGGCGGGAATGGGAGATTTCAGGAGCAGTAGCTTGCTTCCTTAAACACTTTTTACCCATTTATCATCAACGACATGATACTCATCATTGCCTAGAGAAATCCATTGCTGCAATGGAAAATTTGCCGTGATGCGGCGAAGCAGACAGCATCCATCCATGGCAACCGATCCTTTCCGCTAAAACCTGTACGTAGATAAACGGCACCAGAGGTGCCAAGGATCAGCGCCGGCAGCCGTGACTCGCCCCAGGTAATCCCACAAACCGCAAGCTCACCGGCTGAGCACCGAGTTTCAAACAATTCCCTGGCAATACACTGATTCAATATGGTGATACCCTGATGGACAGGTTTCCGTCACCTGCCGCACGCGCCTTTTGAGGTACGACGAAGACGGGGCAATCACGCCCTCCCAAATCATGTTTGATCCCTTGGGTGGCCCGCAAAGCGTGCACCGGACCTACACTCGAAAGAGATCGACATGGATACCTCGACATTCAAGGTGTTCGCGCAGCGCTTGCGTGCACATCTCCAACAGCATTGCACCCCCTTGCAGCATGGTCAGGCACTTGATCTGGTTGCGTCCATCGCGGGCCTATCCCAAGGCGCTCGATGGTTGTTCTCGCCGCCCTGAGCGCAGCGGCTGTCCCGAACGGAAAAAGCCCGGCCAAAAAGCTGCTGAAGCTGACAGAGCCGAAGTATTCGACGGAGCTGGCATACAACGCACTTGCCGATCTGCGCTCACTGGAAGTCCTGATGCACCTGTTCGCGTTGTTCCCGAGCGAACGGATTCTGCTGTGCACAGGAGACAAAGATTTGGCGCTTTTCTGGGCTGGAATCAGGGCGTCAGACTTCGCTTGGCAGGGTACCTACTTCCAATGCAAGTTTTCCCCTGTAGAGGCCTTGCTGCCCAATGTGACGCAGGAACGATTGGCATCGTACTTCAGCGGCTAGGGCACCCCTCGGAAAACTCAAGCACTGCGCACGCTGATGGGGCAAGTACAGCTCACAGGCCCGCGAAGACCTGAGTCATCATGAAATGAAAATGGCGCGCCATGAGAGTAATCTGGCGCGCCATTTCTGCTTGTTTACTAGCTGGTTTTTAATGTGCAGGTACTACCTCAAAGCGTTTCGCGCCGCGTCACATAAAAAGTTGCACACCCCGGCGGCAAGCCGGAGCGCCCGCGCCTAAAATGACAATCACTATCAGGCTCAAGGACCGCATATGCGCCGGTTTTTCGCCAAACGCGCCGGGCGCCCTTTCCGGCTCGTGCCCTACTTTTTCCTGCTGTCGCTCTTGCTGATGGGCTGCGCCACCGCGCTGATGGCCGGCTACCTGCGCCACTACTCCGCCGAGCAATTGCTGAAGCTGGAAAAAAGCCGCGCGGCCTCCTTGGTGGAAATGTTCGAAAACTCGCTCTGGAACGACTTCCGCCCGCTGCTGCCGCTGGCCAATGACGCCAATCGCTTGCAGCAACACGCGCGCCAGGCTCAATTGAGAGAGCGGGTGATCCGCCTGATGCGCGATACCGGCGTGATCAAGCTGAAGGTTTACGCGCTCAACGGCCGCACGCTGTTTTCCACGGACGCAGTCCAGATCGGCGAAGACGAAAGCGATAATGAGGGCTTTCAATCGGCGGCGGCGGGAGCGCCGGCCAGCGAGTTGGCCCACAGCCACAGCATAGACGCCTTCGAACGCACGCTGACCGAACGCGACATCATCTCGACTTACGTGCCCGTCCATGGCCCCGGCGGCAAACCGGAAGGCGTGCTGGAAATCTATCTGGACGCCACGCCCTTCATCGTCGACACCGATGCGCAACTGCGCTGGCTCACTCTGGCCATCTGCGCGCTGATGATCGTGTTATTTGTCGCCCAGATGCTGGTGGTGCGGCACGCCGGCCGCATCATCGATAAACAGGCCAGATCGCTGGAAGACGCCAATCAAGAATTGGACCAACGCGTATCCGAACGCACCCGCGAACTCAGCGAGGCCAATGCCCGCCTGGAGGACGAGGTGATTGAACGCCGCCGCGCCGAGGAAACGCTGGACCGGCTGGCGCATCACGATCCCCTGACTGGCCTGCCCAATCGCCTGATGTTCCAGCAGCAGCTGGCCGAGGCCCTGAGCCGGGCCGCGCAGCGACCGCATGGCCTGGCGCTGCTATTCATCGATCTGGATCGCTTCAAAGATGTCAATGACACACTGGGGCACTATGCCGGCGACCAGTTGCTGACATCGGTGGCCGCCCGCTTCTCCGCTCATGTGCGCCCAGCCGATCTGCTGGCCAGACTGGGCGGCGATGAGTTCATCTGCCTGCTGGACAAGCTGGCCAGCCGCGATGATGCCTCCAGCGTGGCAAACAAACTGTTGGCTCTGTTCGAACAGCCTTTCCTGTTGAATGGCAACGAGATTTATTTGTCCGCCAGCGTGGGCATCAGCTTTGCCGCCCAGGACGGCATGGATGCCGACACGCTGCTGCGCGCCGCGGACTTGGCGATGTATCAGGCGAAAGCAGATGGCCGCAACCGCTGCCTGTGCTATACGCCGCACATGTCCGCCGCGGTAGCGGAGCGAGTGGCGATTGAAAATCAATTGCGCCAAGCGATTGAACGGCGGGAAATCGAAGTGCACTACCAGGCCAAGGTCGACTCTGCCAGCGGCCTCGTCATCGGCGCCGAAGCGCTTGCCAGATGGACATCGCCGACCCTCGGCCCCGTCAGCCCGGCCCGCTTCATTCCGCTGGCGGAAGAGAACGGCCTGATTCTGCCCCTGGGCGCGCTGGTGCTGGAGCAAGCCTGCGCCCAACTCGCCGACTGGCAGCGCGCAGGCTTTGCCCTGCCCGCGCTGTCGGTCAATCTTTCCGTCCGCCAACTGGCGCAAGCCGACCTGCCGATCTTGGTCGGCGAACTGCTTCGCAAACATGAGCTGCAACCGGCCATGCTGGAGCTGGAAATCACCGAAAGCGTCATCATGGCCGCAGACAATGCCGTCGCGGCCTTGAACGCGCTGCGCCGGCTTGGCCTCAAACTATCCATTGACGATTTCGGGACGGGCTACTCATCGCTGGCCTATTTGCGGAACCTGCCTGTCCAAACCCTAAAAATAGACCGAAGCTTTGTGCAAGACATCGGCGCCGGCGGAGAGGCCATCATCCAAACCATCATCTCGCTGGCCAATAGCCTGCATCTGGACACTGTCGCGGAAGGGGTGGAAACGCGCGGGCAGGTCGACTTCCTGGCCAGCGCAGGCTGCGTGGCGATTCAAGGCTATTACTACAGCCGACCAAAAGCCGCGCCAGCCTTCCTTGAGGACTGGCAGAACCGCGCCGCCAACATGCTGACGTAAGCACGTGTGGCCATGGCTATATACCCAAACCAGCTGGAGAATGCGTCTAGGCATGTCCCGAGAGGACAAACCCGGAGGCTAAGCTGGAGTCAGCCATTCGCAACTACGATAAGCGTCCATTACGGCAGGTTCTTGCCCCAACTACAAGCTAGGCGTCGCATCCCAGATGATCATCGGCGCAAACGCCTCTGGAAACTTATCCTGGCCCGCAAGGGTTTGGATAAGCCTCTGGAAACGCTCAAGACCCAGGCAACACCATCGTCAAATTGCACCAGCAGCTCGCACCACGTCGGCCACTCGCAAAGAGATTCAGCAAGCCACCGTCTCTCAGGCCGGGCTGGCCGCTCGCCATAACATCGCCATAGACACCATTCGCAAATGGAAGGGCCGGGAGCCTCAAGGATCGCTCCCACATTGCCCATCGACTGCAAACCACGCGGACGCTGGCCCAAGAGCGCATTGCCGTTGAGCTGCGCAAAATCCTCAAGCCGGGGCGGGATGACTTGCTGGTGGCGATCCGCTAATTTCTGAGCCATGCCGCGCTCCGGGCCAGGCCGACTGAAGCAATTTACGGGAAGACTGGAGACTGGATCTGGCCTTTCCTAGCAGCCAACCAAGGGGTGCGTGACACATACAGAAACTTCATGCCGCCCAAAGCTTGGCAACACAAGACCCGCATCTTTCAACTACGATTCCGGCATTGAAAAAACAAGCCCTCCGGCGATGGAGGGCTTGTCGACAACCAGAGCATCCCAAGAGAGACTCTTTGCCTGAGCGGTGACAAGGTCAAGCCTCTCGCCTAATAGGCGTGGGCCATCTTATCAATAGGACAGATAAGAAGACTGCTTCAAACCGCGGCAGAACTCGGCGAAGTACAGGCTGCGCTCTTCTTGCGACAGATCGCTTTCGCGAGTCTTGGCTTCGTAACGGTTCAGCAGATCTTCCGGCGACAGGTGCACATAACGCAGCATGTCCTCGATGGTGTCATGCTCCTCGATGCCGGAAATTTCCAGCTCGCCGCCATCGCGGACATAGACGTTGACCGAGTCGGTATCGCCGAACAGATTGTGCATGTCGCCCAGGATTTCCTGGTACGCGCCCACCAGGAAAACCGCGATCAGGTATTCCTCGCCATGCTTCACTTCGTGCACCGACATGCTGGATTCGATGCTCTGCTGATCGACATACTGTTTCAGCTTGCCGTCGGAGTCGCAAGTCAGATCCTGCAGCACCGCGCGGCGGGTCGGCTGCTCGTTCAGGCGATGCGCCGGCATGATGGGCAGCACTTGATCGATGGCCCAGGTATCCGGCAGGCTCTGGAATACCGAGAAATTGCAGAAATACTTGTCGGCCAAGCGATCAGTCAGTTCATCGTACACCTGACGCTGCGAGCGCTGGCTGGCTTGCAGCTGAGTATGCAGTCGGCGGCACAGCGCGGCGTGCACGTCTTCGGCCAGCGCCTTTTCCTTCAGCGACAGGCGGCCTTCGGCATACATATCGCTGACTTCCGACACGCAGTGGCTGGCGCGGTAGTAGATTTCGGTGACCAGCTCTTCGTTGTTGAGGTTGGCCAGCTCCAGCAGCTTGCGCAGCGGCAGCGACAGCTCTTCCACATTGGCAACCGGCGCGACGGTATCAGGCAGGCGCTCGACATCAGTCACATTCATCAGCAGCACGGCGTGATGCGCGGTCATGGCGCGGCCGGACTCGGACAGAATGCGCGGATGCGGAATGCCGTTTTCGGCGCAGAACTCGGACAGCATGGACACGATCACATGGGCGTATTCGTCCATGTCGTAGTTGATCGAGCTGTCGTTGCGCGAATGAGTGCCGTCGTAATCGACGCCAAGGCCGCCGCCGACATCGACATGGTCGACCGGCAGGCCAAGCGAACGCAGTTCGGCGAAATAGCGGATAGCTTCGCGGAAGCCCAAACGGTAATCGGCGATATTGGCGATCTGCGAACCCATATGGAAGTGCATCAAGCGCACGCAATCGCCCAAACCGGCGCCGATCAGCTTGTCGGTGGCCGAGATCAGCTGGCCGGCGGACAGGCCGAATTTGCCTTTTTCGCCGCCGGTATCGGACCACTTGCTGGAAGCCAGCGAGGACAGGCGCACGCGCAGGCCGATATTCGGAAGCACTTCCAGCTTGCGGGACTCTTCAATCACCAGATCGACTTCGGATTCCTTCTCGATCACGATGAACACCTGGTGGCCCAGACGTTCGCCGATCAGCGCGAGGCGAATGAATTCACGATCTTTGTAGCCGTTGCAGACGATGGTGCAGCCCTTGGGCGCCAAGGCCAGCACCGCCATCAGTTCCGGCTTGGAGCCGGCTTCCAGACCGATGGACACATCCTGGGTGGCGATGATGCTCTTCACCACCGCCTCCTGCTGGTTGACCTTGATCGGGTAGATAGCGGTGTAGCGGTTGCCGTAGCCTTGCTCCGCAATGGCCTTGTCGAAAGCGCCGCACAGGCGGGTGACGCGATCTTGCAGAATATCGGGGAAGCGGACCAGCAGCGGCAGGTCCAGGCCCTTGCCGCCCAGTTCGCTGGTCAGACGATACAGATCGATTTCTTTTTGCTGGCGCGCGTTGGGACGCACGACGATATTGCCGTTGTCTCCGACGTCGAAATAACCAGCCCCCCAATGCCGGATGCCGTACAGGCTCCGGCTATCAGCCACAGACCAAGCCATGAGTTTTCCTCTCAGAACTTATGATGGATAACCCCGCTCCTTAGTGCACGGCTTTCGGGCTCTACAGCTTTTATGTGGGCCTGGGATGTCGGAGCGAAACAGAGTGAATTGTTAGTTGTTGCATAGCGCAAACGAGCGCGGATTGTAACAACATCTCGCTGATTGACAAGTAAAAATATCAACTCTTTCTCCGTCCGGAACTGCCGCCGCAAAAACCGGAATTTCGTCATGGTTTGCATGCGAAAGATTCAATGCTGTGAAAACAATGAATTGCACGCCGCGAGCCTGTCGCGCCATGACATCCCTATTCTCCGCCGGCCGCTCTCGCGGCTGAAAAAAAATCGCCCCCACCCCATGGATAGACCACATTCGCAACAACGCAAACCCTCGCCAGCCATGGCCGGAAGCGGCTGCGGCGATTACAATCATGCCATCGCCCTCACTTGAGACTTTCGCGCAATGAACGCCAGCCGATACCTGAGACACGCCCTCGCCCCCGAGCTTGATGCCGCCGAATGCTGGCGCCTGCCCAACGGCATGGAGGCGCGCTGGGTAGCGCCTGGCTGCGTGCAAATCGACGCGGCGGACAAAGCTGCAGATTCGGTTCTGCTGTCTTGCGGCGTGCATGGCAACGAAACGGCGCCCATCGAGGTGGCAGACGGCATTCTGGCCGACATCGACGCCGGCAAACTCACATTGAACTGCCGGCTGCTGGTGGTCTTTGCCAACGCGAGCGCCGTCCGGCAAGGCGTGCGCTATCAGCAGTTCGACATGAATCGGCTGTTCAATGGCGCGCACGGCAAACACCCCGAGCTGGAGGAAAGCCACCGCGCCGCGGAACTGGAAGCGCTGGCGACGACATTCTTTTCCGCAGCCGCGGGCCGCAAGCTGCATTACGACTTGCACACGGCGATTCGAGGGTCGGCATTCGAGAAGTTCGCGATCTACCCCTTTCTGCACGAAAGGCGACATGATCGCCAACAATTGGCATGGCTGCAGCATGCCGGCATCGAGGCGGTCCTGCTGCACACGCAAGCAGCCAACACCTTCAGCTACTTCACAAGCAGGCACTGCCAAGCAGAGGCCTTCACACTGGAGCTAGGCAAAGCCAAACCTTTCGGTCAAAACGATTTAAGCCGCTTCAGCGGCATCGACGACGCCCTGCGCCGCCTGCTGAGCCGCCCCGAAGCGGAAACGCCAGCGCTCGACGAGCCATCCCTGCCGCTTTTCCAGGCCAAATACGACCTGATCAAACACAGCGAGGCTTTCAGGCTCAATCTTGCCGACAACGTTGAGAATTTCACCCTGCTGCCTGACGGCATGCTGATCGCAGAAGATGGAGATACCCGCTACCTTGCCGCCGGCGGCCAGGAGCGCATTCTCTTTCCCAACGCTTCGGTCAAGCCCGGCCTTCGCGCCGGGATCATTGTGGAGCCGGCCAAACTGGCCAGCCCACCGCTCCATAAATGAAAAGGGCTGCCGCGGCAGCCCTTTTCAATGGTTCGAATCCGCTCAACCAGAGATGTAATTGAACAGGGACAATTGCGACACCTGCGCATACGTCTTCTGCGTGTATTGCAGCGACGTCTGGGTCAGCGTGAAATTGGAGATGGCCTGCGCCATGTCCACATTCTGCAAATTGCTGATTGCCGTGTTGTATTGCAAATTGAGGCTGGTGCTCATGCCTTGCAGATTGGCGTTCTCTTGCTCCCGCGCGCCGACAGACGACCCGGCCACCGTCATTTGCTGAGAGACATTGGTAAGTTGATTGATGATGCCAGTCAGCTGCGCGTTATAATTGGCTGGAGAAGGGTTCTGCCCAAGCAGATTGTACAGGCTGGCCAAACTGTCAAATGCCGCCGTACCGCTCCCGCCCGGCGTGCCGAAAACAACATTGCCCGGATCGGAAATCGTCATCGTCCGAGATGCGCTCACTTGCACGCTGCGCTGGCCATTATCGCCGTTGTAAGTTGTCACCGGCGGCGAAACGCTCATATTCACGGAAAATGGGGCGGTATTGACCAAGTTCCCGCTAAACAAATAGTTGCCGTTGCCATCTGTCGCATTGGCGTAGCCCGTCAGCTCCGCTATGCCCTCGCCTACAGTCTTTTGAATTTGCTGCAGCTCAGACGGAGACAAAGAGCCGTTGCCGGCATAGATGGCCTGGCTCTTCATCGAGGCCATCAATTTGACCGCATTTTGCACCGCATTGTCAGACAGCGACAGCCAGGAGTCCACAGCCTGGGTATTTTTCCCATATTGATCATTCTGACCGCTAGATGAGGAAAGCAGCTCAATCCGGGTCGCAGCGACGGGATCATCCGCCGGCGTCACCACCCGCTTCCCAGTATCAATCTGCATATTCAGCTGGTTCAAATCCAGCTGCAGCGCCGACATATTATTGACGCCAGCCGAGTACAGCGTGTTTGTACTAATCCGCATGTTCTAACTCCTTCGCCGCATCAGGACAGGGCGTTCAGAATGGTGCTGAACGTGCTCTGAGCAATCTGTATCACCTTGCTGCACGCCTGGTAAGACTGCTGATACTTAATCAAGTTCGCCGCCTCTTGGTCCAGGTTCACGCCGGAAGCATTGGAGTTGTTGGTTTGCGCTTGCTGCAAGGCTGTCTGCGATGTCTGATACTGCAAATTCACCGTACTAGTTGTACTACCCACCGACGCGACCATGGTCGAGTAATAGCCTTGATACGATTGGCCATTAACCAAATTGATATTCTGCTGGGCAGTCAGTTGGCGCAAATTATTGCCATCGCCAGACTGCGCAGTGCTGGTTGCCTGGCCTACGGTGAAAGTCTGGCCATTCGCCGGGTTGCCGGAGAGCTGGAAGCCTATGCCTAAATCCTGAGCCGGATTGGCCGTGGTTTGAATTTTATAGGCATTCGGCAAGTTAGGATCGACCACTACATTATAGGGCCCGCCCGCCGCCGAGCCACCTGCGATGGTGGCCGTCATAGTCACCGGATTGGTGGCGGATGCGCTTATCGTCATATTGGTCATGCCAATCGACGGGTGCGTCGCCGCTGTGGTCAGCACAGGCGGCGTCTGATTCATCTGGGTCGATACGCTGCCCGGAATCGTAGACCAGACACCGCTCATCGTGACGCCTGTGCCGCCCGCCCCGCCCGTCGGCGCAAGATTGGAAGCGCACGCCAGGGCAGTCGGATCGGACATCACCACGGCGAATTGGCCGGCGGCATACTGCGGCTTGCTCGCATACGCGGATAGATCTTGGAAAATCGGCACTGTCGCGCCCGTCGCCACATTGCCCTTCAAGTCCATGCCTACCGAGTTCTGGTAGTTCATCGCCGCGGAAAAGTTGATCGCCAGCGAGCCCAATTGATTTTGGGTCTGAGACAACTGGCCGTCGCGGAAATTAAGCAAACCGGTCAGCTGCCCGCCATTGAACAGATTATCAGGCAGCGGCGTAAGCGTATTATTGGGGCCGGCAAGATTGAGCAGATAATTGCTCGGATTATTGGGGTCTTGCTGTGTTTGCAGGGCGTAAGTGCTGGTCCCGACCACCAAAGGCTGGCCGCCGGCGATGCTGATATTGTAAGACCCATCGCTATTTTTCGAGACCGAGGCGCCCACCAGCTGATTCAGCTGCGTGACGGCCTGGTCGCGCTGATCCAGCAGCGTATTCGGCTGCGAGCCGTTAGGGTTCCCGCCTGTAGCCGCGCCGATTTGCTGATTCAAGGCGGCGATTTGCTGCGCAATCGAATTGATGCTCTGGGCTGTGCTCTGAATTTGGCCATTCACGCCCTGCTGGATCTGCACCAATTGCGAATTCATCGACGTCATCGTCGTAGCCAGGTTTTGCGCCATGCCCAGAACGGTCTGGCGGCTGGACACCGAGTTAGGCTGCTGCGTCAGCGTCTGCATCGCGCTGAAAAAATTCTGGATCGCAGGACTCACGCTTTGCGTGGTGTTCTGGATCATATTGGAAATTTGCTGCAACTGCTGATATTGAGTCGAGTAGTTGCTGTTGGCCGCCTGGGTGGTTTGCACCTGGCTGGTCAAATACTGGTTGTAGGTACGCAGCACACTGGTGGCGTCGACGCCCTGGCCAAGATAGCCAAAACCCGCGTTAACCGGCGTGCGGGATGCCTGCGTCATGTACTCGGCATTGTAACCGGCAGTATTGACATTGGATATATTGTTGCCGGTTATGGATAGGGCATTCTGAGCGGCATTCAAACCGCTCAAGCCGATACTAAATACATCCGCGCCGATGATAGACATGATTAAGCTCCCTCAACCTTTATCGACCGCCCCCGCCAAACCTTGATCAGGTCCTGGCCACTTGCTGCGCCAAACTGGCCGCCACATCCACCAGCTTGCGCGCGTAGCGCGGGTCAGTTGCATAACCGCCGCTCTGCAACCCTTGGGCGAAACCATACATGTTCTGCCCTTGGTTCAGAACGTTCTTGTAACGAGGAGAGGATTTGAGCACCTTGGCATAGTCGGCAAACGCTTCCGCGTATGATCCATATGAGCGGAATGTCTCCTGCCTTTTCTGCGCCACGCCGCCCACATATTCAGTGGTCATCACCGTCGTGGTTTTACCCTGCCAATCGCCGCCAGCCTTGATGCCGAATAAGTTATGGCTATCCGATCCATCCGGATTGCGGATGGCGCGCTTGCCCCAACCGCTCTCCAGGGCCGCGTGCGCCACGACGCACTCCGGCGCCACCCCCAACTGCTGAGCGGCGGTGCGGGCATGCGGCAACAAATTGCCGGCAAAGCTTTTACCTCCGCCAAGCAGCGAAGACTCCGCCCCGACCGCCCCAGATGTCGGCTGGCCGGCGCCGTAGGCCTGCAAAGCTTTCGCCCCATTGGGATGAACCATCAATGCAGGACCATGCGACGCCAAGCCGACGCCTCCGCCCGCCCCATCTGCGGCAAAGCCGGATTGCTTGGCGATCTGGCGATAAATCATATCACCCAAACCCATGCCGCCCCGCGCGCACATGCCTTGGATCATCTGCTGGTCCGACATGCTCTGAAAGGTGTCCATGCTATTGGACTCCTCGCTCTCATCGAACTTGGTCGCCCGCATGGACTTCAGCATGGTGTTCATCAACAGGGCCTCAAACTGCGACGCGACCTCGCGCGCGGCAGCCTTGGGATCGCCACTCGCCTTGGCTTTCAGCTTTTGCGTATTGACTGGATCGATCGCCAGCTGACGGCTAAGCGCGTCGGCCGGCAGCAGGCCCTGAAATTTCGCGGTCATTTCCTAACTCCTCGACCCATCACCAGCAAAAATCGTGCCATGTTAGATGATCTGCAAATCTGCCTTGAGCGAACCCGCGGATTTCATGGCCTGCAAGATGGAAATCAGGTCTTGGGGCGTCGCGCCCAAGGCATTCAGCGCATTGACCACCTGGGATAGATTGGCGCCGCCTTTGAGGCCCACCACCTTGCCGCTAGTGCTGTTGATGGTGATGTCGGCTTGATTGGTCACCGTCGTCTTGCCTCCCGACAAGGCATTCGGCTGGCTGACTTGCGGTGTGTTGTTGATGGTTACCGACAGATTGCCGTGCGACACCGCGCAGGAGCCCAGCGTCACCGCCTGATTCATCACAATGGACCCGGTGCGGGCATTAATGATCACCAGAGGGGAAACATCTGCCGGATCGACGGCAATATTTTCCATCCGGGACAAAAACTGCACGCGCTGATTGCTATCAAACGGCGCTCTAACCTCAATCAAACGACCATCCACCGCGCGCGCCGTATCCGGGCCAAAAGTCTTGTTGATCGCCTGAACCGCTCGATTGGCCGTGGTGAAGTCCGCCTCCTGCAACTCCAGATGGATGAATTCTCCATCGCCCAAGGCCGTTTGGACCTCGCGCTCAACCGTCGCGCCCGCTGGAATGCGCCCCACGCTGAGCTGATTGATCTGAGTAGAACTCCCGCCCGCGGAGGCGCCGGCGCCGCCGACCACCACATTACCCTGCGCCATGGCGTAAATCTGACCATCCGCGCCCTTCAGCGGCGACATCAGCAAAGTGCCGCCGCGCAGGCTCTTGGCGTCGCCTATCGACGAAACCGTGACATCCACCATCTGCCCGCGCTTGGCGAAAGGCGGGAGCGTGGACGTCAAGGTGACTGCGGCCACATTCTTGGGATCGATCTTGGTTCCCGGCGGAACTTGCACACCCAGCTGGTTCAGCATATTGATCATCGCCTGCCCGGTGAACGGCGACGAGGTCACCTTGTCGCCGCTGCCGTCCAAGCCCACCACCAAGCCGTAACCGATCAGCTGATTGGGACGAACCCCGCCGATATTGGCCAGATCCTTCAAGCGCTGCGCCGACCAGGCCGGCAAAGCGGCCAGCACCAAGCTGGCCATTACAATCCATTTTTTCATGCTACGTCCTCGCCGCCGTCAAATCGGCATCAGCGACATAAAGAAACGAGACAACCAGCCGGGCTCGTTATACAGGCGATTATTGCCCTTGGTTTGCTGCTCGATGCGCGCATCCGAGAGCTTGAGCGAAGAAACGGTGCGATCAGACCCGATATCGCGCGGATTCAGCACGCCGGAAAGCCGGATAGACTCGGTATCGCTGTTGATGCGCACCTGCTTCTCTCCGCTCACCACCAGATTGCCGTTAGCCAGCACATCAATCACCGTCACGGTAATGGAGCTGATAAAGGTGGTGGCGACCTGGCTATTGCCTTTGCCGGTATTGTTAGCCGAGCCGTTCGCATTGTAATTGGTGCCGCCCAAACCGCTGGCCAAGCCGCCCGGAAGGAAGGGCAACTGCAAACCCGCCGTGATGTTGGAGGTCTGCGAGGAGGAGCGGGTATTGGTGGTCTGCTCGGACTGCGAAGTGGAAGAGTTTTCCTGGATGGTGATTTGCACGGTATCCCCCACCTGCACCGGCATCGCATCCTGGAACATCGGCCGATAGCTGGCAGCCTGGAAAATCGCCCCGTTAGCCGGCAAGGCGACCGGGCGCGGCTGCGGGCGGGCCGTTGTGGGCGTCTGCACCAGCGGAGGCTCCTGCACGGCGCAACCGCCCAACAGCGCCAACGCCGACACCGCGACCACCAGATTCGTTTTCATACGCCCTCCTCGTCGAGCCGCCATCTTGGCGACCCGCTCATTACATATTGCTCAACTTCTGCAGCATCTGATCGGCTGTCGTCACCGCCCTGGAGTTCATCTCGAAAGAACGCTGAGCCGTGATCATATTGACAAGCTCTTCCGTCACATTCACGTTGGAAGATTCCAGAAAACCCGATTGTATGGACCCGCGATCATCCGTCTGCGGATTGCCATCCTGAGGATCGCCGGAGGCTGCCGTTTGCAAGTACAGATTGCTGCCGACGCTTTGCAAACCTTGCGGATTGATGAAGGTCGTCAACAAAATCGTTCCCGCCGTCTGGGGCGCGGGATTGCCCGACAAGGTGTACTGCACTACGCCGGCAGCGGAAACCGTGATCTGCTGCGCCGTCGTGGGGATATTGATGTTCGGATTCAGCGGCAAGCCATCCGGATTGACGACATTGCCGTTCGAATCTCTTTGAAACTGGCCATTGCGAGAATAGGCCGTGGTGCCATCCGCCTGCAGCAAGCGGAAAAAACCATCGCCTTGGATCTGCAGATCCAAGGGCTGCGTTGTCTGTTGGGCAGGTCCTTGCGTGAAGATGCGGCTTGACGCCACCGCCGCCGCGCCAGTCCCCACCTGCAGACCGGTGGGGTTGGTATTGCCATTGGCCAATTGCCCGCCCGGCTGGCGCAATGTCTGATAATACAAATCCTCAAACACGCCGCGATTCTTCTTGAAACCTATCGTGTTTACGTTGGCCAAGTTGTTGGACACCACATCCAGCTGAAACTGGCTGGCATCCATGCCCGTCTTGGCGATATACAGTGCGCGCATCATAGCGAGTTACCTTTTTATTTTTTCAGCGACGCCATCAACTCATGGACAGCAATTGCGCAGCCTGTTGATCGTTTTGCTGCGTGGTCTGCATCATTTTGATATTCAATTCATACTGCCGGCCGTGGGAAATCATTTGCACCAGCGACTCCACCGAATTGACATTGGACGACTCCAGCGTCTCCGGGACCAACTTGACATCGGCGCTAGCCGGCAGCGTACCGCCCGCATTGGGATGAAACAAGCGATCTTCACCCTTGTAAACATCTTTGGGCCCCGGATTCACCATCTTGATCTGCCCCACCAGCTGCGGGGTGCGATTGTTGCCGCTTTGCGGGATGGCCAAGACCGAGCCATCCGCGCCTAATTGCACTTGCGATCCTACCGGCACGGTAATGGGACCGCCATCGCCCAAAATCGTCAACCCGCCCTGGGTTTTCATCAGGCCGTTAGGGTCCAGCACAAAGCCGCCGTCCCGAGTGTAAGCCTCTTGGCCATCCGGCCCTTGAACCGCAAAAAAACCCGGTGAGCCCAAGGCGAAATCAGAAGGGTTGCCAGTATGCTGCAAACTGCCCTGGCTGGCATCGAAACCAATAGTGTTGTCGACAACATAGGTACGCGTAGGCGCGCCATCGCCCACCACGGGCAAAGCGCGATAGGCCGCCAAGTCCGCCTTGAAACCATTGGTATTGACGTTGGCCAAGTTATTGGCGGTGGTGGCTTGCTGCCACATTTCATGCTTGGCGCCTGTCATCGCCAAAAACAGCACTCGATCCATAGCTCAGCTCGACCTCAGCGTTAGATGTTCAACAAGGTCTGGATCAAGGTATCCTGGGTCTTGATCGTTTGCGCATTGGCCTGGTAATAGCGCTGGGCGGTAATCATATTAACCAGCTCATTGGTCAAATTGACATTCGAATCTTCAACCGATCCTGAAATCAAATTGCCGGAATTTCCCGCGCCAGGCTGATTAATGGTTGGGGTGCCGGAATTACCGCTCTGCTGCCATTGATTGCCGCCAAGATTCAACATGCCTTGCGGATTGACAAACGTCGCCAAAGCCACCTGCCCCAGGGTTTTGGTTTGGCTATTGGAAAAGCTGGCCTGCACCACGCCGCTGCTAGTGATCGTCACCCCGGTCAAGGTGCCCGGCGCTGCGCCATTCTGCACAATAGGACCATTGCTGCCAGGGCTGGACATCGCAATCTGAGTCGAACCGGTAAGACTCAGCGCAATCGTCTCAGGCGCAGCCGAGCCATTGGTCGGCGAAAAGGAAACACTG
Source organism: Chromobacterium sp. IIBBL 290-4 (assembly GCF_024207115.1). NCBI lineage: Bacteria > Pseudomonadati > Pseudomonadota > Betaproteobacteria > Neisseriales > Chromobacteriaceae > Chromobacterium > Chromobacterium sp. IIBBL 290-4. Next base: position 4,300,980 of record NZ_CP100128.1, read on the forward strand.
ATATTTGCCGGCGTCGTGCCGGTGATCTGGCCGCTGGTATTGAACTGCATGGTAAAAGTTGAATTACCGCCGCCGCCATTGCCGCCTCCGGCAACAGTTGCCGGCTGGCCATCGACATACGGCACGCCCGTCCAGGTATTGCCATTCGCGCTGGTAGTAGTGAGCGAATAATATACCGTCATCTGATGGGAGTTGCCCAAGGTGTCATAAACCGTGGTCGTGGCTGGATAGTTATATGTGCTCGGATTGGTCGGACTTACCGGAGAGACAGTCGGCGTAGTGGAGTTGGAGTTCAACTGCACCGGCCATGTCATTTGCGTGGTTGCCTGCGGAGCGATCGAAGTATTGGTGATTTGCAGGTTCTGCAGCGGCCCAACCTGCGGGCTGCCCGCCGCATTCACGCCATAGCCTTGAACAAAAGCCCCGGAATTATTTACCAGGTAACCCTGACTGTTCACCTGGAACTGGCCATCGCGCGAGTAGGTCTGGGTGCCGCTTGGTTGCTTCATCACAAAGAAGCCGCTGCCGCCAATGGCGACATCCAGGCTTCGGCCAGTGTTTTCAGTATTGCCGGACTGCATATTTGCCGTTACCGCCAACACGGAAACGCCATTGCCTGGCGAATTGGCGGCATTGCCGAAAATGCTTTGGCCATACAGATCGCCGAATTCCGTACGGGAGCTTTTAAAGCCTACCGTATTGGCGTTGGCCACATTGTTGCCGATTGAATCCAGCTGCGTCGATGCCGCATTAATGCCGCTCAAACCCTGTTCAAAGCCCATCTCACCACTCCTTCATTCAAACCGAGCAAGCATCCATCAAGACATCTGAGCCACGGCCGACAACGGCACAGTCTGATTCCCAGACAATACCAACATCGGCGTGCCGCTAGACCAGGTTACAGCCTGGACTTGCTGATTGTTATAAGCCGTCGCCGTCGTGGTTCCGCCTGAGCTAGCCTGGGCCACCTGTACCTGGAAGGTGTATTGACCAGCTGGCAGCGCGTTGCCCTTGCCATCCGTGCCATCCCACTTGAAAGTGTTCATGCCCGCGCTAGGATTGGAAACGCTCATCGTATCCACCACCGTGCCGTTCTTATTCACGATATTGACCTGATAAGCCGAAGCCGGGCCATTCAACATCACACCCGCCTGCACCGTCTGCCCCGCCGCCGGCGTGTTCAGCGTATTCCCCGCCACCAGAACCTGCCCGCCTATCATGCCCGCGGCCATCATCGATTGCGAAGCATTCTGCGACGACACCAGCTGCTGCATGGTTTGGTTCAGCGTTTGCAAACCAGACACTTGACTGATCTGAGCCATCTGGGTGGTCAACTGGGAGTTGTCCATCGGATTCAATGGATCCTGCGCATTCAACTGCGCCGTCAGCAACGTCAGAAAATTGTTTTGCAGGCTTTGCGCGCTGGTAGCGCTAGCCGTGTTACCTGAAGAGCCGCCATTGGCCGCCGTAATGGCCTGAGCCCCGGTGGCCAAAGTATTGTTCGCTACGCTGTAGGGATTAGTTGCCGAAGCCATGGCGGCTCTCCATCATTTGCTGTTTACTGTCCCAACTGCAGAGTTTTCTGCAGCAGATTCTTGGCAGTGTTCATCATTTCAACGTTGTTCTGATACGCGCGGGAGGCGGCGATCATGTCCGCCATTTCCTCCACCACGTTGACGTTGGGCATGGTCACATAGCCTTTCTCATCCGCAAGCGGATTGCCAGGCTCATACTTCAAGCGCGGCGGGCTTTGATCCTCCACCACGGAGGTCACCCGCACGCCAGCCACATTAGGCTGCGCGTTATCGACCGGCGTCGCGGTGAACACCACATGGCGGCCTTTATACGGCTGACCTGTCGAACTGGTCGCGCTCTCCGCATTGGCGATATTGCTTGCCACCACATTGAGGCGCATGGACTGGGCGGACAGCGCCGAGCCGGAAATATTGAACAAATTAGACAAAGACATTTAGTTTAACCCCCGCTGCCGCTGCCCTGAATCGCGGTGTTCAAACCGCTTATTCGCTTAGTCAGAAAAGTCAGCGTGCTTTGATATTGCAAAGCATTGTCGGCAAAGGCGCCGCGTTCCACGTTCATATCCACCGTATTGCCGTCCAGGCTGGGCTGCACGGCGCTCCGATACATCAGCGGCACCGCCTCCGCGCCGCCTGCCTGGCTCGCAAGATGGTGTTCATCCGTCGTTGCCAGCTGCAAGCGGCCCTGTTTGTCCTGCTGAGCCTGCAAGGCTGCCTTGAAGTCGAAATCCACCGCCTTGTAGTAAGGCGTTTCCGCATTAGCGACATTGCTGCCGATCACCTCGGCGCGATAGGCCTGCAGATTCAGCGCGCGCTGCTGGAAATCGAAATAATGGGCAATCTTGTCTAACATGAGCAATCTCCTTGCCTGGGTGATAAAGCACAAAGCGTGCCACCCCTGAAAAACAGCTCAAATCCTTATTTTTAAAAGACCCCGCCTCTCGCGCCAAGGCCAGGACCGGCCCAAAGCGGCAAATCTTGCCGCCCCGGCTGATCAAGCGCAAGGCGCTTCCTGTCGTTGCGATGGCAAAACCTCGCCAAAAGCGTCAATAATACAAACAAGCGGAAAGCGGGAACCAGACCATGCTGGAACTACCACAACTCCTGATCTCCTTGGCCGAACCCTCTTCGGTTCAAGCCCAGATCATCATCAAATCGCTGGAGGCGCTGGGCGCCACTCAAGTCCAGCAGCACGCCGCAGGCAATGACTTGCTTGAACACGCCCGGCAAAGACGCCCCGATCTCGTCATCAGCGCCTACTACCTGCCGGACATGACAGGCAGCGAGCTCGTTGAAGCGCTGAGGAACAGTAGCGACCTATACGATCTGCCCTTCATCCTGATCTCCAGCGAAACGCATCCCGAGCGGCTTGAGTCCATACGCCAAGCGGGAAGCCTGGCCATTCTACCTAAACCATTTAGCAATGACGAATTACAGATGGCTATGCAATCTGTAATGAATTTCATCAACTGCGACAGCTTGGGCGCCGAAGTGGACGAGGACATGGCCTTGATGAACGTGCTGATCGTCGACGACAGCAGCACCTCTCGCCACCACATCCGCCAAGTGCTTGAAAAACTTGGATTCGAGCATTTCTGCGAAGCAGCCAGCGCGGAAGCCGCCATCCCTTACCTTGAACAAGAGTCCTTCAAGCTGATCATCACCGATTACCATATGCCCAATATGAGCGGCCTGGACTTCGCCAAGCACGTCCGGGCCAGCGGGCTGCAAGAGGGCACACCCATTTTGATGATCACCAGCGACATGGAAAACATAGCGCCGGAGATTCTGGAAGAAAGCGGCGTGGCCAGTTGCTGCAAGAAGCCATTCGACATGGAAGAGATGCGCGCGCTCATTCGTCAACTGCTTAACGAATACTGAGCCGATGCGCTGACTTGAACACAGGGAAAAGTCGCGTCAAAATCGCCCCTTCAAACGCCATGCAGCCATCCGACCATCATGCCTCACCCCTCCCAAGCCCTCGCCTCCGCATCGCCCGCCTTGCTGATCGAGGCAAGATCCGATGCGCAGGCCGCCCTGAGCTGGCTCGCCGAGCACGCCGACGCCCCCGCCACGCTGAACAGCTATAGAAAAGAATCGGAACGGCTGTTGATGTGGCTTGCCCGGCGCGGACAAAAGCTGGCGGAGGTGAAACGGAACGATGTGCTGGACTACCAGACGTTCCTGGCTTCGCCCTATCCGGAGCAGGAATGGATGGGGCCGGCCAGGCCTCGCAGCCACCCTGACTGGAAACCGTTCAGCAAGCCGCTGACGCCTGCCAGCGTTCGACACAGCCTGACGGTGCTTGGCGCGATGTTCAGTTATCTCAACGATGCCGGCTACCTCAACGGCAATCCCTTCAAACTCCTGAAGCGAGGAAAAAGACAGCATTCACGGCTGGATGAGGATCGCTTCCTGGATGTCGTAAGTTGGCGCCACATCCAGGACACCTTGGACCGCCTGCCTCGCGACACGCCGCGCGAGCAAAAGCAAGCCGAGCGGGCGAACTGGCTTTTTACCTTGCTGTATCTGACCGGCGCGCGGCGCAGCGAAGTGGCGCTGGCTCGCGCCAGCGATTTGGTAAAACGCAATGGCAATTGGTGGTGGCACATCTGCGGCAAAGGCGGGGTCGCGGCCAAGATTCCTTTCACGGACGAATGCATGGCTGCCATGCGGCGTTATCGATCCAGCCTAGGCCTGCCAACTGAGCCGACTCCGCAAGACGACACGCCGCTAGTATGCCGAACCAGCGCCAAAAACCTGGCCCAACCCTTGAGCGACAAGGCCATCTATCTCATCTGCAAAGAAATTTTCACTCGCGCCGAGCAGGAAACAGAAGACGCGGCCATGAAACTCCGCTTGCGCCAGGCCACCACGCATTGGCTCAGGCATACCGCGGCCAGTCACCAGCTGGAGGCAGGCGTGCCCTTGCTGATGGTCAGCCAAAACCTCCGCCATGCCAGCATCCAAACGACACGGCGGTATCTGCACAGCGAAGAAGATGCCCGCCACGAAGCCAGCCAACAACATCAACTGCGCGCGGCTGAGGGCAAGTGACACCACCAAGAGCGCACTCGATGCCTCAGCCGCATGGGGAATTCGCAAAACGCTAGCAATCGGCGGCGCGGCATCAAAACCGAACCGCGCCCCTGCTAGGTGAGCAAGCCATTTCACGGAAGCGACAGACGTGTTGATTAAGCAAGGGAATGAAACCGCTTGATGAAGAAAATTCGACGCAAAGCATTGTACTGCCTGGCATGCTTGGCGCTGATCTGGCTAGGCTGGCAGGTCGCGCAGCGGCTGGTGATTCTGTACCCATCCCGGCAAACCGGCGCCACGCCGAAAGATTATGGCGTCGCCTTCATCGAACAGTGGATAGACGCGCCGGCGGGCGGCGGCACTCGGGCGGGGCGCGTGCAAGTCTGGTGGATTCCCGCCGCCAACGCCTCTGCGCCTGCCGTGCTCTACCTGCACGGCAACGAAAGCACGATGTCTACCGATATCGGCCTCATTCTCAGCTTGCGGCAGGCAGGCTTCTCGGTGATGGCCATAGACTATCGCGGCTATGGCGAAAGCGCCTTGCGATTGCCCAGCGAAACTTCCGTCTATATCGATGCCGGCCTCGGCTGGCTCCATTTTCTCGAGCTGACGCCGCAAGCTTCCAAACGCCTGCTGTACGGCCACTCCATGGGCAGCGCGATCGCAATCGACCTGGCTGGCCGGGCAAACCGGCTTGACGGCTTGATTGTAGACGGCGCCTTCACATCAGCCGCGGACGTAGGCCGCGCCATGACCGTCAACTGGCTGCCGCTAGCCAGCCTGCTGCGGCAGAAATTTTTGTCTCAGGACAAAATCGAAGACTTGAAGATGCCGCAACTCTTTATCCACTGCACCGCGGATGAGGTCATCCCCGTCGATTTGGGTTTGCGCCTATATGGGCTGAGCCAGGCGCCGAAACAGCAGTTATTGATCGAGGGCGGCGATCACGATCATTGTTACCGCGCGGCGCCGCAGAGGTGGAGGCAAGCCATTCGAAAAATGGGCGGCATGGATTAAACCCAAGCCAAACAAGAAACGGCGGCAAGCCGCAAAATAACCACGTCAGCCGTTGATACATTCCAGACAGGCTCGAAACCCATCCCAAATTGAATGCTTATTGCAGCGCAAAGAATCTAAATAAAATCCGATCGCAGCTGCCTAGCGCAGCCTGAGAAAATGGCGCTTATTTCATGCTATCCTCGCGAGAGACGCAGTTATTTGCTGATCATTCAATATCAATAACGCCGCCTCATGCGCGCAGAGCTCAACTAGCTTCGGAAGCAGCCAATGCCGCCAAGGGAGACTCGCGCTCCTCACGGCCAACGATCGATGCCTTCAGTTGCTTGACAATATTCAAACCCGCTTGCGTGCTGCCGGCATTCCAACCCTCTCGCCATTCATCCCCATCCGCATTCATCTGCATGGCCGCGCAAATTTCCGCGTCTTTCCTGATCTGTTGCTGCCTGATGCGATCCGCTAAAGCGATCAGGCTCTGGGATGAAATCAGAAACTCGCCGCACCCCAGGTCAATACCGGCTTCTTTGGCAATTTTATGGATATCCACTTTTTAATTTCCTTTATTTTTCCAACAAGCAAACTCAAATAACTGACGAACCTGGCTCAGAATTCGAATTTCAACACGGCAGCAAAGCCTAACATGTCAATTGGCATCAATCACGCATAAATGAATTTGGCATTCAAAAAAACGTCAAAGCATGAAAAAAACCTGCAGAATCATTGCCATAATCAGCGCATTATCCCATAAACGCGCCTCGCGCAAAGTGGGACAGACTGATTGCCAGAGAAATCCAGACACGAATGTCGCTTTATTGAAAAATCCATAAAAACAAAACCTTGGATCACACCCCAGGCCAGCGAGACGCCAAGCGAAGCCCCCCCCTTGGCACTCAAAAAGCTTCACCCCTGCCTCAACCCACTTGTGGCGAAAACATCGTCAAGACCACCTTACCTAAATTGCGGCTAGCCGCCACATACTCATGCGCATCCGCCACTTGCGCCCATGGATAGCTGCTATCCACCATGATTTTGATGCGTCCGTCCAAAATCGCCGGCAAGATGCGATCCCTCAGGGCCGCGGCCAAACGCGCCTTTACCTGCAAGGGCTGAGGACGCAAGGTCGAACCCACCAGGCTGATCCGCTTCATCAGCAACCGGCCGAAATCCAGTTCTGCCTTGAGGCCGCCCATCACGCCGATGTTCACCAACACGCCATCCGGATTCAGCGCCTGCAGGTTTTCCGCCAGATAGCTGGCGCCCACCGGATCCAGCACCGCATCGGCGCCGCCCCAGCTCTTCACCAACTCGCCAAAGGCCGGCGTGTCGCGATAGTTGAACACCCTGGCCGCGCCTAATTCGCGGCAGAATGCCAGCTTTTCCTCGCTGCCGGCGCTGGCGAAGGCTTGCGCGCCCAACATGGCTGCCAGCCGGATCGCCGCCGCGCCGACGCCGCTGGCGCCCGCATGGATCAACACCTGGTCGCCGGACTTGACGCCCGCTTTTTCCACCAGATTGAACCAGGCCGTCATCCAGGCCTCCGGCAGGCTGGCGGCTTCCACCCAGGACAGCTCGTCAGGCTTGGCAATGGCCAAAACCTCGTCCATCAAGACGTACTCGGCATAGCCGCCGCCTTCCACCAAACCCAATACGGCATCGCCCGGCTGGAAAGCCGAGCCCTCCGCCGCCTCTTCCACCCAGCCCGCCGCCTCCAGCCCCATCAAAGGGCTGGCGCCCGGCGGCGGCGGATAGCGCCCCTCGCGCTGCATCAAGTCGGCGCGGTTGACGCCGGCCGCCATCACCCGCACCAGCAATTTGCCCGGCGCCAGCCGCGGTCGCTGCCACTCGCCGATTTCCATCGTATCGACGCCGCCTGGTTCGCGCTGCGTCACCGCTTGCATGGTCATAGTTTTGTCCTTTGTGCTTGATACTCGCCAGATGCGGCCACTCTCCCGCAATCGCAAGCCACGCGCCAGCAGACCGTCCGCGATTGAACCGGTCATGCGCTGGATCAAGCAATCCTCGGCTGCATTGATTACAATCCCACGTCATGAGCGAGAACTGTTTCCATTGCGGCTTGCCGGTGCCGTCCGGCGCGCATTTCCCCATCCTTTACCGTCAACGCGAAGAAGCCGCCTGCTGCGCCGGCTGCCAGGCGGTGGCCAGCACCATCATCCAGTCCGGCCTGGCCGACTATTATCAACACCGCACCGAAGGCGCGGCCCGTGCCGAGGCGCTGCCGGACACCATCCTCGAACAAATCAAGCTGTACGACTCGGACGAATTGCAGCAAAGCTTTGTCCACACCGAGGACGGCCAGCGCCGCGAAGCCGCATTGATGCTGGAAGGTGTCACCTGCGCCGCCTGCATCTGGCTGAACGAACAGCATCTGCGACAGCTGCCCGGCGTGCTTTCCGTCGACATCAATTACAGCACCCAGCGCGCGCGGGTATGCTGGGACAACAAGCGCATCCAGCTGTCAGCCATTCTGGAAGCCGTGGCGGCTATCGGCTATCGCGCCCATCCTTACGACGCGGAGCGCCAGGAAAAGCTGCAACAAAAAGAACGCAAGCAAGCGCTGGCCCGGCTGTGGGTGGCCGGCTTGTCGATGATGCAGGTGATGATGTACGCGGTGCCGGTCTACCTGGCGCCCGACGGCGACATCGCGCCGGATTTTCTGTGGCTGCTGCACTGGGCCAGCTTCATCCTCACGCTGCCGGTGCTGCTCTACTCGGCGCTGCCGTTCTACCGCAATACCTGGCGCGATCTGAAAACGCTGCGCGTCGGCATGGACACGCCTGTCACCATCGGCATTCTCACCGCCTTTATCGCCAGCTTCTGGGCCCTGATCCATAAATTCGAGCACGGCATTTATTTCGACTCGGTGTCGATGTTCGTGTTCCTGCTGCTCGGCGGCCGTTATCTGGAAGGCATCGCCCGCCGCAAGGCCGGCGCCGCCAGCGAAAGCCTGGTCAAACTGGTGCCGGCCTTCTGCCATCGCCTGGCGCATTGGCCGGCCAGCCGCGACAGCCATGAAGCCACCGTCGCCAGCCTGCGCGCCGGCGACGTGGTTCTAGTCAAGCCGGGCGAAACCATACCAGCCGACGGCGTGGTGCTGGAGGGCAAAAGCAGCAGCGATGAATCGCTGCTCACCGGCGAAAGCCGCCCCATCGCCAAACTGGCGGGCGACGCGCTCATCGCCGGCAGCGTCAACGCCGCCAGCCCACTGGTCATGAGGGTAGAACACGCGGGCCAGACAACGCGCCTCGCCGGCATCGTTCGCCTGCTGGACCAGGCGCTGTCCGAAAAACCCCGGCTTGCCCGCGTGGCGGACCGCTACGCCAGCTGGTTTGTCGCGCTGCTGCTGCTGGCCGCGGCGGCCAGCTATATCGGCTGGCATTTCATCGAGCCCGACCGCGCCTTGTGGATCATGGTGGCGGTGCTGGTCATCTCCTGCCCCTGCGCCCTGTCGCTGGCCACCCCGGCCGCGCTGACCGCCGCAGCCGGCCACCTGGCCTCGCTGGGCGTGCTCACCACTCGCGGCCACGCGCTGGAAACGCTGGCCAAGGCGACCGACGCGGTATTCGACAAGACCGGCACCCTCACTTATGGCCGGATGCGGCTGATAGCCTACCAAGGCAGGCTGGCGCGCGAACAAGCGCTCCCCCTCGCTGCCGCCCTGGAGCAAGGATCCGAACATCCCTTGGCACAGGCCATATCACAAGCCGCCCAAAGCCTGCCGCCTGCGCAGGCCGAAGCGCACGCCAACCAGCCCGGCCACGGCCTGGCGGCCATGATAGGCGGGCAGGAGTGGCGCCTGGGCTCCGCGCCCTATATCGGCGACTGGCTGGATCAGCCGTTGGCGGACGACGAGCACTGGCATCCGGAATGCACCCAGGTGTGGCTGGCCAACGCCAGCGGCGTCCAAGGCCGCTTCGCCATCGGCGACGCTTGCCGCGATGACGCCGCCGAGCTGATCCAGGCACTGCGCGCGCGCGGACTCCGCCCCCATCTGCTCAGCGGCGACGGAGAAGCGGCAGTGGCCAGCCTGGCCGCCCAATTGGGTATAAACGACTGGCGCGCTCGCGCCGCGCCGGAAGACAAGCTCGCTTTCGTTTCGCAGCTGCAGGCGCAGGGCCGTAAGGTGGTGATGGTGGGCGATGGCGTCAACGATGCGCCGGTGCTGGCGCGCGCGGATGTTTCCATCGCCATGGGCGGCGGCACCGATGTGGCCCGCGCCAGCGGCGACATGGTGCTGATAGGCGATCGGCTAGGCCTCATTGGCCAGGCCGTCGACCTGAGCCGCCGCACCTTGCGGGTGATTCGGCAGAACCTGCTGTGGGCGGCGGGGTATAATATCGTCGCCCTGCCGCTGGCCGTTTCCGGCCATGTCACGCCCTGGCTGGCCAGCCTGGGCATGGCGCTCAGTTCTCTGCTGGTGGTAGGCAATGCCTTGCGACTGATCAAACGGGATTCTTGATGGAAAGCCTTTACCTGCTCATTCCGCTCAGCCTGGTGCTGGCCTTCGTCATCGGCGCCATTTTCTGGTGGGCTACCCGCTCCGGCCAGTTCGACGATATGGAAGGCCCGGCCCACCGCATTCTGATGGACGATGACACCCCGCGGACGCCGCTCGACGACGACCCGCCCCACTGACAAAGCCGTACTTGCAGACACAAAGCAGCCTATAACTAAGCTACGTAAGATTACCTAGCCTAATGCCCATGCAACTGCGTATTTTCCTGTTGACGCTTCCCGTGTGCTTGTTGCTGCCGCTGCTGTTCGCCGCTGCGCCCGCATCCGCCTGGATGATGTTCGCCTGCGGCGCCATCAGCGGCATTGCCGCCCTGATCTGCCATCAATGCCTGCGCCAGTATTTTTTGATCCATCCCTTGCGCCGGCTGGAAGCCGAGCTGGATCAGATGATGAGCGACCCCATCAATCTAAGCCGACCCTTGCCGCAGTTGTCGGAACAACACCCGCTCTATCCCAGCGTAGCCAAGCTCAATCAGCTGCTGAGCCACGCCAATGACGCCTTTTGCGTGGTCGCCGGCACTTCGGTCCGTTTGATGCCGATGGCCCAGGAGCTCACCGACACCTATAGCACCATGCTGCAAAAAAGCCTGCTGCAAGCCAATCACGGCAAAGTGCTGCTGGAAGCCATCAACACCATGATGTCGCAGACAACCGTGTTGCAGCAGGGGCTGGAAGAGATCACCGGCGCCATCAGCCATGCCCACCAGGACATGCAGGAAAACCGCGTCGCGACCTTGTCTGTGATCGATGGCGTCACCGAGGTGGCCAGGCTGCTGACCCACTCGGTGCAGGAAGTCGACACGCTGACCGCCGCCTCCAGCCAGGTTGGGCAGATACTGGGCAATATTCAGGACATCGCCGATCAAACCAATTTGCTGGCGCTGAATGCCGCCATTGAGGCCGCCCGCGCCGGCGAGATGGGACGCGGCTTCGCCGTGGTGGCCGACGAGGTGCGCAAGTTGGCGCAAAACACCCAGCAAGCCACCCGCGACATCCAGAACATCATGCAGCAAGTGCAGCACAGCACCGCCAAGGTTTCCGAATCCATGCAGACATCGCACCATCGCGCCAATGCCGCCGCTGGCCATGCCGACCACTCGCGCGAACAGCTGGACAAAATCACCCGCTCGATGAGCGAGATCAACCACGCCTCGCACGGCATCGCCGCCGCGGTCACCGAGCAGCACTCCACCGTCCTGTCATCCAAATCCTCAGGCGACATTCTCATCCAGCTGAATCAGGACGCGCTGGACTCCAGCCGCATCCTGTCGGTTTCCCCTGACGATCTGCGCAAACTGGGCCATAAGCTGCAGGAAAACCTGGCCGCCTTCGAAACCGGCGACGCGATGGAAAACGATCGCCGCCGCAACATCGCCCGCACCCAGGAACTGCAGCTTGCCGCCATCAAGGGCACCGACGCCAGCGGCGACATCGAGCTTTTCTAAGCGCCGCCAATCAAACGCGCCATGCCGCCTTGCCTGGCGCCTGCGCTGTCAGCTTTGGCCTGCCTGAGCGCAGACTCGTCTCCGCGTTTTGTCTTCGACTCGAAGCGAAGCGCTTGTCGCATAAAGAAAATTTGACAAATCAGGGCTTGCTTATATAATCGCCCTCTTTCTTCGCAACAGCATCCCCGCAGCCGCGCCGCCCGGCGGCAGCCTGCATCCGGACAGGGGCGGGCCGCGCGTGCCCTTCGCCCCTTCCCGCTGTTTTCACTCCTGAAGGGCATCCGTGAATTCCATCCAAGCTCTCGCCGGCATGTTGCTGCTGCTAGGCGTGGCCTATGCTTTTTCCACCGACCGCAAGGCGATCAACTGGCGCGCGGCCTTTATCGGCCTGGCCATCCAGAACGGCCTGTTTCTGCTGATCAATTACGTGCCCGCCGTCCACCACGGTTTTTCCGCTTTCGGCGCGGGCTTCGCCAAGGTGTTGAGCTTCGCCGGCGAAGGCGCCGGCTTCATCTTCGGCGACCTGGCGCGCCCCAATGGCAAGCTGGGCTTCCTGTTCGCCTTCACCGTGCTGCCGGTGATCATTTTCTTCTCCGCTTTCAGCGCCCTGCTTTACCACTTCGGCATCCTGCAACGCGTGGTTTCCGCGCTGGCGTTTGTGATGAAACGCAGCATGGGCTTGTCGGGACCGGAAAGCGTCACCACAGCGGCCAATATCTTTTTGGGCCAGTCCGAAGCGCCGCTGCTTGCCCGCCCCTACATCCAGCACATGACCCGCTCCGAACTGGCCTGCATCATGATTGCCGGCATGTCCACCTTATCCGGCGGAGTGATGGCGGCCTATGTGGCTTTTTTAGGTGGCAACGATGCGGCTGAGCAAGCGCGCTTCGCCACCTATCTATTGACCGCCTCCTGCATGAACGCCGCCGGCGCGGCGGTGTTCAGCAAGATTCTGTTTCCTGAAACCACGCCGGATCAGATTTCCAGCAACAAGCTGCAAGCCGGCAAGGAAAAGGCCGAGGGCAACTTTGTCAGCGCAGTCGTAACCGGCGCGCTGGACGGCATGAAGATGGCCGCCGCCGTAGCCACCATCCTGCTCGCCATCGTGTCCCTGATCGCGCTGGCCAATTTCGCGGTGAAGGACGGCCTGGGCGAGCTGCTCGGCGTCAACGGTGCCATCAAGGCTTCCACCGGAGGCATGTTCGACGGACTCACGCTGCAATACCTCACCGGCCAGGTATTCCGCGTCTTCGCCTTCCTGATGGGCATAGGCTGGCATGAGACGCTGGGCGTCGGCAGCTTGCTGGGGCAGAAGATCGTGCTCAACGAGTTCATCGCCTATCTGGACCTGGCCAAAATGAAGGCTGCCCATACCCTGTCGGATCAGACGGTGATGATCTCCACCTTCGCGCTGGCCAGTTTTTCCAATTTGTCCTCGGTAGGCATCTGCGTGGCCGGCATCGGCGCGCTGGCGCCGAACAAGCAGCAAGTGCTGGCGTCCATAGGCATGCGCGCCCTGCTCGCCGCCATCATGACCGGTTTCATGACCGCATCGGCCACCGGCCTGTGGCTGTCGCTGTTCTAAGCCTTTGAAGACAGATAGGCGGGAATACGCTAGCATGCGTCTCCCGCCTTTTTTATTGACGGTGATCCGTGAAAGCCGACTTCTCCTTCTTCGCCACCCGGCGTTTCCTGCCGCTGTTCGGCACCCAGTTCCTGGGCGCATTCAACGACAATATGCTGAAAACCGCCATCGTGGTGCTGATCAGCTTTCACGGCCTGTCCTTGCCCGGCCTGCCGCCGGAGCAGTTGGTCAATCTGGCCGCCGGCATTTTCATCTTGCCGTTTTTCCTGTTTTCCGCCAGCGCCGGGAAACTATCGGAACGCTATGACAAAGCGCGCATCGCCCGGCTGATTAAGCTGGCGGAAATCGCCATCATGCTGCTCGCCGGCGCTGGTTTCCTGTTGCATTCGGCCGCGCTGCTGATGGGCGCGCTGTTCATGATGGGCACGCACTCGGCCTTTTTCGGCCCGCTGAAATATTCGGTGCTGCCGCAATATCTGAAAGAGGAGGAATTGATCGGCGGCACCGGCATGATAGAGATGGGCACCTTCCTGGCCATCCTGGTGGGACAGCTCTGCGGCAGCGTATTCACCCATAACGGTCCCCTGCTGATCATCGCCGCCCTGCTCGGCACCGCTGTGTTCGGTTTTTTCAGCAGCACGGCCATGCCGTCGGTGCCGGCCGGCGCGCCTCAGCTGAAGCTGTCCTGGAATTTTCTCGGAGATTCGGTGACGCTGGTCCGTGAAGCCTGGAAGATCCACGACGTGCGCGGCGCCATCCTCGGCATTTCCTGGTTCTGGCTGATGGGCGCGATCTACACCACCCAGCTGCCCACCTTCACCAAGCTGCATCTGGGCGGCGACGCCGATGTCTACACCTTGCTGCTGGCGCTGTTCTCCATCGGCATCGGCGTCGGCTCCATCGTCTGCGCCAAACTGTCGCATGGGAAACTGCAACTGGGCATCGTGCTGCTGGGCAGCGCCGGCATGACCATCTTCGGCGCCGATCTGGCGCTGGGCGCGCTGGCGCCCTATCACGGCCGGCTCGCCACGCTGCCGCAATTCCTGGCCAAGGGCGGCAGCTGGCGCAGCATTGTCGATGTGTCGCTGCTGGGCTTTTTCGGCGGCTTCTTCACCGTGCCGCTGTACACTTGGCTGCAGATGGCCAGCCCGGACGAGTTCCGCTCCCAGGCGGTGGCCGCCAATAACATCATCAACGGTTTCTACATGGTGGCGGCGGCCATTGGCAGCGCGCTGATGCTCAAAAGCTACAACAGCATCGCCATGCTGCTGCTGGCCGCGGCCGCGCTGAATATTCTGGCCACCGCTCACCTGGCCTGGATCGCCCCGGCCATCTGGCGCCAGCGCTGGGACTGGCTGCGCGCCCTGCGGCCTGGAGCAGCCAGTTAAGCCTTATTTGGACGCGACTGCCGCGGGCCTCTGGTCCGCGGTTTTCGGCCCATTCTTGCCCAATATCATCTTGCCGTTCTCCGCATCCGGCAAAGACACATAAAAGCAGATGCCTCCCGCAGGCAGATTCTCTGCATAAATGCTGCCGCCGTGCGCCGATACGATCTGCCGGCAGATCGCCAAACCCAATCCCGTTCCGCCCGCGCCATTGGATGTCGCGCTGCTTTGCACGAACTTGTCGAAGATGCTTTCCAGTTCATCTTGCGGCACGCCCGGCCCCTGATCCGCCACCGACAAGGTGAGGATTGAGCCGAAATGCTGCAAGGACACGGTTATGCGCCCCCCAGCGGGGCTGAACTTGATTGCGTTCGACAGCAAGTTCGCCAATACCTGCTGCATGCATTTTCGATCGGCCCAACAATGGGTGGCGGCACTGGGCAAATCCAGCCTGAGACTCAGATTGCCCGCCTGCATTCTCCCCTCTTCGCCCCCCGTTATTTCCTGAACCAAGCCGACCAAGTCCAAGGCCTCGCAACGCATGGTCATCCGGCCCGACTCCAGCTTGGCCAGGTCCAGCAAATCGTTCAACAGCACCAGCAAGCGCGTGCCGCTGGCGTGGACATTGTCGAAATATCGTTTAAGCCGGGGCCCCGGCGCCTGATCCGACTTGCAGCTGCCGATCTCGGCGAAGCTCAAGATGCCGTGCAAGGGCGTGCGCA
The DNA here is from genome assembly GCF_024207115.1 of Chromobacterium sp. IIBBL 290-4. Classification (NCBI taxonomy): domain Bacteria; kingdom Pseudomonadati; phylum Pseudomonadota; class Betaproteobacteria; order Neisseriales; family Chromobacteriaceae; genus Chromobacterium; species Chromobacterium sp. IIBBL 290-4. The sequence continues at coordinate 4,316,241 of NZ_CP100128.1, forward strand.
GCTCATGCGACATATTCGCCAGAAAGTCCGATTTGGCTTGATTGGCGCGCTCCGCGTCCTCCTTGGCCTTTTGCAAGTCGGCGGTGCGGACCGCGACCAACTCTTGCAAGTGATTACGATGGCGTTGCAATTCCTGCTCCACCCGCTTGCGCTCCGTCACATCGCGCCCTATGCCGCGATAGCCCTGTCTTTCGCCCTTGGCGTTCAATACGGGACAGGCGCTGATGGAGATCCAGCGGCACTCGCCGCCGCAGCTCAGATAGCTCAGTTCGAAGTCGCGGACCTCGCGCCCCGCCTCCAGCGCGTCCGCCAACTGTCGGCTGCGCTCGTGATTGAGCCGGATGGGCCGCCACTCGCGCCAATGCCGGCCAAGCAAACTCTCCAAAGACACACCGGACAGTTCGCTGAAATTTTCGGAACAGTAAATCAGCCGGCCATCGGCATCCAGCTCCCATAGCCAGTCCGAGGCGATGCGGGCGAACATCCGAAAGCGCGCCTCGCTGCGCTGCAATTCCGAAGTGCTGCGCAATGCCAGCCGCTCCGCCAGATCCCTGCGCCTATTGAGCTGCCGCAGATAAAAACCCAGGAAAAGCGTGAACAACAGCCCCGTCGGCATCACCAGCCGCGACGCCGAAAAATTGGCGTTCTCATGCAGGAATCCCGGCTGCGCGGCCAGCGTCAACAACCAGACGCGCCCGCCGACAAGCAAGCGGCGGGAATAGCTCATCGCCCCGCCGTCCTCCGCCGGCCCCGGCACCAGGTTGATGGCCGTGCCGTCAGTGACGTCATCCAACCGCAGCCCTATCCCCTTTTCCGGCAAGGTGGGCAGGGCCAAACGAGCCAAACGCGCCGCATTGATGCCGCCCACCATCACGCCGCCGCGAGCGCCGCGAACCGGAATGATCATGGACACGCCGTTACCGGCCTTGTCATGGAACTGGGCCAGGATCAACGGCTTGCTGATGCGCGCCTGCCCGCTGGCCAGCGCCAGCTGGATCGCCTGCCGGCGCCTGGGCTCCGACCACAAATCAAAGCCCCAAACCTTGTCATTGCCTGTTTCCGGGGCCAGCAGCGTGACGGGGAAATACTCGGTCCTCCGCGCCGCCCTGGCCAGCTCCAAGCCAGCCCCGCTCCGCTCCCGGACTTGCAGGTGCCGGGACTCATAAGCGCGTCTATCCTTGTCCAATAGATGCGGAGCCCAGCCCACGCCCTGAAACAAGGGCCTGCGCTTGACCAGCGGCAGCGCGAAACGGCTGAAGTCAGCCTGATCGACCGCCGAAGCATTGGCCATGAACAAGGCCAGCGACTCCAAGGCGTCGACATCCTGCTGAATCAGGCCGGAGAACTGATCCGCGGCCGAGATCGTCTCATGCTGGAAATTGCTCTCCGCCGCGCTCCTCTCCATCCGATAAAAGTGATGCGTCAACGCGAATGTCAGAATGAGCGGCACCATCAACAGCAGGCCCTGCACTTCCACTCGAGCCAGCAGGGCATGCCACCGCGCGCTCTTCTCCCACCGCCACAGCACGGCGGCCCCGGCGGAGACCGCGAGCAGCATCGGCAGCCACAACCAGAAATCGTTCATCGCGGCGCGCCAAAAGCAAAACCCCATGCGAGGCGGGGCCAGGCATGGGGGATGGAGCGCGGGGAGGACGATGGCGAATCGTCTGGCACGATAGACATAGCGGCAACGCTCCCGGCAACCAATATTTATGAAATATTCATAGCCGGAAATCCGCTTGATGTCTACCCGGAATCAGGCCAGCTTGCCCGCTGCATCCCTCAGTGCGGTACGCAAGCCTTCTTCGATCACCGGGTGGTAGAACGGCATATCCAGCATCTGCTCGACTGTCAGGCCTTGCTGATGGCTCCAGGCCAGCAGGTGGGCAAGGTTCTCGGCGCGCGGCCCTATCATTTCAGCCCCGAGGAATCGACCGGTCGCCGCATCGGCATAGACATGCAGCAGGCCCTTGTTGACGCCCATCACCCGGCTGCGCCCCTGATCCTCGAAACTGACCGCGCCGACCACGAAGCTACCTTCCGGCAAGTCGGCAAAGCGGCGGCCGACCATCATCATCTGCGGATCCGAGAACACCACGGCGATGGGCGAGCGGCGCAGGCCCGGCGCAACATCCGGATAGCGCGCGGCATTGGCGCCTGCCGTCTTGCCCTCGCCAGCGGCCTCATGCAGCAGCGGCAGAATATTGTTGGCGTCGCCGGCGATGAATACCGGCGCGCCGGCGCACAACAGCGTTTCCGGATCGAACAGCGGCGCGCCGCGGGCGTCGAGCCGCACGCTGGTGTTTTCCAGACCCAGGCCGCGCACGTTCGGCGTGCGGCCGGTGGCGGCCAGCACGTAGTCGAAGCGCTCTTCCACTTCCACGCCATCGAGATTCACATAGCGGATGCGCGCTGCGTCGCCGTCACTGGCCATCTCCAGCACCTTGGCGTCAGGATCCAGGTAAAACTGTTCGGCCAATGCCTGGCGGGCGTAATCGCGCACCGCCGGATCGCTCAGGGGGCCCACGCCGCCGCGGGCGCCGAACACCTTCACCCTCACCCCCAGGCGCGCCAACGCCTGTCCCAGCTCCAGCCCGATCACGCCGGGGCCGAAAACCGCCACGCTTTGCGGCAGCGTTTCCCAATCGAACACATCGTCGTTGACGATCAGCCGGTCGCCGAATGCCTGGAACGGCGCCGGAATGGCCGGGGACGAGCCGGTGGCGATCACCACGCGTTTGGCCTGCACCAGCGTATGGTCGTCCACTTGCAAAGTGGTGTTGTCGACGAAACGGGCGTAGCCGGACAGTTTATCCTCGGCCGGGATGCCGTCCACGCCGCGCACCACGAAGCCGACAAAGCGGTCGCGTTCGCTCCTGACGCGGGCCATCACCTCGCGCCCGTCTATGCGGACCTCGCCATCCACATGCACGCCGAACATATCGGTATGGCGGGCGTGATGCGCGGCCTCGGCGGCGGCGATCAACAGCTTGGACGGCATGCAGCCGACGCGGGCGCAGGTGGTGCCATAGGGGCCGCCTTCGATGATCAAGGCGGATGCGCCGCCCGCTTTGGCCGCGCGATAGGCGGCCAGGCCTGCGGTGCCGGCGCCGATGACGGCTACGTCGATATGAATGGTTTTCATGGTCTTTATCCTCTGGTTAGCGGGGATGCGGCACGGCACGCCGCGCAAAAGGGACATGCCGTCCCGCATCCCGGCTGGAAAAAACGGCCGGCGGAGCACCGGCCCAAGATACCGGCGGCGTCAGGGCCCGAAACCGCCGGCACGAACGTCAGGGGGATTACTTGGCGAAGCGTTTTTCCACTTCGTCGGCGGAGCCGATCAACTGGCCATTGATGAACACTTGCGGAGCGGTCATCTTGCCGGACACGGCGCCGAGCACCTTGCCGCGGATCTTGTTGTCCAGCGGCACTTCGACGAAGTCGTAACCGTTTTCGCTGAGCACGGCCTTGGCGCGCGCGCAGTGCGGGCAGCCCACCTTGGTGAATACCACGACTTGGTCAGGCTTCTTGGCGCTCGGGTTGATATAGTTCAGCAGCGTGTCGGCGTCGGACACTTTGAACGGATCGCCCGGCTCTTGCGGTTCGACGAACATCTTGTCCACCACGCCGTTCTTCACCAGCATGGAGTAACGCCAGCTGCGCTTGCCGAAGCCCAGATCGGCCTTGTCCACCAGCATGCCCATGCCTTCGGTGAAGTCGCCGTTGCCATCCGGAATCATCACCAGATTGCCGGCTTCCTGGTCCTTGGCCCATTCGTTCATCACAAAGGTGTCATTGACCGACACGCACAGGATGGCGTCCACGCCGTTGGCGAAGAATGCCGGCGCCAGCTCGTTGAAGCGCGGCAAGTGGGTGGAGGAGCAAGTCGGGGTGAACGCGCCGGGCAGCGAGAACACGGCGACGGTCTTGCCGTCGAACAGTTCCTCGGTGGTGACATCCTTCCACTCGTTGTTTTCGCGGGTGCGGAAAGTGACGTTCGGTACGCGTTGGCCTTCACGATTTTGCAGCATGGCTATCTCCTTAGCGGGGTAATGCGGTTGTTAACTATCGATGCGTGCATTCTGATAGCCAAGGCAAAATTCGTCTAATTGATTGTCACAAGAATTTTGATTGTTATTCTTTATCACCCTCTTCTTCAGCTGGGCAGCCCCGCGCGGGAAAAGCTAAAATGGCGGCATCCACCCCACTCCTGTTTCAACAGCCATGCATATAAGCGGCCTGCACCATGTCGCCGTGATCGCTTCCGACTATCAGCGCTCCCGCGACTTCTACCACCGGATATTGGGCCTGGACATCGTGGCCGAAAATTGGCGCGCCGACCGGCAATCCTGGAAACTGGACTTGGCCTTGCCCGGCGGCAGCCAGATCGAACTGTTCAGTTTCCCCTCCCCGCCTCCGCGAGCCAGCCGGCCGGAAGCTTGCGGCCTGCGCCATCTCGCGCTGGCCTGCGGCGACGTGGAAGCCATGCGCGCAAGGCTGCAAAGCGAAGGCGTGCCGGTAGAGCCGATGCGAGTGGACGAATACACCGGCGCTCGATTCTTCTTCTGCTCCGATCCGGACCAGTTGCCGATCGAGTTCTATCAGCCGCGATAAAGATTTCCCCGCTCAGCCCTGCGCTGGCGGAAAAACGCTTGAGATGCGCCGGACAGGCCTTGTCCGGCCAGCGCCCGCCGCCGCGACTTGCGGAGGGCAAACCGAAAACGGAAACAATATGAAAGTCTTGACCCATACACTCCGCTTAGCCGGCGTCGCCGCCGCCCTGGCCGCCGCGCTCCCCGCCCATGCGGGAGCGGACGATACCTTGATCGCCGCGCGAGACGCCTTCCGCGGCGGCGATCTGGCCAAGCTGGCCCGGCTGGGCGAAGACCTGCCCGCCAATTATCCTCTCAAAAACTACCCCGCCTACTGGCTGGCCTGGAAAGCGCTGGATAAAAACGATGACGCTCAAGTCATCAGCTTCCTGGCGCAAACGCCGGAAAGCCTGTCCGCCGACCGCATCCGCAATGAATGGTTGAAAAAGCTAGGCATGCGGGAAAACTGGACCGCCTTCGCCGAAGAGTGGAAAAAATTGCCGGAGGAAAGCCGGGATGAGGAATCCCGCTGCTACGGCCAATTGCTGCAGTTGCGCCAGGGCGAAAAGCCAGCCGACCTGAACCGCTTTCTCGACGGCAAGCCTGCCCCTGACGGCTGCACCCGGTTGATAGAGGGCGCCTACGCGCGCGGCCTGCTCGACCAGGACTGGCTGTGGCGCCGCACGCGCCTGCTGCTGGCTGGCAACTTCGTCACCCAAGCCCGCCAGTTGGCGGCCGATACCCAGCTGCCGCTGGACAACGCCGCGCTCAACAAGCCGGCCAGTGCCACCTCTGCCACCCCAGGCGGGCAAGAAGCCATGCTGTACGACATCGTGCGCAAGGCCAAAACCAATATCGATGGCGCATCGATAGAGCTATTGCGCGTCGGTTCCGAACTGTCTCCAGACCGTACAGGCTTCGGCTGGGGGCAGTTGGCCTTGCTGTCCGCCCGCAAACAGCAGGCGGGCCAAGCCCTGCAGTGGTTCGAACGGGCCGACCCCAAGCAACTGACCGCCGATCAATGGGAATGGTGGGCGCGCTCGGCGTTGCGGCTGGAGCAATGGGCGCAGCTGGACGCCATCATCCGCAAGATGCCGGCAGAGGTCGGCGCGCGACCCGCCTGGCGCTACTGGCTGGGCCGTTCCTTGCAGCAGCAAGGCAAGCCTAACGAAGCCAGCCCGCTGTTCAGCCAGGCCAGCGTCGGCCACAACTATTACGCCTTATTGTCGCTGGAAGAGCTGGGCAACTCCTTGTCTTCCTCGGCCAGCAAAACCGGCCCCAGCCAGGCCGACATCGACAAAATGAAGACCGACCCGGCGGTGCGCCGCTCTCTGGCCCTGTTGAACATCGCCGAGATCTACACCAAGCCGGAATTCCGCACCGACGCGCAGCGCGAATGGCGCTGGGCGATGCGCGGCCGCAATGATATGGAGCTGCTGGCCGCCGCGGAAATCGCCCGCAAGGAAAACTTCTACGACATGGCGATCTACAGCGCAGAGCGCACCAAGGAAGAACACGACTTCTCCTTGCGCTACCTGACGCCCTATCGCGAAGTGACGCAAAAGTACGCTGGCCAGCTCGATATCGACGACGCCTGGGTCTACGGCCTGATCCGCCAGGAAAGCCGCTTCATCACCATGGCCCGGTCCGGCGTAGGCGCCTCCGGCCTGATGCAGCTGATGCCGGCCACCGCGAAATGGGCGGCCAAGAAAATCGGCCTGACCCATTTCGCAGTCAACGACATCGATACCAATGTCCAACTGGGCACTTGGTATCTGCGCTATGTGTTGGATAATCTGTCCGGCAATATGGTGATGGCCACCGCCGCCTACAACGCCGGCCCCAGCCGCGCGCGGGCCTGGCAGGCAGACCGGACGCTGGACGGCGTGATTTACGCCGAAACCATCCCTTTCAGCGAAACGCGCGACTATGTGCAAAAAGTGATGGCCAATGCCGCCTATTACTCCAGCACCTTCGGCCACGCCAATATCTCGCTGAAAAAACGGATGGGCGTGGTGCCTTCGCGTTGAAGGATGCGCCAAGCGACAAGATGAGGAAGCGAGCATGAGTGTGAACAGAGTCTGCATGATCGGCGGCAGCGGCTTCATCGGCCGCCGCATCGCCGCCGAATTGGCCAAGGCCGGCATGCGGCTAACCATCGCCAGCCGCAAGCCGGCTCAGCCCTTGCTGCAGGTTTTGCCCGGCGCAGAACTCGTTGAGGCGGACGTGCATGACGCCGCCGCCCTGGATAGGCTATTGAGGGGGCACGACGCGGCGATCAGCATGGCCGGCATCCTGCACGGCTCCCGCGCGCAGTTCGAGAAGGTCCACGCCGAGCTGCCGGAGAAAATCGCCGCAGCCTGCCGGCGCCAAAGGGTGCCGCGGCTGATCCACATCAGCGCGCTGGGCGCGGCTCAGGACGCGCCCAGCGATTATCAGCAAACCAAGGCCCTGGGCGAGCTGGCCATGGAGCGCAGCGGGCTGGACTGGACGATTCTGCGCCCCTCCGTCGTATTCGGCCAGGATGACGCCTTTCTCAATATGTTCGCCGGACTGCAGGCCAAGCTGCCCCTCTTGCCGCTGGGCGGCGCAAACTGCCGGATGGCCCCGGTTTGGGTGGGCGATGTCGCCGCGGCGACGCTGGCCGCATTGCGCAACCGCGCCGCCATAGGCCGCAAGCTGGACCTGGCCGGCCCGGAAATCTACACTTTGGCCGAACTGGCGCGGCTGGCGGGACGCTGGAGCGGCCACTCGCGCCCCATCCTCCCCCTGCCGGAAAGCCTGGCCATGCTGCAAGCCGCCCTGATGGAAGCCTTGCCGGGACCGACCTTGCTCAGCCGCGACAACATCCGCTCGCTGCGCTGGGACAATGTCAGCGAAACGCCGTTTCCGTCCGGGCTGCTGGGCTTCGGGCCTGCCGCTCTGTCCGCCCTCGCGCCCGACTGGCTGGCCGGACGCGATATCAACTACTTGTTTTCCCGCTGGCGGGAAAACGCTGCAAGATAATATGGACATTTACATCGTCGGCGGCGCCGTGCGCGACCGCCTGCTGAATCTGCCGGTCAAGGACCGCGACTGGGTAGTGGTCGGCGCCACCCCCGAAACCATGCTGGCCCAAGGCTACCGCCCGGTCGGCAAGGACTTTCCCGTATTCCTGCACCCCAAAACCCAGGAAGAATACGCGCTGGCGCGCACGGAACGCAAAATCGCCAAGGGTTACCATGGCTTCTCCTTCCACACCTCGCCGGACGTGACGCTGGAAGAGGATCTGGCGCGCCGGGACCTGACCATCAACGCCATCGCCGAAGCGGCCGACGGCGCCCTCACCGACCCCTACAACGGCCAGGCCGATCTCAAGGCCGGCATTCTGCGCCATGTCAGCGAGGCCTTTGTCGAAGATCCGGTGCGCATCTTGCGCTTGGCGCGCTTCGCCGCGCGCTTCGACTTCGCCGTCGCGCCGGAAACCATGGCCTTGATGCGGCGCATGGTGGACAATGGCGAGGCCGACGCCCTGGTGGCGGAAAGAGTGTGGCAGGAACTGGCCAAAGGCTTGATGGAGAAAAAACCATCGCGGATGTTTCTGGTGCTGCGCGAATGCGGCGCGCTCAAGCGCATTCTGCCTGAAGTGGACGCGCTGTTCGGCGTGCCGCAGCGCGCCGACTACCACCCTGAGATCGACTGCGGCGACCACACCATGCGCGTGCTCGACTATGCCGCGGCGGCGGACTATCCGCTGGCAGTCCGCTTCGCCGCGCTGAGCCACGACCTGGGCAAGGCCTTGACGCCTGAGCATGTGCTGCCGCGCCATATCGCCCATGAGGAGCGCGGCATCGCACCCTTGGCCGAACTATGCCGCCGCCTGCGGGTGCCGAACGATTGCCGCGACCTGGCCCACATCACCACCGTCAACCACACCAAAGTGCATCAGGCCTTTGAGCTGCGGCCGACCACCGTGCTGCGCATGCTCAAGGATTGCGACGCGCTGCGGCGGCCCGAACGCTTCCTGCAAATGCTGGATGCCTGCCTGGCCGACGCGCGCGGCCGCTTGAATTTTGAAGATACGCCCTATCCGCAAAGGGACTATCTCGCCGACATTTTGGCTGCTACGCTGCAACTGGACGCTGGCGCCATCGCGGCCGCCTGCCAGGACAAGGCCAGCATCCCCGCCACGCTGGATCAAGCGCGCGCCGAAATCATCGCCAACCGCAAGGAGCATTGGGAGAGTCGTTGATGAACAGCTGCTATCGCCTGCCCGCCACGCTGATGCGCGGCGGCACCAGCAAGGGTTTGTTCGTGCGCGCCGACGCGCTGCCGGAAGATACCGAGCGCTGGGAGGCGATGTTGCTGCGCGCCATCGGCAGCCCAGACCCCAACCGCCTGCTGCTGGACGGTCTGGGCCATGGCCGTCCCGGCTCCAGCAAGGTAGTGATTCTCAGCCCCTCGCGCCGCGAGGACTGCGACGTGGACTGCCTGTTCGCCCATGTCGCACCCGATGTGCCGCGGATAGACTGGTCCGGCCACTGCGGCAATCTGAGCGCCGCCATTCCGCTGTTCGCGGCCATGGAAAACATGATTCAGCCGCAGGACGGCGTGGCGACGGTATCGATCTGGCAGGCCAATGTCGGCAAGCGCATCCTGGCGGAGCTGGAGATATTCAACGGCGAGCCGGTGTGGCAGGGCGACTTCCTGATAGACGGCATCACCTTCCCCGGCGCGCCCATTCGCCTGCGTTTTCTCGATCCGGCCGGCAGCCGCTGCGGCGAACTCTACCCCAGCGGCCGCCTGATCGAGGAGCTGATGCTGCCGGACGGCAGCCGGGTAGAGGCCACGCTGATCGATGCCGGCAACCCCACAGCCTTTGTCCAGGCGAAAGATTTCGGCCTGAGCGGCCATGAAACCCAGCTCGACATCCCGCGGCAAAGCCTGCAGCGGCTGGCGTTGGCCCGCGCCAGCGCCGCGGTGGCGATGGGCTTGGCCAAAGATATTTTCGAGGCCGATCGCGAAAGCCCAGCCTCGCCGCGCATCAGCATCCTGGCGCCTGGCATAGAAGGCGAAACCCATCTGCACGCGCGCATCCTATCCGGCCATAGATTGCATGACGCCTTCAGCGGCACCGGCGCCATCGCGTTGGCCTGCGCCTGCGCGACGGAAGGCACCCTGCCGGCCCGGCTGGCTGGCGGCGCCGTGCGCGGCCAAGCCCTCACCTTCAGCCACGGCAAAGGCCTGCAAACGCTGGAAGCCGTGCTGGGACTGGATACGATGGGCTGGAAAATCGACGAAGTCGTCATGACCCGCACCGCCCGCCCCTTGATGCGCGGCGAAGTTTACATACCCATGGAGCCGCTTTAAGGGCGTGCCTCCTGCTGCCGCACGCGCTCGAATAGGCAGACCGTGGCGGCCATCGCCACATTGAGCGACTCCGCATGACCTGGCATCGGAATCCGGATGCGGGCATCCGCCAGCCTCAACAAGCCATCGCTGACGCCGGCGCCTTCATTGCCGAACACCAAAGCCAAGGGGCCGGTCAGGTCATGGCCGTACAGCGAGCTGGAGCCCTCCAGATGCGTGACCAGTTTCCGGCCGGCGAATCCTTGCAATTCGGCGGCCAGGTCGGCGTGTTCGTGGATATTGAGCGCGAAATGCGCGCCCATGCCCGAGCGCAGCACTTTGGGCGAGAATACGTCCACGCAGCCTTTGGACAGGAAAATCTCATACACGCCGGCCGCGGCCGCCGTGCGCAGTATCGTGCCCAGATTGCCGGGATCTTGAATGTCTTCCAGCATCACCCGCGCCGCGGCCGCATCCGGCTCGGCGGGCTGCGGCCGCGGGCATAGCGCCAACAACTCCGCCGCGCTGGCCAGCGCCGTCGCCTTGGCCATCACCGCCTCGGGCAGAGAGACCACCACCGTCCCGGCGGGCAATCGCTCCAGCAACTGCGTCACTTCATGCTTGCTCTGCGCGGCCTCGTTCAAATACACGCGGGACGGCGCGCCTCCCGCCTGCAGCCAGGATTCGAGCAGATGAATGCCCTCCAGCACCATCACGCCCTCCTTGCGGCGGTCGCGGCTGGACTGGACCAGGCGCGCCAGCGCCTTGACTTCGTCGTTATGCGGGGAGGTGATGCTCTTGGCGATGTAATGCATGGCGGTCGTGTCGAATTGCGGCAAAGGGGCAGAGTGTACTCGCCCCGCCGGTTTCTTGCATCAGCGCGGCATCATGGCGAGCCGGGTGATCATTTCCTTGAAACGATGGTAAGTCTGGTCGTCTATTTCCCTGCCGCTGACAGCGTTGTCCACGTAGAAGACGCCGCTGAGCGTGTGGCCGCCGAACAGCGTCATGAGCGCGAACTCGTGCTCGCCGACCTGCTGGAAAAATGCGTCGCCATAGCGGCGCGACAGCTGCCCCCGCACCTCCTTGGGCGCATGGAAGCTTTGCGGCTTGCTGGCGAACACGCCGAAGAAGCTGCCCGGCTCCAATTCCACCTCCAGCTTGCGCAAGGGGCTGTCCGCCGCCACGCCGACCTGGTAACGCAGCTTCAGCGCGTGGCCATCGTGTTCGTAATGGTAATACAGTACCCGCTCGAACTTGAGATCGTTGGCCAGGAAACGGATCGACTCCTTGATCGCCGCCTCCAGCTGATCGGCGCCCGATAGCGCCGCCGCCTTGCGCATTTCCGCCTTGCGACCCTCGCTAGGCAGCATCAGCAAGGCTCGAGCGGGATAGGTATAGCCCGGCACATGCGGATGCTTGGCCACGTTCAGCGCGGCATGCACCACCGCCATATAGGCCATCTCGGGCGTGCTGTTGATCAGTTTCGCCGCGGTATCCACGCCTACCAGCCAGGTGCTGCGCTGCACGCCGTGCTCCAGGGAGTTCGCCGTGGCCAGCGCCAACTTCAGCAGCTGCTTGCGCTTGTTCGGCGCGCCGGGGCCGATCAAGCCCTGAAAACCGCCAGGCAGCGGCATGTGCTTGATGAAGGACTCCAGCACCTGCGCGTAGTCCACATTGAACGCTTCGGACACTTCCTGCAGCAGCGGCCGGTCCGGCAGCTGATTGCGCTGAATCATGTAGAGGCAGCCTGGCATGTTGTACAGCAAGGCGGCGACGAAACAGTCTTCCACCTTCAAGTCGCCCATGATGGACAGCCACTCCTTGACGATGAAGGCGGCCACCCGGCTGCGCCCCAGCCAGTCGCCCACCGCTTCGTAAACTTCCGCGTCCAGCTTGCCTTCTTCCGGCTCCAGCCCCTCCACCCGGTTGAAGCGGTTCACTACCGCTTCCAGCCCCATCAGCATCAAGGTCTGCTCTACGGAAGGAATGCCTTCGTTGCGCTGCAAGGCGCGGGAATTGCCCACCACGCGGTACAAATCCAGCAAGAGAAAGGGGTCGGACAGGCAGAGATTGGCCAGGTCGGTGAAGTTGATCAGATCGCTGTGGCGCGCAATCTCATCGCGCATCGCAGCCAGGGTGTCCGGCAGAATCGGCCAGCGTTTTTCGGCCAGCGCTTTGGTCCAGTTATTCAGATCCATGTGGATGACGCCAGATCAATAGTTCTTTTTGCAAGGGGCCGCCCAAGGGCAGGCGCTCGTCCGGCTCGATGCCGGGCACTTCGAAAGTATTGCTGATCAACAGGCTGCCGGGGCGAGCCTCGGCCACAAATTTGCTCCATACCCGCGGCATGGGCTCCGGCGACAGGAAAACATAGATGGCGTCGTAATCGCCCCAATTTTCCCGCCAAAAGCTGCGGCAAGCCACCGCCAGGCTAGACGGCCTGCCCGCCGCGCGCCAGCGCAGCCAGGCCAGCAGGCAGCTTCCCAAGGCATTTTCCAAGGCATGCAGACGCAGATCCGGCCGCGCCCGGGATAATTGCAAGGCCAGGCGGCCATCGCCGCAGCCGGCCTCAAGCACGGCGCTCCTTTGCGCCAGCCTTTGCGCCAGACGCTCCGCGACCGCAGCCGCGGATCGGTACAAGGGCACCCGCTCCACCAGTGCGTTGCGCCCCACCGCCAGGGTCAACAACAAGGCCAGCAGATACCAGCCCGGAGACACTTGCGCCTGCAGCGCCAATACAATCGCCGGCGCGAAGAGCAGATGGGCCAGCCGCTGCCAGCCCGGTTGCTTCAACGTCGCCGCGCCCAGCGCCGCCAGCAGCCCCTGCAGCCCCGCCCAGGGCAAGGGCTGGGCCGCAGGGGCGATGAACACCCAAGCCGCCAAACCGGCCGCCGCCTGGATGCCCAAATGCCTGAGCCGCCCCATGCCGGCGCCTTACTTCTGTTCCGCTTGCGCGGAAGCGCCTTGGGCATTCTCCGCGGGCGGGCCGCCTATCACCTCTTGATTCATTTGCGGCTTGAAGCCATCGTTGAGGATGGAGGTTTCGGCCTCTTTGTTCAGCACGACGATGGTGATGCGGCGATTCTCCGGGCTGAACACATCGCTCTTGACCAGCGGATTGGCGGAGGCCAAACCCACTACGCGCAGTATCTTGTTTTCGCCCAAGCCCCCCGCTATCAGCTCGCGGCGCGCCGTGTTGGCGCGGTCGGCGGACAATTCCCAATTGCTGTAGCCGCCTTGGCCGCCGGCGAAAGGCTTGGCGTCGGTATGGCCGGAAATGCTGAGCTTGTTGGACATCTGGTTCAAGTCCGACGCCAGCTGCTGCAACAAGACGCGGGTATGCGGCAGCATGCGCGAGCTGCCGGAATCGAACATGGGCCGATTCTGCTCATCGACGATCTGGATCTTCAGCCCTTCCGGCGTCATTTCCAGTTTCAGCTGGTTCTTGTACTGCTTGAGCACCTCGCTGTGATCGATGTTTTCCTGAATTTTTTGCTGCAGCTGGGTCAGCTTTTGCTGCTCCTGCTGCTTCTGCATGATTTCTTCTTTTCTGGCCCCCGCCTTGTTAACCTGGCCCGCCTGCTTGGTCAGGTCGTTGCCGCCGCCCTTGACCAGAGAGGTGGCGTCGCCGGCGCCGGAGCCGCCGGACAAGGCCACTTTGAGCGGCGTCTTGAAGTATTCTGCGATGCCGTTCAGCGTGCCCGCCGAGGCCGAGCCCAGCAGCCACATCAGCAGGAAGAAGGCCATCATCGCGGTCACGAAGTCGGCGTAGGCGATTTTCCAGGCGCCGCCGTGATGGCCGTGGCCGCCTTTCTTGATTTTCTTGACGACTATGGGCCGTTGCGATTCGTCTGCCATGCTTTACTCTCCCTCGCTTACTTCTTCTGCTTGACGTGGTCTTCCAATTCCTTGAAGGAAGGCCGGTCGTTCGAAGTCAGCGCTTTGCGGCCGAACTCCACCGCCACTTGCGGCGCATAGCCGTTCAGGCTGGCCAGCAGCGTCACCTTGATGGTCTGGTAAACGCGGGTGCCCTCGCCCAGCTTGTGCTCCAGAATCGTCGCCAGGGGGCCGACGAAACCATAGGCCAGCAGAATACCGAGGAAGGTGCCCACCAGCGCGTGCGCGATCAGCATGCCCAGCTCGGACGGCGGCGCGCCCACCGAGGCCATGGTGTGCACCACCCCCATCACCGCGGCCACGATACCGAAGGCCGGCATGCCGTCCGCCAGGCCCTTGACGGCATTCACCGGCACCTCGCCCTCGTGATGGTGGGTTTCGATTTCCACATCCATCAGGTTTTCGATTTCAAAAGCATTGAGATTGCCGCCCACCATCAAGCGCAGATAGTCGCAAATAAACTCGACCACATGGTGGTCGTGCATCACCGTCGGGTACTTGGAGAACACCGGGCTGGCGTCTGGATTTTCGACATCCGCCTCAACCGACATCAAGCCTTCCTTGCGGACCTTGGTCAGAATTTCAAACAACAGCGAGAAGAGATCCATATAAAAGGCCTTGCCGTAAGGACTGCCCTTGAAGACAGTCGGCAAGGCCTTGGTGGTGGCTTTCAAAGGCGCCCCGCCGTTGGCGACGATAAAGGCGCCGATGGCGGCGCCTGCGATCATGACCACTTCCAGCGGTTGCATCAGCGCGGCCAGTTCCCCCCCGGCCGCGACAAAGCCCCCCAGCACCGAAGCGAGGATGAGAATGTACCCGATTGCGACGAACATGCGTCAAGTCCTGTTTTGTGTGTTGCCCAAACCGCCGAATGTGCTGCGGACAGCTTTTTTGCAATTCATTATAGGAATAATAGAAAAAGCGGGTGGAATTGTACCAACCCGCTATGTCAGCTGTAAAACATGCTGTAGAGATCGACGGCTGGCCCTCAAGCCAGCATAGCCGTTGTCACGCCAGTCCGCGCGCCTTGAGCGTCTGCTCGAACTCCTCCAGACAGCGCGCCGCCAGCGCCAGCATCTCGTCCACCTCGGCTCGCGTCATCACCAGCGGCGGCGCGGAAACAATATGATCGCCGCAGGCGCGCATGATCAAATTATTGCGGAAGAAGATGTCGCGGCACAGGGTGCCGACCTCGCCGAAGTCCGGGAACAGCTCGCGCGCGGCCTTGTTCTTGACCAGGGTGAATGCCTGGATCATGCCGACGCCGCGCACATCGTCCACATGCTCGAAGCGGCTGAAGGTTTCGCGCCAGCGCCGCTGCATATACGGCCCGATATCGTCCTTGACCCGCTGGACGATGCCCTCGTCGCGCAGCGCCACCACATTGGCGTGGGCGACGGCGGCGCACACCGGATGGCCGGAATAGGTGAAACCATGATTGAAATCGCCGCCGGCGATCAGCCCTTCGGCCACGCGCTTGCCGACAAACACCGCGCCTATCGGCAGATAGCCCGATGACAGGCCCTTGGCGGTGGTGAAGATGTCGGGCTGGAAGCCCAGATGCTGATGGCCGAACCATTCGCCGGTGCGGCCGAAACCGCAGATCACTTCGTCGGCCACCAGCAGCACATCGTACTTGCGGCAGATGCGTTCGATTTCCGGCCAGTAATTGGCCGGCGGAATGATGACGCCGCCGGCGCCCTGGATGGGCTCGCCGACGAAGGCGGCCACTTTGTCGGCGCCGATCTCCAGGATTTTTTCTTCCAGCCAGCGCGCGGCCACCAGGCCGAACTCTTCCGGCGTCATGTCCTTGCCGTGTTTATACCACCACGGCTGCTCGATATGGGCCATGCCGGCGATGGGCAGATCGCCCTGCTCGTGCATATACTTCATGCCGCCCAGGCTGGCGCCGCCTATGGTGGAGCCGTGATAGCCGTTCCAGCGGCCGATCAGCGTCTTCTTCTGCGGCTTGCCTTGCACATCCCAGTAACGGCGCACCATCCGTATCATGGTGTCGACGGATTCTGAGCCGGAATTGGTGTAGAACACATGATCGAAATCAGCCGGCGTGACTTCCGCCAGCAGGCTGGACAACTCCACCACCGCCGGGTGGGTGGTCTTGAAGAAGGTGTTGTAGAACGGCAGTTCTTCCATCTGGCGCTTCGCCACTTCGGCGAAGTCCTTGCGGCCATAGCCGACATTGACGCACCACAAGCCGGCCATGCCGTCGATGATCTTGTTGCCGTCCGCGTCCCACAGATAAATCCCCTCGCCGCGCGTCATGACGCGCGCGCCTTGCTGGTTCAGCGATGCGGTATCGGTAAACGGATGCAAATGGTGGGCGGCGTCCATTTCGCGCCATTGGCTGCTGCTACGTTGCTTCTGCATGACAATCCTTCCAGTTTTCTCCGACGGGGCGGACCGCTTGCCCGCCCCTCCTGCGCCTGCGGCGTCTTGCTATTCGAATATCCTGTCTGCTCCAGCCATTCTAACCGGATGAATCCCTTTGGCGCATCACACGTGAAGCAGCAGGAACTTGCGCTCCCACGGGCTGATCACGCGGAAATACTCGGAAAACTCCTTTTCCTTCATCGCCACATACATCGTCAGAAAGCGCGGACCCAGCACCTCGGCGATTTCGCTGCAAGCGGCCAGCCGCTGCAAAGACTCTTCCGAGCTATTGGGAAATTGATACGGCAGCTCATAGGCGTCAGTCTGCCTCGGCTCCGAGGGCTTGAGCCGGTTCTTCATGCCCAGATAACCGCAGGCCAAGGTGGCGGCGATGGCGATGTAGGGATTGACGTCCACGCCCGGCACCCGGTTTTCCACCCGCCGCGCGGCCGGCGACGAGTGCGGGATGCGCAGACCGACAGTGCGGTTGTCGTAACCCCATTCGACATTGGTCGGCGCCGCGGTATAGCGAGACAAACGACGGAATGAGTTCACGTAGGGCGCGAACAAGGGCATGGTCTGCGGAATGTATTTCTGCAAACCGGCGATGAAGTGGAAAAAACAGTCGGACGGGCTGCCGTCCTCGTTGGTGAACACATTGCGGCCGGTCTGCTTGTCCACCAGGCTTTGATGGATGTGCATGGCGCTGCCGGGCTCGTTTTCCATAGGCTTGGCCATGAAGGTGGCGTACATATTGTGGCGAAACGCCGCCTCGCGCACCGTGCGCTTGAACAGGAACACCTGGTCGGCCAGCTCCAGCGGATTGCCGTGCAGGAAGTTGATTTCCATCTGCGCGGTGCCGATCTCGTGGATCAGCGTATCCACTTCCAGGTTCTGCGCGTGGCAGTAGTCGTAGATGTCCTCGAACAGCGGATCGAACTCGTTGACCGCGTCGATGGAATAGGAGCGACGGCCAAACTCCGCCCGGCCGGTGCGGCCGATAGGCGCGGCCAATGGAATGTCGGGATCGGGATTGGGAGACAGCAGGTAGAACTCCATCTCCGGCGCCAGCACCGGCTCCAGGCCCAGCTCGTCATACAGGCCCAGCACCCGCTTGAGCACATTGCGCGGCGCCACGTCCACCGGGCTGCCGTCGGCGCGGAAGCAGTCGTAGATCAGCTGCGCCGTCGGGTCCACCGCCCATGGCACATAGCGCAGCGTGTTCGGATCCGGTTCCAGCACCATGTCGGGATCGGTCAGATCCAGCAGGCTGTCGTCGGGATAATCGCCGGTCACGGTCTGGATCAGCACCGCTTCCGGCAGGCGCATTTCCGGGTCGGACACGAACTTGTCCTTGGGCACGATCTTGCCGCGGGCGATGCCGGTCATATCCGGCACGATGCATTCGACTTCGGTAATGCGGTGCTCTCGCAACCACTCGTTGATCTGGTGATTCATAACGCTTCCTCTGTAGTCTCCCCGGCCGCTGGCTGCGGCTCTGGATCGGGAGGTGCTTCTTTATGAGTCATCAAAATCCGCGCCGGGTTCACCGGCCGGCGCGTTTTGCTTCAGGACTGTCTGGCGGCCCTCCTGGCTCGGCAGGCGTCGCCGAAGGCCTGAAAGATGGCCTGCGACGCCGGGTTCTCCCAAAAACGCCACTCCGGGTGCCACTGCACCGCGAAGGCGAAGTTTTTCGCGTCGCGCACCCGGTAAGCCTCCACCAGGCCATCCTCTGCATGCGCCTCCGCCGTCAATGGCGGAGCCAGCCGTTTGATGCCCTGCTGGTGCAAGGAATTGACCTGGAGCGAACGCTGCCCCGTCCAAGCCGCCAGCAGGCCGCCGTCGATCAGATTGACCGGATGCGATGGCGCGTACATCTCGGCCACGTCTTCGCTTTCCGGCTCGCGGTGGTCATGCAGGCCCGGCTGCTCCTGGACATGCTGATGCAGCTCGCCGCCCAGGGCCACGTTGATTTCCTGAAAACCCCTGCAAATACCCAGCAGCGGCACGCCGGCTTCCAAAGCCAGCCGGATCAGCGGCAAGGTGGTGGCGTCGCGCTGCGGATCGTGCAAGGTGCCCTCCCGGCTGCCTGGGCCGCCATAGTGGCGCGGCTCGACATTGGAGGGCGAACCGGGCAGCAGCAGGCCATCCAGCATGGACAAAGTGGCCCGCAGCAAAGCCTCGTCGCCCAGGGAAGGGATCAACAGCGGCAAGCCGCCCGCCCCTTGCGCCGCCGCCACGATGTATTTGTCGCCTACCGCGTGGAAGGGCAGCGCGCCCACCATTTTCACATCGCAAGGAATGCCGATGATTGCTTGCTGCGTCACACCATTCTCCTCAGGGGTTCAGCCGGCCGCCTTGATGGCCTCGACCGGATCGACAAAGCTGTAACGCAAATCCTGTGCCACCGCCTGATAAGTGACGCGGCCTCGACAGATATTCAAGCCATTGCGCAGATGCGCGTTGTCGAGCAGCGCCTGGCGCCAGCCCTTGTTGGCCAGTTCCAGCGTATAGGGCAGCGTCGCGTTGGTCAGCGCCTGGGTGGAGGTGCGCGCCACGCCGCCCGGCATATTGGCCACGCAGTAATGGACGATGCCGTCGACGGTATAAATGGGGTCTTGATGCGTGGTGGCGCGGCTGGTTTCGAAACAGCCGCCCTGATCGATGGCCACATCCACCAGCACCGCGCCGGGCTTCATGGTTTTCAGCATGGCGCGCGTCACCAGCTTGGGCGCGGCCGCGCCGGGAATCAGCACCGCGCCTATCACCATGTCGGCGTCGCGTAGGCTTTCATCGATATTGGCGCCGTTGGACATCAGGGTTTTGATGCGGCCGCCGAACACCATGTCGATTTCCTTCAGCCGGGTCAGCGACTTGTCCAGTATGGTGACATCGGCGCCGGTGCCCATCGCCATCCGCGCGGCATTCAGGCCGACTACGCCGCCGCCTATCACCACCACTTTGGCCGGGGCCACGCCGGGCACGCCGCCCAGCAGCACGCCGCGCCCGCCCTGGGCTTTTTCCAGCGCGTGCGCGCCGGCCTGGATCGCCATCCGCCCCGCCACCTCGGACATCGGCGCGAGCAAGGGCAGGCCGCCGCGCTCGTCGGTGACAGTCTCATAGGCGATGGCGACGGCGTCGGACTCGATCAACAGCTTGGTCTGCTCCGGGTCCGGCGCCAGGTGCAGATAGGTGAACAATACCTGGCCCGGCCGCAGCATCCGGCACTCCACCGGCTGCGGCTCCTTGACCTTGACTATCATCTCGGCGCGCTCGAACACCTCGTCGGCCGAGGACGCGATGGTGGCGCCGGCCTGGATGTACTGCTCGTCGGTAAATCCTATGGCCAAGCCCGCGTGGGTCTGCACCAGCACCTTGTGCCCGTGAGCGGTCAGCTCGCGGACGCCGGACGGGGTCAGACCCACCCGGTACTCATGGTTTTTGATTTCCTTCGGAACGCCAATCAACATCGTCGCCTCCATCTGGTTTTGTTCATGGGCAGGCTAACCACAACCGTTTAAGAAAATTCACATACCGCTTGCCCCGATGAGTTGATTCTGACTATAAACCTTCATCCTTGCAAAGATATTCGTTTTTGCGACGCAGCAAGCACATTTACCCAAGCCCGAGCTACAATGGCCGTAATGTCTAAAATTATTAACATACGGATGGAACAAAGGATATGGACGTCGGGGCGCGATTGAGAATGGTCAGGACCAAACTCGGCCTGTCGCAGCGGGAGCTGGCCAAGCGGGCCGGCGTCACCAACGGCACCATTTCGCTGATCGAGCAAAATCGGGTAAGCCCTTCGGTCAGTTCCCTCAAGAAGGTGCTGGAAGGCTTGCCGATAACCCTGGCAGAATTCTTTACCTTTGATGCGGAACCCTCGCCGCCCAAAGCCTTCTATCAAGCAGACGAGCTGCCCAATCTGGGTAATGAGGACATTCAGCTGCGCCTGGTCGGCACCAGCCACGACAACCGCCACATCGCCATCCTGCGCGAGCACTACCAGCCCGGCGCGGACACCGGCCCCGACATGCTGGTGCACGAGGGCCAGGAAGGCGGCGTGGTGATCAAGGGGCAGATCGAGGTCACGGTGGGCGGCGAGTGCCAGGTCTTGGGCCCGGGCGACGCGTATTACTTCGACAGCAAGCAGCCGCACCGCTTCCGCAATGTCGGCGACGGCATTTGCGAGGTGGTCAGCGCCAGCTCGCCGCCGACTTTCTAAACAGGAGAACCTGGGTGAAGCTGGCTTACACCATCGTTTATGTGCCGGATGTGCCGGCATCGTTGTGCTTCTACGAAGCCGCCTTCGGTTTCAAACGGAAATTCCTGCACGAATCCGGAACCTACGGCGAACTGGATACCGGCGAGACCACGCTGTCCTTCGCCCAGCACGAGCTGGCCGCCGGCAATCTGCCGAATGGCCATGTCCGCGCCAGCGAATCCCCCGCGCCGCTGGGCATGGAAATCGGATTGACGACGGACGATGTCGAGGCCGCGCATGCCAAAGCGCTGGCCTACGGCGCCGCCGAGTTGTCCCCGCCCAAGCAGAAACCCTGGGGGCAGACCGTATCCTATGTGCGCGCGCCGGACGGCGCGCTGATCGAACTATGCAGCCCCGTTTCAGCCTGAAAGCTTAGTCAGCTCATATAACGCCTATTTACGAGGAGAGCCGCATGACCCGCAGTCACTCAGAATGGAAGCAATTAGCAGCTGAACTCAAAATCGAAGGCCGCGCCTTCATCGCCGGCGAATATCAAGACGCTGCCGACGGCAAGCGCTTCGATTGCGTCAATCCCGCCAACGGCCTCAAGCTGGCCGACATCGCCCATTGCGGCGAAAAAGACGTGGAAACCGCAGTCAAGGCCGCCCGCCGCGCTTTCGAATCCGGCATCTGGTCCGAGCTCGCGCCGGTGAAGCGCGCGGCCATCCTCAAGCGCTTCGCCGCGCTGATCCGCGAACACGCTGACGAGTTGTCGCTACTGGAAACGCTGGACGCAGGCAAGCCCATCGGCGACACCAGCTCGGTAGACGTGCCGAACGCCGCCTACTGCGTGGAATGGTTCGCCGAAGCCATAGACAAAATCGGCGGCGAAGTCGCGCCAGCCGATCCCAAGCTATTAGGCCTGATCACGCGCGAACCGGTAGGCGTGGTGGCCGCCGTGGTGCCGTGGAACTTCCCCATTCTGATGGCCAGCTGGAAATTCGGCCCGGCGCTGGCCGCCGGCAACGCCGTCATCGTCAAACCGTCTGAAAAATCGCCGCTGACCGCCATTCGCGTCGCGGGGCTGGCCAAGCAAGCCGGCATTCCCGACGGCATTTTCCAGGTGCTGCCGGGCGCGGGCGACGTCGGCAAGCTGCTGGCGCTGCACATGGATGTGGACTGCGTGGCCTTCACCGGCTCCACCGCGGTGGGCAAGCTGATCGCAGGCTATGCCGCGCAATCCAATCTGAAGCGGGTATGGCTGGAGCTGGGCGGCAAGTCCCCCAACATCATTCTGGCGGACTGCCCGGACATTGAGCGCGCAGCCAACGCCGCTGCCGGCGCCATCTATTACAATATGGGCGAAATGTGCACGGCCGGCTCTCGCGTGCTGGTGCACCGCGACGTCAAGGCGCGATTCCTGGAAGCCTTCAAGAAAGCCGCGGAAACCTATTACCCCGGCGACCCGCTGGACCCTGCCACCTCCATGGGCGCCATCGTCGACGGCATCCAACACCGCAAAGTGCTGGGTTATATCGACAAGGGCTTGAGCGAAGGCGCCAAGCTGTTGTTTGGCGGCAAGGCCGCGCATGCCGATGTCGGTCTGTTCATCGAGCCCACCGCCTTCGACTGCCCGCGCCCGGACCTGACCATCTGCCGCGAGGAAATCTTCGGCCCGGTGCTGTCCATCATCACCTTCGACGATGTGGAAGACGCGATCCGCATCGCCAACGACACCGAGTACGGCTTGGGAGCCGCAGTATGGACCGCCGATGTCTCCACCGCGCACAAGGTGTCGCGCCGCTTGCGCGCCGGCACGGTATGGGTGAACTGCTATGAAGAGGGAAATGACATGAACTTCCCCTTCGGCGGCTTCAAGCAGTCCGGCAACGGCCGCGACAAATCGCTGCACGCGCTGGAAAAATACACTGAGCTGAAAAGCACCCTGATCAAGCTGTAAGTCTTCTTCATAGGCCGGCCGCGCATGAGACATCGTGCGCGGCTTTTTTGTTTTGCCCAAGCACAAAAATGCCTTGCCCACAATATCAGTACACTGATAAAGTGTCAGCACACTGACATAATGAAAGCCATACCCCATGCCGCATCAGATCGTAGAGATTCTGACCGAGTCCGACGCCGCCGCCTGCTTCCCGCTCATGCGCCAACTCCGCCCGCACCTGGACAGCGCGCAGGCATTCGCTAGCCGCTGGCGGCGCCAGTCAGACACCGCGGGATATCAATTGCTGGCGCTGAAACATGAAGGCGAAATTCTCGCCCTGGCAGGCTATCGCTTTCAAGAGAATCTGATCCACGGCCTGCACATGTATGTGGACGACCTGGTGACCGACGAAAGCCGCCGCAGCCAAGGCTTGGGCGAAGCCTTGCTGGCCCACCTGCGCCGCGAGGCCGAACGCCAGGGCTGCGTCAAACTATTGCTGGATACGCCGCTGGCCAATATCGACGGCCATCGTTTTTACTATCGCCAGGGACTGGCCGCGACCGCCCTGCGTTTTCTGCAGATATTGCCGGGAGCGAAAAAATGAAAACCATCCTGCACCTCAGCGCCAGCCCAAAACTGGACGACTCCCGCAGCCGCGCCGCCGGCGAACGGCTATGCGCCGCGCTGGCTGAAGGCCGAGCCAGCCGCATTGTCGCGCGCGATGCCGCCCGACTTCCCTGCGACGCCGTCAACTCGTCCTTTATCTCAGCCAGCCTGACGCCAGCCGAGCAGCGCGTCGATTCTCAGCTTCAGGCGCTGACGCTATCGGAACAATTGATTGCCGAATTGGAAGCCGCGAACGCCTTGGTGATTTCCACGCCTTTGCACAACTTCGCCTTGCCCGCTGCGCTGAAACTCTGGCTGGACCTGGTCATCCGCCCCAACCGGACCTTCCGCGGCGGCCCGGCCGGAAAAGTCGGCCTATTGCAGAACAAGCCCTGCTTCGTCATCGTCGCCAGCGGCGGCCCCTTGGCATCCGATCCCGGCTGGCAGGAAGACTTTCTCTCCCCCTATTTGCGCTACGCGCTGGCCTGCATGGGATTGGAGGAGGTGTCCTTCCTGCAGCTGGACAATCAAAGCCGTGGAGAGCCCGCTCGACAAACCAGCGCTCAGCGCGCGGAACAATGGATCAAGCAGCAAGTGGATCGATTCGCGCTGCCGGCCTGAATGCTTTCAAGCGCCGCCCGGCTGCCCGGTGGCAGCCAGCTGCGCCAGCCAGCGGCGGATGGCCGACTCGTCGTCCGCCGGCACATGCGCCAGCATCGCGCGCTCCAGCGCCTCTACCCGCTCGCGGCATTGCGCCAGCAAGCTCCCTCCGTCCTCCGTCAGCTCCAACTGGAGGATGCGCCCATGGCTGGCATGCGGGCGGCTCTCCACCCGCCCCGCCCGCTTCAGATTGGCCACAATGGCGTTCACCGTCTGCGGCGTCAGCAGCGCCAGCCTGGCGAGATCGGCATTGGACAAACCCGGATACGCCGCCAGCATGGTCATGACCACGAATTGCGGCGGCGTGACGGCCAGATCCGCCAACGCGCGCTCCATCCGCAGATGATGCGCGCCTGCGGCCTGCCGCAGCAGATAACCGATATGCCCATCCACGCCGCGTTTGCCTTCTCCGGCAGCGGGCAGCGATGGAGTTGTTGAATGGAAATCCAC
The DNA here is from genome assembly GCF_024207115.1 of Chromobacterium sp. IIBBL 290-4. Lineage (NCBI taxonomy): Bacteria > Pseudomonadati > Pseudomonadota > Betaproteobacteria > Neisseriales > Chromobacteriaceae > Chromobacterium > Chromobacterium sp. IIBBL 290-4. The sequence goes on from NZ_CP100128.1 coordinate 4,340,317, forward strand.
GGAATGGCGCTCTGATTCAATTGAGCCGCCCATGATAAAGCCCCATCAGCCGGCAGGCCACCCCTCGCAAGCCGCCGCGCCAGGCGCTCATTCCTTGATCTAAAAGTCTGGGCTAAGTATTTCCCCTGCAAGCCCGGCATGTTCTGTCCGCTATACCACCTATATGGCAGGCCGGGCCGAGGGGAAGACGATGCGGGACAGCCAGACGCGAGAAGAAGCCTCTATCCTGATCGTCGACGATCAATCCAGCAATGTGATCATCTTGTCTGAAGCCGTGAAAGGGCTGGGACGGCTGCGCTTCGCCACCAGCGGCCACATGGCGCTGGACATGATGATGCGCGACGCGCCCGATCTAGTTTTGTTGGATATCGAAATGCCCGGCATGGACGGCTATGAAGTCAGCCGCCAGATGGGGGCGGACCCCAAGCTCAAGGATGTGCCTATCATTTTCGTGACCTCGCACGATCCGGACGTCCACGAGCAGCTGGCGCTGGACCGCGGCGGCGTGGATTTTCTGCACAAGCCGCTGAACCTGCCCATCGCCCGTGCCCGCGTCCGCACCCAGCTCTCGCTCAAGCGCAAAAGCAAGCAATTGGCCACCGCCAAGCGCAACCTGGAAGCCGTCATGGGCAACCTGCCCGCCTTCATCGCCCAGTGGAGCCGGGATCAGCACAATGTATTCTGCAACGACGCCGCCGGCAGCTGGTTCGGCCTGCCGGCGGAGCAAATGCGCGGCATGATGCTGTCCGACGTGCTGCAGGAAGGCAATTACCTAGCGATGGAGCCCCTGATCCACGCGGCCCTGCATGGCAGTCCGCAATCGTTCGACCTGACCTTCATCCGAGCCGGCCATCCGCCGCTGTATGGGCAAGTCTCGCTGGTGGACTACGACCAGCCGGAGCCGGATGCGGGCTTTCTGATGCTGATCACCGACATCACCGCCCGCAAAGAAGCCGAGATGGCGCTGCATGACGAGAAGGAGCGCATCCGGGTCATGCTGAACGCCATCGGCGACGCGGTGATCGCCACCGATGCGAACGGCCGCGTCACCTTCATCAACCCCATAGCTGAAACCATGACCGGCTGGCAAATGGATGAGGCGGCGGGACAGCCGGTGGAGCAGGTCATGCCGCTCCAGCTGGGCGATGGCGGGCAGAGCATGCAAAATCCCATCCGGCTGGCGCTCAAGGAGAACCGCGCCGTCGGCATGTCGCTGGATTGCCAACTGATCCGCCGCGATGGCGAGCCGCAACAGATCGAGAATTCGGCCTCGCCCATTCTCGACCGCACGGGTTGCGTGACCGGCGCCATCGCGGTATTCCACGACATCAGCGAAACCAAGGCTTTGGCGGTCAAGATGACGCACTTGGCCCACCACGACGCGCTGACCAATCTGCCCAACAAGATGCTGCTGCGCGACCGGACAGAGCTGGCCTTGCAAACCTCCCGCCACTCCAGAGAACGGCGCGTGGCGCTGATGATGCTGGACATCGATCTCTTCAAAATCGTCAACGACGCCGTGGGACACACGGTGGGCGACCAATTGCTCAAGCAAATGGCGGCGCGGCTGGCGCGTTGCCTGCGGCCCAGTGATACCCTAAGCCGCCAGGGCGGAGACGAATTCATCGTGCTGGCCCCGGCCGCCGGCGAGGTGGAGCAAATCGGCGCCTTGGCCAATGCGCTGCAGCTGGCGGCATCGGAGCCGTACGAGGTGGAGGGCAACCGTTTCGATCTGTCTGTCAGCATCGGCATCAGCCTGTACCCGGATGACGCGAAAGACCTGGAAACGCTTTTTCGCCATGCCGATGCGGCGATGTATCGCGCCAAACAGGAAGGCCGCAGCCGCCTGCTGTTCTTCTCGGCTGAAATCGAGGAAGCCCTGCGCGTCCGGCATATGCTGGAGCGCCATATCCGCGCCGCGCTGGAGCGCGATGAGTTCGCCGTCCATTACCAATCCAAGCTGGATGTAGACGAACAGCGCATCGTCGGCGTCGAAGCATTGGTGCGCTGGCCCCGCCATGACGACGGCTACGCCATGCCTGCCCAGTTCATTCCCCTGGCCGAGGAGACCGGCCTGATCATCCCCATCGGCCACCTAGTGCTGCGCCAGGCCTGCCTGGACGGCGCGCGCTGGCACCGCGACGGTCAATTGGTTCGCATCGCCGTCAATGTATCCGCCGTCCAGATCGTCCAAGCGGACTTCATCGCCCGGCTGCGGGCCATTCTCGCCGAAAGCGGCCTCCAGCCCGCGCTGCTGGAGCTTGAGCTCACCGAGGGCGTGCTGGCGCAGAACACCAGCCGGATGCTGGATACGCTGGCTGAAATCAAGTCCATAGGCGTGTCGATCGCCATTGACGATTTCGGAACCGGCTATTCCAGCCTCGCCTATTTGAAACGCTTTCCCATCGATGTGCTGAAAATCGACCAGAGTTTCGTGCGCGACATGCTGACCGACCCCAGCGACAAGGGCATCATCGAGGCCATCGTCAAAATGGGCCAGAGCCTCAATCTGCGCCTGGTGGCGGAAGGCGTGGAAACGGTGGATCAGGCGCACGCATTGCGCTCGCTGGGTTGCCATATCATGCAAGGTTATTTGTTCGGCGCGCCGATGCCGGCCGCCGATATGCACGCCCGCTTGCGCTGGTGCGGCCCGGCCTCCACGCCTCTGGACAGCGATGTCGCGGCAGCGCCATAAGGAGAATGCCATGCTCCCCGCGGAGCGCGAACGCGAAAACCGATGGCCGCGCAAAGCCGCCAGGCTGGCCCTACCCTGCCTGATCCTGCTCGCCGGCTTGCTGCTGACCGCCGCATCCGCCTGGACAAGCTGGCAAAACAATCAAACGACGCTGCGGGATGCCGTCCGCGTCCAGGCGGATTTGATCCAGGCGGAAATCGGCGAGCGGCTTCGCCATTACCAATACGGCCTCAACGGCATTCGCGGCCTGATTGCCACCATCGGGCCAGACCACCTCACCCGCCAGCAGTTTCTCCGCTACAGCCTGAGTCGCGACATTTCCGCCGAATTTCCCGGCGCCCGCGGCTTTGGCTTCATACGCCGCGTCCCCGCCGCCCAGGAACGGGCCTTCGTTGAACGGGCCCGCCACAACGGCCAAGCGGGCTATGCCGTCCGGCAGATTCACCCTCAGCCGCGGGATCGCTACCTGATCCAATACTTCGAGCCGCAAAACGGCAATGAGCAAGCCATTGGCCTCGACATCGCCTCGGAGCCGTTGCGCCGCGAGGCCGCCGACATTTCGATGCGCGCAGCCCAAACCATACTGAGCCAGCCGATCACCCTGGTCACCTCGCCGCATGCCAAAAGCGAATCCTTTTTGCTGCTGCAACCCATTTTCTCCGATGGCTCCGCGCCTCTCGATGCGCAATCGCGGGAGCAACGGCTGATCGGCTGGAGCTATGCCGCCTTGTCCATGCCCGAGGTGCTGGCGGGAACCCGGCCGCCCGCCAACCACCTTAGCCTGCGGATCGCGGATGGATCGGCGCCCGGCCCCGCGCGGGAATTCTTTGCGCCGCGCGCGGCCGCATCCGCAGAGAAAGCGATCTACCGTTACACCAGCCAGCTGGAGATCTACGGCAGGGTCTGGCAAGTCTCGCTCGACGCCGCGCCCGAATTTGCAGAGGATCTGCGCCAGACCTCGCCCGCGCAGATTGCCCTGGCCGGCGCCTTGGCCAGCCTGGGTAGCGCCGCATCGTGCGCCATCTGGCTGCAAAGCCGGCGGCGTGACCGCAAACTGCGGCAGGCCGAAGCCGAGCTGGCGGCCATCGTGGCCGACTCGATCGACGCCATCATAGGCAAAACCCTGGATGGCGTCGTCACCAGCTGGAACCACGGCGCGGAGCAATTGTTCGGCTACCCGGCCAGCGAAGCGCTGGGCCGCCGCCTAGCCGATTTGATCATTCCCCCGGACCTGCAAAACGAGGAAACAACCATCTTGTCCGCCATCGGCCGGGGCGAGGCCGTGATGCACTTCCAAACGCGCCGGCGCGGCCGGGACGGAAGCGAGCTCGAAGTGTCCATCGCGGTCTCGCCCATCCACGACAAAAACGGCATGGTCGCCGGCGCCTCCACCACCATACGGGACATCACCCGGCAGAAAACCATCGAAAACGAAATCCGGGCGCTGAACGCCAATCTGGAGCAACAAGTCGCCCTGCGCACCGGAGAGCTGGACAGCGCCAGGCGGACGCTGAAAACCGTCATGGACGCCGTGCCGTCGATGATAGGCTATTGGGACAGGAACCAGATCAATCGCGTCGCCAACCGGGCTTATCACCAATGGCTGGGCGTCGAGGCCGACACCATGCCCGGCCGAGCCTTGGGCGACATGCTGGGCGCAGAACGCTATCAGGAGGACAAGCCGCGCATCGAAGCCGCCCTGGCGGGCGAGCCGCAAACCTTCGAGCACTCGGAAACCGCGCCAAACGGCCAGCGCCGCTACCTGCTGACCCACTATATCCCCGACGCCATGTCCGGTTCGGTGCATGGCTTCTACACGCTGATCCACGACATCACCGAGCAAAGCGAGAGCCGCATCGAACTGGCGGCCGCCCTGCATGAAAACAAGGTGCTGCTGGCCACCATCAACGAGCAATTGCTGTACTCCACCACCGACCTGGAAGGCCGCATTCTCGATTTCAACGACAATTTCTGCCGCGCCCATGGCTACAGCCGCGAAGAACTGATGGGCCGCAACCACCGCTCGCTCAGTTCTGGGGTCCATCCGCGGGCGTTCTGGAAAAACATGTGGGAAACCCTGCAGGGCGGCCATGCCTGGCGAGGCGAAATCTGCAATCTCGGCAAAGACGGCGCCGCCCGCTGGTTCGACACCGTCATCGCGCCTTTCGTCGGCCGCAGCGGCCAGCCTGAGCGCTATATCGCGCTGCGGGTGGACATCACCGAGCGCAAAGCCGGGGTGGTGGAAATCGACCGACTCAACCGCATGCTGGGCAATGTGCTGCGCGCCGCCTCGGAGGTGGCCATCATCGCCACCGCGCCGGACGGCCTGATCACCATGTTCAATAGCGGGGCGCAACGCATGCTGGGTTACCAGGAGACGGAAGTCATCGGCAAAACCACGCCAGTCTCCTTTCTATCGCCCGGCGAGGTGGCGCGCCGCAGCGCCGAACTAGCCAAAGGACCCGGCCTCTCTCCCTCCGGTTTCACTGTCCTGTCCATGCTGCCGGAAATGGACGGCGCGGAAATCCGCGACTGGAGTTATGTGCGCAAGGATGGATCGCAGTTGACCGTCGCCCAGGCCATGACCGCCATGCTCGACGAGGCCGGCGAGATCAGCGGCTATTTGTGCATCGCCACCGACATCACCCCCTTGCGCAGGCAACAGCAGGAATTGGCCTCCGCGCGCGACCAGTTGCTGCTGGCGGCGGAGGTGGCCAATCTAGGCGTCTGGAGCTGGAGCCTGCTCGACAACAGCCTGCTATGGAATCCAAAAATGTACACGCTGTACGCGCTGTCGGATGCCGCCGCCGAAGCGGCCCTGAGCTATCCAAAATGGCGGGAGCGGGTGCACCCGGACGATATCCACGACATAGAAACCGCTTTTGGCGCCGCCCTCGCCAGCGGGGACGAGCTGGAACACGAGGCGAAATTCCGCATCATCCATCCAGACGGCGCTATCCGGCACATCCAGGCCGCGGCCCGGATAGAAAGGGCCGCTGACGGCTCGGCGCTCCGGATGACCGGCATCAATGTGGACGTCACCGACCGCCTTGAGTTTGAAACCGCCATGCTGGAGGCCAAGCGGCTGGCTGAGGAAGCCAGCATGGCCAAAGGGCGGTTCCTGGCCAATATGAGCCATGAGATCCGCACGCCGATGAACGCGGTGCTGGGCATGCTGCAGCTGCTGCGCAACACCAGCCTGGAAACCAGGCAAGCCGACTATGCGGCCAAGGCGCACCTGGCCGCCCAGTCATTGCTCGGGCTGCTCAACGACATCCTGGACTACTCCAAGATAGAAGCCGGCAAACTGCAACTCGACCCGCACCCATTCGAGCTGGAGGAGTGGATGCGCAGCCTGGCGGTGGTGCTGTCCGGCACCCTGGGCGAAAAGGACGTCGAACTGTTGTTCGAGATCGCGCCGACATTGCCGCGGCGCCTGCTCGGCGACAGCTTGCGGCTGCAGCAGATCCTGATCAACCTGGCCGGCAACGCCATAAAATTCACCCCGCAAGGCTATGTGATCATCCGCCTGGAAGAGCGCGGCAGAACCGAAGAGGACATCACCATCCGCTTCTCGGTTTCCGACACCGGCATAGGCATCAGCCGCGAACAGGCGGAACGAATCTTCGACGGCTTTGCCCAGGCGGAAGCCTCCACGACGCGGCGCTTCGGCGGCACGGGGCTGGGCCTGGCGATCAGCAAAAAATTGACCGAGATGATGGGCGGCGCGCTGCAGCTGGAGAGCGAACCCGGCAGAGGCAGCTGTTTCTGGTTCGATCTGCGCCTGAAAAGCGAGAGCGACGCCCGCATCTCTCCCAAAGGGGGCGACAACGACGTCGATCTGCGCATTCTCGTGGTAGACGACAACTCGATAGCCGGCGAGGCGATGCGCCACACGATAGAAAGCATGGGCTGGCATGCGGACTACGCCCCCAACGGCCTGGCCGCCATCGACGAAATCAGCCGCGCCATCAAACAAGGCCAACCTTACGACATCGCGCTGATGGATTGGCGCATGCCGGACTTGGACGGGCTCTCCACCGCCCAGGCGATACAGGAGTCCTGCATCCCGGCCCCGATCGTCATCATGATCACCGCTTTCGGCCGAGAAAAGCTGACCGAGGCATCGCAAGCGGACAATCCGCCCTTTGTCGACTTTTTGACCAAGCCGGTCACGCCGCAGCAGATTTTCGACACCATCCAGTCCGCGCGCCAGGTTCGCATCTCGCCAGAACACGTGCCGCCGGCGCCGCCGCAGCCCTCTGGCCGGCTGGAGGGCCTGAAAATATTGGTGGTGGAGGATAACGCGCTGAACCGGCAAGTCGCCTGCGAGCTTTTCCAGTCTGAAGGCGCCGCCGTCGCTCTTGCCGATGGCGGCCTGTCTGGCGTCCGGCAGGCCACCGCGGACGAGGCCGATTTCGATCTGATCGTGATGGATGTGCAGATGCCCGACATCGACGGCATGGAAGCGACCCGCAGGATTCGCGCCCAAGCCCGCCATGCCGACGTCCCCATTTTGGCGATCACCGCCAACGCCTCGCCCGCCGACCGCGCGCAATGCCTGGAATCGGGCATGAACGAGCATGTCGGCAAACCCATCGATATCAACGAGGTGGTTCCCATCATCCAAAGCCTGACGGGCATCGCGCCGCCCATCGCGCGTCCCGCGCCCAAACCGGCGCCGGCCCAGGAAGCCGGCGGCCAGATCGAGCCCATCGATCGCATCCTGGCCCGTTTCAATCACAAACCCGAGTTCTACCGCAAAACGCTGGCCCATTTCGAGCCGGAATGCCGGCAACTGCTGGATGAACTGCGCTCGCGCATGCCGTCCGGAACGGTGCAGGAGCTCGCCGCGACCCTCCACACCATCAAAGGCGTGGCCGCGACCACCGGCGCGCTGGGCCTCTCCGCCCAAGCGGCATCGCTGGAAAAGGAAGCGCGCACGGCCTCCGCCCTGCCCGCCGGCTGGCCAGGCGACGCCACCATGGCGCGGCTGGACGCCTTGCTGGTCGACAGCGTGGTCCGCTTGCAGAACGCCATCGAGTCGACCGGTGCCGCCACCACGGGCATGCCCATGGCGAAGCAAAACCTCGCCTCGCTGCGGAAGCTGCTGCAACACCTGCAAAACAACGATCTGGAAGCGCTGCGCCATATCGATGCGCTGCAGCTGGATGCAGACCGCTCGCTATTGCAGGAGCTGCTCATCCTGTCAGGCAAGGTTCACGCCCTGCGCTTCTCCGAAGCGATGGAGCAGTTGTCCAGGCTGATCGCGAAACTGGAAAGCTGAATCGCCCCGCCAGGGCAGGGCCGCCTTGGCTATAGTAGAAACAGTCTTGCATCCTAGGGGCTTACATGTGGTCGGATAGCCCATCGGCAACCAAGCTGCTTTGGTTTTCGCTGATGACCCTCTTGCTCTGCGCGGCGCCGGCGGCGGCGCTGCCCAACGCCGCCTGCCCCAGCGGACCGCTGCATGTCGGCTACTTCAAAGTCGGCCCGGCTTATCGGGAGGCCAAAGGCTACGATGTCGCGCTGGTGCACGAACTGGCTCTGCGCCTGCATTGCTTCATCGAGAGCGAAGACTCCCTGCCGCGGCTGCGCGTGCTGAAGATGCTGGAAACCGGGCAACTGGACATCGGCACATCGACCATCCCCACCCCGGAACGCAAACAGTACACCTGGATCTTCCCGTATCTGTACAGCAAGAATATGATTCTGCTTCATCCCAGCGTGCAAGCCCGCTCCCTGGAAACGCTTCCCAACGACCCCGCGCTGCGCTGGGGGGCGATCCGCGGCTACCGCCACGGCCCTCTACAAGATCAGTTTCTGGCGAAAATGGCCGCGGCTCACAAACTGGTGCAGGCGGAAGATGAAGACGATCTCTACAAGATGCTGGGCAATGGCGTCGTCACGGGCATCTTCGCCCATCCTTTCAGCTACGAGCTCTGGATGCAGCATTCGCCGCAGGCGAAAGACATCGTGGCGCTCGACCTCTACGGCGACAGCGAGGCGGTCGCCAGCGGCTTGGCGTTGAGCAAGGCCCGCTTCAGCCGCGAGGCCGCCGAACTCTGGCATGAGGAGCTGCGCAAGATGTCGCGCGACGGCTCGCTCTATAACATTTTCCGCCAGTTCCTCAGCGAAAGCTCCGCGCGGCGGGCCACGCAGAAACCGCTAGACTGAGGCTCCGCATGGCGACCCTGGCGAAAATGCTCCGCAAACCCACAATCCGCCTGCCACGGGCCTGGGCAGCCATGCTGATGCTGGCCGCCTCTTCCGCTCCGGCCAGTCCCGCCTGTCCCAACGGCGCGCTTTCGGTCGCTTTTTTCGAATTCGGTTCGGCGTATCGGGATGGCCAGGGCTACGATGTCGACATCATCCGCGAGCTGGCCAAGCGGCTGAATTGTCCGATCCAGTCGGAAACGCTCTATCCGCGCATCCGCGCCTTGAGAATGCTGGAAATCGGCCAGGCCGACATCGGCACCGCCACGCTGATCACCGCCGAACGCCAGCGCTATTTATGGCTTTTTCCCTATTACCACAGCAAAAATCTCGTTTTGCTTCACAAAAGCGCGGACACCGACAGCCTGGAGGCGCTGCTGGCCAAGCCGGACATTCACTGGGGCATGGTGCGCGGCTACCGGCACAGCCCCGCTCAAGACAAATTGCTGGAGACGTTGAATCGCGCCCACAAGCTCATCGTGGCCAGCGACGAGGACGATTTATACAAAATGCTGAGCAGCGGCGTGGTGCAAGCGGGCTTCGGCCACCCCATCAGCTATGATCCCTGGCTGAGCCGGCACCATGCCGGCGAACAGATAATCGCCCGCGATTTCTTCCCCAATGTGGAAACCGTCGCAGGCGGCATCGCCCTCAGCAGAAAACGCTTTTCACAGGAGGCCGCCGAGCTATGGCACCAGGAAATCATCAAGATGCACCGGGATGGCACGCTCAAGACGCTGATGCGCAAATACTTGAGCGCGCCTAGCGTGGAACATTTGCTGAAACGGCCCCTGGAGTAGCCATGCTTGTCCGCGCTCAGGACTGCGGGATAACCGCCACGCTTCGCCCGCGACGAGGATGCCCGTCATGAAATGGCTAATCGCCTGCGCTTTGATTTTTGGCGCGACGCTCGCCAGAGCCAATCCCGCCTGCCCGCAAGGGCCCTTGGCCATCGCCTATTACGAGTTCGGCGCGTCCTACCACAATGGCAAGGGGTACGATGTAGACATCGTGCGCGAACTGGCCAGACGGCTGAACTGCCCGATTCAATCCGAAACCGCTTACCCGCGGATCCGCGCGCTCAAGCTGCTGGAGATCGGCCAGGCCGACATCGGCACCGCGACGCTGATCACCGAAGAGCGGCAGCGCTATTTGTGGATCTATCCCTATAATCACAGCAAGAATCTGGTCATGCTGCGCAAGGGGGTCAATGCCGGCTCGCTGGCGGAGCTGATGCAACAGCCGGATCTGCGCTGGGGCATGATACGCGGCTACCGGCACAGCCCCGCGCAGGACAAACTGCTGGAGGACTTGAGCCAACAACGCAAAATCGTCATTGCCGCCAATGAGGATGATTTATACAAAATGCTGTGCAACGGCGTCATTACCGCTGCCTTCGGGCAGCCGTCGAGCTATGACCCCTGGTTCAGCAGCCATCAAGCCAGCGATCAGATCAGCATTCGCGATTTCTTTCCAGAGGCGGAAACCATCGCCGGCGGCATCGCGTTCAGCAAAAAACGCTTTTCCCAGGAAAACGCCGAACTATGGCATCAGGAGATACTCAAGATGTACCGCGACGGCACGCTCAAGACGCTGATGCGCAAATACCTGAGCGCCACCAGCGTGGAGCATATGTTGAAACGGCCACTGGAGTAGAAACGCGCGTCCGCCGCGACGCGCTTGCCGGGTGCTCCGCCCCTGAGAGGCGATGAACAAGGATGAGCATCATGAAATGGCTTCTGACTTGCGTTCTGATGTTGGGCCCGACGCTCGCTCAGGCCAACCCTGCCTGCCCCAACGGCCCGCTGAGCGTCGCATACTTCGACTACGGCACCGCCTATCACGAGGGCAAGGGCTATGATGTCGAAACCCTGCATGAATTGGCCAAACGATTGGACTGCCCCATCCAGAACGAAGCGGAGTATCCGCGGATACGGGTGTTGAAGCTATTGGAAATCGGCCAGGCCGACATCGGCGCGTCGACGACGGTCACGCCCGAGCGCCAGCGTTACTTATGGATGCTGCCCTACCACTACACCAAAAACCTGGTTTTGCTGCGCAAAGGCATGAAAGTGGACACGCTGGATGAGCTGCTCAAGCTGCCGGATTTGCGCTGGGGCGTGGTGCGCGGCTATCGCCATGGCCCCGCCGGGGACCGGATGCTTGAGGAGTTGACGCGGCAAAACAAAGTGGTCACCGCCGCCAACGACGACGATCTGTACAAAATGCTGTGCAGCGGCGTCATCACCGCCATCTTCGCCATCCCGATCAGCTACGACCCCTGGATGAGCAGCCATCCCGGCTGCCAGCAAATCGAAATTCACGACCTGTTTCCGGACAGCGAAACCAGTCCCGGCGCCATCGTTCTCAGCCGGCAGCGCTTCAGCCCGCAAGCGGCCGCGCTCTGGCAGGCGGAACTGCGGCGCATGTTCAAGGACGGCGCCATTCGCGCCATCATGCTGCGCTATTACAGCGCATCCGCAGTGGACAAGATGCTCAAATCGCTAGGAGACTGAGCGCCCCCCATGACGCGACAAGGCCCGCCAGGCATGCTCTGGCGGGCCTTGTCATCTCCGAGCTTGGTATTACAGCGCCAGCTTGGCGATGGCTTCCTTGGCCATATGGATGGAGGTGGCGCGCTTGTCCGGACCCATGTTCACGCCTTCGGCGCGGATGATCTCCACTTCGCGCACGCCCAGGAATCCCAAGGCCTTCGCCAGGTAGTCTTCCTGGAAGTCCATCAACTGGCCTTGTTCGCCGCTATGCACGCCGCCGCGCGCGGACACCACGATCACCTTTTTATTCGGAACCAGGCCTACCGGGCCGGTTTCCGTGTACTTGAAGGTGCGTCCGGCCGCGAATACGCGGTCTATCCAGCTGCGCAGCTGAGTCGGGATCGAGAAGTTGTACATCGGCGCGCCGATCACCAGCACATCCGCGGCCAGAAATTCTTCGATCAGCTCATCCGTCAGCGCGGCTTCGCTGCGTTGCAGCGGGGACCAGTCCGACTCCGGCGCAAAGCGGGCGCCGATGATCTCGCCGGAAAGATGGGCGATGGGGTTGGCCGCCAGATCGCGATAGCTGGTTTCCACATTGACGTGGCGCTGGCGAATGGTGTTGGCCACTACGGCGGACAATTCGCGGGTAACGGAGTTGTCGGCAAGAATGCTGGAATCCAGATGCAAGAGTTTCATGTTCAGGTCCTTCGATGTCGGGTGGGAATGAGTGAATCATATTCAAACAGAACAATACGCACTAGACTGCTAAAATTGGAAACATTGTTCCACCAACGAGACAATCATGCAGGATCTGAATGACCTTCTGTATTTCGCCAAAGTCGTGGAGCATGGCGGCTTCATGGCGGCGGGCCGGATCTTGGGCATCCCCAAGTCGCGCTTATCCCGCCGGGTGGCCGAGCTGGAAGCGAAACTGGGCGTGCGGCTATTGCAGAGAACCACGCGGCGGCTGGCCTTGACCGAAATCGGCAGCCAGTATTACCAACATTGCCAGGCCATGCTGGCCGAGGCCGAGGCGGCTCACGAAACCATTCTGCAAAGCAGCGCCGAGCCGCGCGGCCTGATCCGCGTCAGTTGCCCGGAGCTGCTGTCCAAAACCATGCTCGGCGACGTGCTGCCGCGCTTTCTGAATCGTTACCCCATGGTCAGGGTGGCGCTGGACTCCACCAATCGCCGCGTCGATTTGATCGAAGAAGGCGTGGACGTCGCCATCCGGGTGCGCAATGTGATCGAGGACAGCGCCAGCCTGGTGGTGCGCCGGCTGGGCCGCAGCCGGATGATCCTGGTCGCCAGTCCGGCATTCCTGCAAATACATGGCGAACCCATGTCGCCGGAAAAGCTGGCCGGACTGCCGGCGCTGACCATGAGTCGTCCGGATGGGCGCGGACAATGGGTCTTGCTGGACAATGTCGGCCAGGTTTACACCATCCACGTAGACGCGCCGCGGCTGATGACCGACGACATGATCGTGCTGCGGCAAGCCGCCATCGACGGGGTCGGCATCGCCGCCCTGCCGGCCAATGTTTGCCATCAGGCGCTGCAAGATGGCCGGCTGAGGCGCATCCTGCCGCAGTACGGTTTCCCATGGGGCATCCTGCACGCCGCCTTTCCCTCGCGCCGCGGCCTATCGCCAGCGGTGCGGGCCTTTCTCGATTTCATCGCGGAAGAATTGATCAGCGAAGATGCCGCCGCCGACTGGGGCCATCCGCAGGCATGACATTTGCTTTCCTTCCGGCATGAATCACGCTGAAGAATGCTTATGCTGCGCATCCGCCCCCTGGAAGAATCCGACTCCCTGCAAACCCTCACCGCCCTGCTGCATCGCGCCTATGCCCAACTGGGCGCGATGGGCCTTCCCTATACCGCCGTCAACCAGAGCGTGGAAACCACTCGCCGCCGCACAGCCGGCGGGCACTGCTTGCTGGCATGGATAGATCAGGAGCTTGTCGGCACCATCACGGTGCATCCGCCCCTGCTCGGATCCTTCTGCCAGCCATTCCGCGAACCGGACGCCGCTGTCTTGATGCAATTAGCCGTGGAACCGCATTAGCCGTGGAACCGCATCGGCAGGGACAAGGCATAGGCGACCGCCTGATGGAGGCGGCGGAAGACTTGGCCAGGCAGCATGGCTGCCGCGCCATCCGGCTGGATACCGCGGTGGAAGCGAACCATTTGGTGAGCCGTTATCTCAAGCGCGGCTACCGCATCGAAGCGCCGCTGCAATGGCCTGACAAATCCTACCGCAGCCTGGTGATGGTCAAAAAATTGGAACCCTTGGCTCCGGAAGCGACTCCTACACTGCATTGCAGTGCAGCAAGTTGATGGCTGCGCGCCACACTTCGGCAGCAGACCATTAGCATTTATTGCATTGCAGCAACAAACGAGTACAGTGCTGCCATGGTCAGGCTATCGGCAGCATCGCTATTTCTTTCCTTCGTTTTCATAAGCAAGGGGTTGCAATGTGGTCCACTACTGCAGTTCAAGGCGGAGTCCTTCCGTCTGCTCAACCGTTGTTTGATTACTGGCTGGACGCCTGCCAACGCGGCATCTTGTACTGGGATACGCTGTATCGCCGCGGCGAGGCGTATCTGGAACACTGCGAGAGCGGCAAGCCGCCGGTGCTGGTGTTCGATTACCAAATCATCATGGATGCCCGCGAGCTGCCCGACCCGGCCAATTACGCGCTGGCCGCCATCAAGCCGCCATCGAACTGCCCTGCGACAGACGCGTCCAAACGCCCCTTCGTCGTGATTGACCCGCGCGCCGGCCATGGTCCCGGCATAGGCGGCTTCAAGATGGACAGCGAAATCGGCATCGCGCTGCAACAAGGCCACCCCTGCTATTTCGTGATGTTTTTCCCGCAGCCGGTGCCGGGCCAAACCATAGAAAGCGTAGCCAAGGCGGAAGGCCACTTCCTGGCCCGCGTCAACGAACTGCACCCCGACAGCGACGGCAAACCCTTTGTGATCGGCAATTGCCAGGGCGGCTGGGCCTTGGCCATGCTGGCATCCGTGGCCCCAGAGCTGGTCGGCCCCATCCTGCTGGCAGGCTCTCCACTATCCTACTGGGCCGGCGTGCGCGGCAAGAACCCGATGCGCTACGCCGGCGGCCTGACCGGCGGCACCTGGACCGCCTCGCTGGCCGGCGACCTGGGCAATGGCCGCTTCGACGGCGCCCATCTGGTGGAAAACTTCGAAAAGCTGGACCCGGCCAATACCCTGTGGAAAAAGTCCTACAATCTGTACGCCAAAGTCGACACCGAGCCGTCGCGCTACCTGGAGTTCGAACGCTGGTGGGGCGGGCACTATCTGCTCAACAAAGCGGAAATGGAATGGATCACCCAGAAGCTGTTCGTCGGCAATGAACTGGTCCACGGCAATATCGCCAGCCATGACGGCAAGCTCAGAGTGGACATGCGCAACATCCGCTCGCCCATCATGGTGTTCGCCTCCTGGGGCGACAACATCACCCCCCCGCAGCAGGCGCTGAACTGGGTGGCGGACTTGTACGACAGCGTGGAAGACATCCGCAATAACGAACAAACCATCGTCTACTGCCTGCACAACAAGGTGGGGCACCTCGGCATCTTCGTGTCCGCGGGCGTCGCAAACAAAGAGCACAGCGAATTCGCCAGCGCGCTGGACCTGATAGACGTGCTGGCCCCGGGCTTGTACGAAGCCATCATTGAAGACGTGGCGCCGGACGCGCCGGGCCAGGAGTATATCGAAGGCCGCTACATCATCCGCTTCGAAGCGCGCGATGTGCCGGACATCCTGGCGCTGGACGACGGCCGCGAGGACGAGCAAGCCTTTGAAGTCGTCAAACGCGCCTCCGAAATCAATCAAGGCGTTTACGACCGCTACTTCTCGGCGGCGGTGCGGACCTTCAGCAACGAGGCCAGCGCCCGGCTATTGCGCGAACTCCACCCGGCGCGCTTCGAACGCACGCTGATCTCGCCGAAAAACCCCTGGCTGTGGTGGCTGCCGGGCCTCGCCGCCCAGGTGCGCGAGCAACGCAAACCGGTGGCGGCCGACAATCCGCTGTGGCAATGGCAGCAGCAGATGTCCGACTTCATCGTCCAATCGCTGGATCATTACCGCGACCTGCGCGACGCCGCCCAGGAACAGCTGTTCCGCGCCATATACGAATCGCCGCAACTGGCGACGCTGATCGGCGTGCAGCCGGCTGGCGAGCCGCGCAAGCAGACGCTGGCCTGGGAAAGCCGCGAGCTCGCCCGACTCAAGCGCGAAGCGCTGGACCCAAGCTTCGAGCACGGCACGCTGGCCGACGGCTTCATCCGCCTGCTGGTTTATGTCGGCATCGGCATGGGCGTCATCGACGAGCGGCCGTTCAACGCCATCCGCCGCACCATGCGCAACATCCATAACGAGTACCCGCTCACCCTGATGCAGCTAAAAGACACCATCAGGCGGCAGGTTTCGCTGGTTCGGGCCGATCATCATCGCGCCTTGAAGGGTCTCAGCCTCCTGCTGCCGGAACAGCATATCCGCCATCAAGCCTGGATGCTGGTTCGCGATCTGCAGCTGGTGAACAAGCATGAGATTCCGGCCGAGCAAAGACAGCGGCTGGAAACCGTGGCCGACGCGCTGGGCCTGTCCGAGCAAGACCGGCAAGCCGTGCTGGGGAAAACCGCGCAGAGCCCCATCGCGCCGGTCCTGCAGCCTCTTGCCGCCGCCGCTCAACAGGAGGCGGCGGAGAGCAAGGCGACGCCGGCAACCAGTCCGGCGGAAAAGCCGGCCGCGCGCAAGCCGGCTGCGTCCCAGCCTAAGCCCGCCCTGGACACGACAGCCATTGCGCCGCCCGCTGCCGCGCCCAAACGCAAAGCGCCAGCCAAGGCCAACGGCAAGTCCCCGACCGGCGTCAAAACCGGGAAACCCGCCGCAAGCGACAAGCCGCCGCGCGAATCCTAAGCGCCAAGCCAGGGGGGCGCGCTTGCCGCGCCCCCCTTTTGTCTTCCTAGCCCCCGATATCCAAGCTCTTCGCCAAACGCCTTCGCGATCATCCCGCGCATGCTCAGCCGTCCTTGCTCGCGAGCATTGACTATCCAAATAGCAAACGCTAATATTCGCCCTCTGCGGGAGAGAGGGGCCCAGCCCCCGCCGAAGACGCAAACTCCCATAATCGCTCAGGCAAGCCGTACCGCAGCGCAACATTGATTCAAGCCGATTGGAGAGAGGCCGCCAGGAGCGGCCCACCGAAGGGGCAAGTGGCCGCCGGCCATGCAACTCTCAGGTAAAAGGACAAGGGGAGAGGCTGTTCCGTTAGCCGGAATTCCACCCAGGAGACTGCCTTGTCCGCATCCGTCCATAACGGCGCTAGACGCTTGTCCGCGCCGCGCCCCCCTATTTACGCCGCATCCCGCCTATCCTCCAGAGAAACCGAGGCGGCGCCATGCTGACCTTAATCTACCTGATCGCCATCACCGCAGAAGCAATGACTGGCGCGCTGGCCGCCGGCCGCCGCCACATGGACATCTTCGGCGTATCCGTCATCGCCTTTCTCACCGCGCTGGGCGGCGGCACGGTCCGCGACATCATTCTCGGCCGCTACCCGATAGGCTGGACCCAACATCCTGAATATGTATTGCTGGTCTTGGCCGGCGGCATCGCCGCCGTGCTGATTTCGCGCTATATGCGGCATCTGAACAATTTGTTCCTGGTGCTGGACGCGCTGGGCCTGGTGGCCTTCACCATCATTGGCTGCGACGTGGCGCTGGGCATGCACTACCACCCGGTCATCGTGGCGATGGCGGGCATGATCACCGGCATCGCCGGCGGCATCTTGCGCGACGTGCTGTGCAATCGCGTGCCCATCGTGTTCCGCCGCGAGCTCTACGCCAGCGTCTCCTTGCTGGTCGCCGTCCTCTACCTGGGCCTGAATGCGCTGGCGCTGCAGCACGACTGGAATATCGCCGCCAGCTTCGCCTTCGGCCTGGCGCTGCGCATGACCGCGCTATGGCGCGAATGGCAATTGCCGGTATTTTCATATCGGCACAGCGGCTACTGACTGAAATGCATTCGGCATAATTTTGATTTATCATGCCGACATGCCCAGACTGCTGCTTCCCCCCGCGCCGGAACTGGCCGGCATCGTCCGCTATTTTCATTTGCAATGGGATGGCGGCGGCGCGATGCAAGTCCCCGCCACCCCTTTCATGCACTTGGGCATCCTGCTGGAAGGCGCCGGCCAAATGGCCTTCCATGGACAACCCGCCACTGATACGCCGCGCAGTTTTGTCAGCGGCGCGCTTAGCCGCCCCTGCGCGATACGCGCCACGCCGGGCAGCCGCTTCATCAGCGCGCTGCTGCGGATCGGCCAGGCCCAGCGCCTGTTCCCGCCCACATGCGACGCCTTCACGGACCAGGTATGGCCGCTGCAAGAGCTGGTCGGCCATGCGGAAGAGGAGAAGCTGCATGACAGCCTGCAACGCTGCGCCACTCCGCAGGAGCAGGTCCGCGCCATGAGCGGCTGGCTGAAACGATTGGCGGCCAAACGCGAAGACCAGCGCGGCTCCATCCTTTTGCTTCCCCCTCGCCAGTTATTCGATGACGGCAAGGACTTGGCGAAACGAAGCGGACTGGGCGTGCGCCAGTTCGAGCGGCGCTTCCTGGCCAGCTATGGCCTGACGCTGCGGGACACTCGGCGCATGTTCCGCTTCATCAATATGATGGGCATTCTGATCGCCCGGCCGGATGCCCGCGGCCAATTGGGCTGGCTGGCCCAAGAGTGCGGTTATTTCGATCAGGCCCACATGGCGCGCGATTTCAAAGCCCTGTCCGGCATGACGCCGGGCGACTTTCTGCGCGACGTGCATGACCCCTCTCGGCCTGAAATGAGCTTGATGCGCTACAGCCAGACTGAGCAGAGCCTGGTCTTGGGCGCGCAAAGCAGCGAGGTATTGCTGCTTTCAAACCCGCGCGCCGGACCAGCCGATAGCATGTCGGATCAATCCAGACCCCATCCATTGCGTCATGCCGCGCCGGCCCCATAAGCATGGAGCGCTGGCATGGATCCTATCGAAAAATCGAAACCCGGCTGGGCCCGCTGACTCGAGCCAACGGCGGGCCGTTGATGACGCCGCGCAGGCAGCCCGCCAAGGCTAAGAGGCATGCTGGCTCAGCCACGCCTTGGCGGCGTCGGTGACCTTATCCAACTCCCGCTGAGCATTGGCCAATAATTGCTCGCACTGGACAAGATCGCCCCGCAGCACCTCGCGCTCCAGCTCCTGCAACATCGCCACCAATCCCAATGCGCCGAAGGAGCCCACGCTGCCGCGCAGGGCATGCACCTGCCTGGCCACGTCCTCATGCCCGCCCGCGCCCAAAGCCTCGCGTATCTGGTCTAGTTGCCTGTCGCTATTATCCACCAGCAATTGCATCATCTTGCCCACCCGGCTGCGCGCATTGTCGCTGCTGGCGGCCAAGCGCATCAATTCGACTGAAAAAATCCCGGCCTCCTCTTGCCGCGCGTCCGCCTCGGCCGGCACCGCCGCGGCATGAAGATATTTGGCCAGCACGGGATACAGCTTGTCCGCCTGCACCGGTTTGGCGATGAAGTCGCTCATGCCCGCGTCCAGACAATGCAGTTGCTCGGAAGGCGAAACGCCGGCGCTCATGGCGACAATGGGCAAAGACAGCCGCAACTCCCGGCGAATCACGCCAGCCGCCGCGTCGCCATCCATTTCCGGCATTTGCATATCCATCAGCACCAGCGAGAATTCGCCGCCGCGCTGGCGCAGGATATCCACGGCCTGCCGGCCGTTTGCCGCCATCTCCACGCGCAATCCGGCCAATTGCAGCATGCCGCCCGCCACCTGAAGATTGATCTCGTTATCGTCCACCAGCAGCACCAGGTGGCTGCCAAGCTGCGGCGGCCGGGTTTCCGCCAACGCCGCGCCGCGCTCGCCGAATGACTGGCAATGCAGGCCGGCCTGCCGCAGCGCCTCGGCCAAAGCCGGCGCCGTCACCGGCCGGGTCAGCACCGCGTCCACCCAATTCAACTCCACCGCGCGGTCAAGCCTGTCTCTTTGGCTGGCGTTGACCACGGCGATCAGCCGCAGCGCGCGCTCGGGCCAGCGCTCCCTCAAGTCTCGGCACAGCGCGGCGCCGTCCACGCCCGACAAGCTCCAGTCTATCAACACGCCGTCGCAGCGCTCGCTCTCCAGCCAGCGCATGGCGGACTGCGAGCTCGCGCAAGCCTCAACCCCGCACGCCAAGCGGCGGGCGTGGTTGGCCATGGCCGCGGCGCAAGCCGGATGTCCCTCGATCAACAACAGCCGCTCGCAAGCGCCATTATCCAAAGGCGAAGCGGCGGCGGCCTCATGGACCGGCAAAGTGAACCAAAACCGGCTGCCTGAGCCTTGCCGGCTTTCCACAGCCATTTGTCCGCCCATCAGCCCCACCAGCCTGCGCGAAATCACCAAGCCCAGACCGGTTCCGCCGAAACGGCGCGTCGTGGAGCTGTCGGCCTGCGAAAAGGCGCTGAAAAGGGTTTGCAGCTGGGCCTCGCTCATGCCCACGCCGGTATCGGCGACCTCAAACCGCAGCGCCCGCTCATCGCCATGCCCCTGAACGCGGACCGACACCGCCACCGCGCCCTGCTCGGTGAACTTGATCGCATTGCACGCCAGATTGACCAACACCTGCTGCAGCCGCAACGCATCGCCCTGCAGCGCCATCGGCGCATCCGGCTCGACATCAATGGCCAGCGCCAGGTTTTTGCTCGCGCCGTTCATGGACATGATGGCGGCCAGCGCGTCCAATACCTCATCCAGCGCAAAGGGCTCGCTGGCGACCTCAAACCGCCCCGCTTCCATTTTTGAGAAATCGAGGATGTCGTTGAGAATGGACATCAGGGCGCGGCAGGACGCCTGTATCATGTCCAGATATTTGCGCTGGGTGGTGCTTAACGGCGTACTGGCCATCAAATGCAGCATGCCCTGCACGCCATTCATCGGCGTCCGGATCTCATGGCTCACATTGGCGACGAATTCGCTCTTGGCGCGGCTCGCCACCTCGGCCGCGTCCTTCGCCCGCTCCAAAGCCTGCCTGGCCTCCCGCTCGCGGCTGACATCCTTGGCGATGCAGATAAAGCCCTGCAGTCCGCCATCCCGCCAAATGCCGTTCACCACCGCATAGACCGGCACTTTGCCCCCATCCTGGCGGACAAAGGTCCACTCCCCCTCTACCGCTCCGGCCTGGCGCGCCGAGCCCCAGAAGACGTCCAGCGCCTCTCCGGCCGCGGCCCCGGACTCCGTCCTGCGTCCGTCCAACTCCTCTTGATCCAGCAAGCTCAACAGCGCGCCCTGCTCGACCATCGCCTCGGCTCGATAGCCCAGCATTTTCTCCGCGCCGACGCTGAACACCGTCACGCCGCCCTTCAAATCCATCGCCAGAATAGCGAACTCGCTGGCGGAGTCCACAATGCTCTGCAGCCTGGCCTGGACTTGCCTCTGTTCCCGCCGGGCCATCTTGAGCGGCGTGATGTCGGTTTCAAAGGCATAGAAACCCGCGACCTCTCCCTCCTCTCGGTAAGGCACATACGATGCGAGCGTATGCCGCTCCTTCCCTTGCGCATCCGGCACGCTATGCTCGAACAAAACCGGCTCGCCCTGCAAAGCCCTCCAGACTTGGTGCTGGACCCCGCGATAAACCTCCATGCCCAGCACATCCGACATCAACCGGCCCTCGACCTGGCCTGGCGCCAATCCAAACCAGTCCAGATAGCCGCGGTTAGCGAATTGATTGACTGTCTGCCGGTTCCAGCACCCCACCATGGCCGGCACATTATCCAGCACGGCCTGCAGCCTCTCCCTCGCGTCGGACAGCATGCGGCGCATCTCCACCTCATCGCTGATGTCCCAGCACAGGCCGACTACGCTCTGCGGCTGCTGATATTCGTCATAGCGGATCTGCCCGACCAGCCGGAGCGTGCGCCCGCCGTCCGCGCCGTCCGCCACTTGATAATCCCAGCCCGCGCTTCCGCTGGCCGGCCACCTCAACTCCAGCAGGCGCCGCCACGCGGCCGCATCTTCAGGCCGCAGCCGCGGCCACAGCTTGGCGATGAAATCGCTCTCCTCATCGGCCATGCCGTTCAAACGCCGCATCTTGCCGTCGCAATGCAAGACCTGCCGCTTGACGTCCCACTCCCACAAGCCCATGCCCGCCGCGGAGGTGGCGAGACTCAGCATCTCGCTTAACTCCGAGAGGCGTCCACGCTCGGCCATGCGCTCGCCCAGCTCGCAGACATAGACCCGCAAACCGTTTTCTTCGCCCAGCTGTGAATAAAGGCCAATCTGCATGCCGCACCAGACAATCTCGCCGTCGCTGCGCTGCAGGCGCAATTCCATCGGCACCGGCGCGCCCGCGCCCTCCAGGGCCAGCGCGCGGCATTGCGTCCATAACGACGCATCCGCGGGATGGCACAAGCACTCATAAGGCAGACCGATCAACTCTTCCGCTTGCCAGCCCAGCAGATCGCACAGATACGCATTGCTTTCCCGTATCCGCCCATCGCCATCCAGCAAAGCGCATCCGCTGATCTGCCCCTCCAGTGAGTTGCGCAGGCAGTCGTCTCCCAGCTGCGCCGCCCGCGACTGGGAACGAGCGTGATGCGCGGCATGCGCGAGAAGCGCGGCGAGCGACGCCGACAGGAGCTGCAGCCATGGCAAGGGTTGCGGCAAAGCGTGCGCCGCCTGAGAGAATGCAGGCGCCGAAAACAACAAGCCATGGCCCGTCGCCAGCAACAGCAGGCATAGCCGCGTCTTTCCGGCCGGCAAAAGCAGAATCGCGCACAAAAAGGGCAAGGCCAAAGCGGCCAGGCACCAATTCGCGTCGATTCGCCACATGGCGCTCATTCCCGCCGCCATCAGCAAGATCAGAATCAGGCGGACGCCCCCGCCTTCCGTCTCCGCCGAACGCCCCGCCAGCCAAACCCAGCCAAGCAAGCTGGCGGTCAAGCCGCCGCTCAGCCATTGCATGGCGCCAACCCCATCCGCAGCCATGGCGAGCAAGACCGCGCCAGGCGCGAAAGCCAGCGCGCCGTCCGCCGCCCGCGTCGCGATCAGCGCCGCATCGTCCACATCGCGGCGAGGGTCCGCGGCCCTTCGCCGCAGCAGCCAAACGCCAAGCGCCACCTGAAGCGCGTTGGCCAACGCCATCAGGCTGCCATTCAGCCATCCCAGCGGCAGGCAGCCCAGCCACAAGCAAATTGGCCACCACCACGGCAGACGGGCAGAACGCCCGCGCCAGATCAGCAGCGCGTTGCCCAGCCACAGCGGCGCGGCCTGCTGTGAAACGCCCATGGCCCAGGCCGGCGGCAAAGTCATCAGCAAAACAGCCGCGGCGCCCCACGCGCCCTCGGTCGGCAGATCGAAGCGGGAAAAGAAACGGCCGGCCCCACCTGCTCGTTCCATACAGCCCTGCTCCATGGAAAAGGGAATCTATAAACGGAACTCCGCCACCACTTCGTTGCCATTGCCATGAAAGGCAAGCCGCGAGCAGAGCGAATTCACCAAGGCAATGCCTCGGCCATGCTTGCGATCATCAGACTGCCGATGCAGCCTTTCCATCAGCGAAGGGTGGTCGAATCCCGCGCCGCTATCCGACACGCCGACTCGAATCAACCAGCCGGCCTCGTCGGACACCCGCTCAAGCGACAGCTCCAAGCCCCCCTCCCGCAAGGCGGCCAGCCTTTCGCGGCGCAGCTTGAAATAGCGCTCATAGCCGTCCGACTGGTCCTTCAGGCTGGAATCCAGCCGCAGCACCCCGTGATCCAGCGCGTTATTGAACAACTCGGTCACGATCAGCAAGACTTGCTTGAATTGCCGTCCTCTGAAACCCAATTGATTCAGCCAGCCGATCAGCAAGGGAATGGTCTGATCCAGCTTCAACTCATCGGCGTCGAAGGCCAGCTTGACCTGCCAGTGGCTCAATTGCCGGCCATCGTGCCGCCCCTCAGGCGCCGCCTGCTCGCCCAGGAAAGGATCCGCGCCCACTTTGAGCCGGATCGAAGCCAGCGAGATGTCATCCCGGTTCGGCGCGCCGTCCAGATGGCTGAGCACCGCCTGCCGAATCCGGCTTAATGGATCATCATCGCCGGCCTCGCGCAGCACCGCGCAAATGCCCTCGTTGCCGAACTGCCGCTGGCTCGGGTTCTTCGCCTCGGTCAGCCCGTCCGAGCAGACGATCAGATGCCCGCTCTGCTCCCAGAAGTAGGACTCGCTGCCCCAACAGAATTCATCGGCGTTCAAGATGCCGAGCGGCGGATATTGCGAACGCCACTCCTTCAGCAAGCGGCCATCGTCCCCGACAAACATCACACAGGGTATGCCGCCATTCCAGACCTCGACGCAGCCCAGTTCCCAATCCACCGTCACCAGCGCCGCCGCGACGAAACGACCGATGGGCAACAACCTATTGAGTTTGACGTTGATTTCGCGCGCCATGGCGGTCAAGGGGAAGCCCCGCCTCACCATCGCGTAGAAAATGTCCACCGCGGGCAGGCAGGCCAAGGCCGCCGACAAGCCATGGCCGGTGCTGTCGGCCAGCATCAGGCACAGCTGGCCGGTTGGCGACATGGCTCTGGCCAGCACATCGCCGCTGAATTGTTCGGCGGGTAATTGCCAACCGCTCACTCCCGGCAACTGCTGCTCCTCGCTGCCGACTATGCTATCCAACACGTGCTTGGCGAAGGCCTGCTCACGTTCATTGTTGGTGTAATAGTTGCGCAGCTTTTTCGAGTCTTCCGAGATCCGCCTCTGCATTTCGCTGATGCGCTGCATCACCCGGATTTTGGCCGCCAGCATGGTCAGATTGATGGGTTTGGGCAGATAGTCGTCCGCACCGACATCCAGGCTGCTGATATGCGACTCCTCATCGCTCTTGGCGCTGAGGAAGATGATGGGTATCCAATGCTCGGCACAGAGTTCGCGGATCTGCCGCATCGCTTCGTGGCCATCCATCACCGGCATCATCATATCCATCAGAATCAGATCGGGCAGATCGCGCCGGCACTGCTCCACCGCCTGCAGGCCGTTTTCGGCGTACCAGACCTCATGGCCCATTTCCTCGATCACCAGACCCATCAACAGCCGGGTCGCCTCGACATCTTCCGCCACCAGAACAGTAAAGATCCTCTCCATGATGCTCGCCTAGCGGATGTCGAAAAATTTGCTGAAGCTGGCCACGTCGAGAATCTGCCTGACAAAGCCGCGGCAGCCCACCAAGGCCACCCTCTCCGCCCCGATGGCCTTCGCCTTGTCCCGCATCACCAACAGCATGCCCAATGCGGAGCTCTCCAAAGAGTCCACCCGCGACAAGTCCACTTCCAGCGGCACTCGCTCTTTGCGCGCCAGCGCCTCGTCCAGGCATTCGCGAAAAGCGTCATGCAACTCGAAGTCGAAACGGCCGTCTATCGCGATCACGGTGCGGTCATTCGCTAAATTGAGTTTGATGCTCATCTATCGCCTCCACCCGCTTGAGCCGGAGCCGGCCTCAAAACAAATCGATATCGCCAGCGGACACCCGCTTGGGACCGCCGCTTCGCGCCTCTGCCAGGCGGCTCTCGCTCAGCTCGATCACATAGCGGCGCAGCAAGTCCTTATCCGCCCCGTCCGCCGCTTGCCGAACAGCCGCCCCGGCGCGGGCGAACGCGTCCAATCGATGCTGGATTTCATTGACCATGGGCACCACCATCTCCTGGAACTGCAAAGCCGTGATGGTTACCCGCACGCTCTCGCCCACCCGGTTGGCGATTTGCGACAACTGCTCCACCGCGCGGGCGGTCTCGCCATTCATTTCCGACAATTGCTTCAACATGTCGTCGACCTGGATTTTGGCGTCCAGCGCGAAATTCATATCCTTGGACGCCATTTCGGCGATCTCCCCCTGGGCCTGCTCGATGGCCTCCACCATTTCGGCGATGGACTCGCGGATCAATTCGGAAAAACCGCCGGAGCGCATCGACAGTTTGCGCACCTCGTCCGCCACCACGGCGAAGCCCCTGCCCGATTCGCCGGCCCGGGCCGCCTCAATCGCCGCGTTCAGCGCCAGCATATTGGTCTGGGCGGAAATGCCTTCCAGGTCCTCCAGCGCTTTCTCCACCCTCGCCACCCGCTGTTGGATATCGTCCATGCGGTCTGCCAGCGCCATCGCCGTCTTGCTGGTTCTGACGGTGTTGTCGACAAAGTCGCTCATGCTGCGCGAAGTTTGCTGCAAGAAGGCATCAAAACTCTGCTTTTCGCCATTGCGGCCATGTTGCGCGATGGTCAAGGCCAGATGCTGCTGCTCTTGCAGCATCCCCTGGATTTCGGAAAAACCTTGCACCAGCTTGCCGACCGCATCGCCCAGCACTTGCTCGATGCCGCTCACCTCCTTGCCCGCCACGCAGGAGGCGGCGGACAAGCCGCTGCCCAAGGCGGCAAGATCATGCAACATATCATCCGGTTTTACCGGGGCCGCGGCATCCTCGCCGCCATCGCGGCCAGACGCCGCCCCTAGCCATAGGGTAGCCAGCCACGCGCCCGCCAAGGCCAGCAACAGCCCATATGGCAAAGCGCCGCCAAACGCGCTCGGGCCGCCCGCGGCGAATAAAAGCAAGCAACAGGCGAGTCCGGCGGCAAGGCAATAGGCGCTTTGACGCGGACGGACATCCCGGGAGGGTGGAATTGTTTGCATTTCGCCTCTGACAAGCCTATCGGCAAATAAACTTGAAAAGACAGTTGCGCTCTTACTGGGATATGGCGCATCGATAGCCCGCTGTCAAATCAGCGGCGATAGGCGGAAGCGAAATCAGATGGTCTGCAGACAGAGGGGTGGCGCGCCATCCTGGCAAGAAGGCGCGCCCAAGAAGGGAAAATCAGAACTCGCGCTGCGGCACCAGCACGGTGCGGTTGCCATTGCTCTCCATCGCGCTGACGATGCCGGCGGCTTCCATTTCCTCGATCAGCCGCGCCGCGCGGTTGTAGCCGATGCGCAGATGGCGCTGCACGCCGGAGATCGACGGCTTGCGGGTACGCAGCACAATCTCCACCGCCTCGTCGTACAAAGGGTCGGACTCCGTCGCCGCCTGAGCTTTGGCGGTGGCGTCGGCGGAGGCCTCATCCGCCTCGCTCTCGCCGGTCAGCAGGCCTTCCACGTAATCGGGCTCGCCGAATTGCTTCAGGTGCTCGACCACCGCATGCACTTCGTCGTCGGTGACGAAGGCGCCATGCACGCGCTGCGGATAGCCGGTGCCTGGCGGCAGGAACAACATATCGCCCTGGCCCAGCAGGCTTTCCGCACCCATCTGGTCCAGAATGGTGCGGCTGTCGATCTTGCTGGACACCTGGAAGGCGATCCGCGTCGGAATATTGGCCTTGATCAGGCCGGTGATCACATCCACCGACGGACGCTGGGTAGCCAGGATCAAGTGGATGCCGGCGGCGCGCGCTTTTTGCGCCAGGCGGGCGATCAGCTCTTCAATCTTCTTGCCGGCCACCATCATCAGGTCGGCGAACTCGTCCACCACCACCACGATGAAGGGCAGCTTGTCCAAAGGCTCCGGCGTTTCCGGCGTCAGGCTGAAGGGATTGGGAATGCGCGCGCCGCGGGCGGCCGCATCCTTCACTTTCTGGTTGTAGCCGGCCAGATTGCGCACGCCCAGCGCGCTCATCAGCCGGTAGCGGCGCTCCATCTCGCCCACGCACCAGTTCAACGCATTGGCCGCCAGCTTCATATCGGTCACCACCGGCGACAACAGGTGCGGAATATCGTTGTAAACCGACAGCTCCAGCATCTTGGGGTCGATCATGATGAAGCGGACCTCATCCGGCGTGGCCTTGTACAGCAGCGACAGAATCATCGCATTGACGCCCACCGATTTGCCGGAGCCGGTGGTGCCGGCCACCAGCAGGTGCGGCGCCTTGGCCAGATCGGCCACCACCGGTTCCCCGGTAATGTCCTTGCCCAGCGCCATGGTCAGCCGCGAAGCCGAGCCTTGAAACACTTCGGCGGAGAAAATTTCCGACAACCGTATCATCTGCCGCTTGGGATTAGGCAGCTCCAAACCCATGCAGGTTTTGCCGGGAATGGTTTCCACCACGCGTATCGACGCCAAGCCCAGCGCGCGCGACAGGTCTTTCATCAAGTTCACCACCTGATTGCCGCGCACGCCCACCGCCGGCTCCACCTCGTAACGGGTGATCACCGGGCCGGCATAAGCATCCACCACGCTGACCTTGACCTTGAATTCGGCGCACTTTTCCTCGATGACGATGCCGCGCTCGAGCAATTCATCCTGGCTGCAAGTCTCTTGTGCCAGATCCGCCGGGCGCAGCAAGTCCAGCCCCGGCAACATGGAATCGTCGTAGTCGGGCCGATGGCGGACCTCCGCATCTGCATCTGCCTCTGCCTCTGCCTCTGCCTCTGCAGCCGCATGCGAAGCTGCCAAGCATGGCGTGGCAAGGCCCAATGTTGAGCGCGCGGGCTCAGGCTCCGCTTCCCGCTGGACCTCATCCATCAACACCCAGGCCAGCGGCGCGGCGGCCAGTTGCTCGGCGGTGGCGGCGAGAGAAACCTCAGCCAGCGGTTCATGAATGATGGTTTGCTGCATGATGGCCGGCGCGGCATCCTCCTGTTGCACCAGCACCTCGCGCGTTTGCGGCCAGCGCCAGGGCGCGCGGGCGAGCGGCGCGGCAACTTCTTCCGGCGCCTCTTCACTCTCGCCGCTGTCCTGATGCGGGCTAGCCTCGATGGGCTGCTCTTCCTGGCCGATTGCCTCGACGCTTGTTGATGGCTCCGGCAAAGCGACCGGTTCCGATGCCGTCTCTACGGCAGGCACGCTCTGCGCATCGACCGCTTCCTCCACTATGGGCTGAGCCGATGCCAGCGCGGCTATCGTGGCCATCTCGATGGCGGCAGGCGCCGGCGGATCGACTTTGAATGAAGGCGCGGGCGCGCCGGTCGCCAGCTTCGCGTCCGGGATGCTCTGGATGTCAATCAGCGGCGCAGCCGGCGGAGTAACGGCGGATTTGCGAACCGGATCATGCGCCGGTTTGCGCAAGGATTCGATCACCACCATGGGTTTAGCCGGTTCAGGCTTGGTCTCGGGCTTGGCGCGCGGAATGGGAACCAGCTCCACCGGAGGCAGCGGCGCTTTGGCGGGTTGGGATCGACGATGGGCATGCAAGTTGGCGACGGCCGCGCGCACCTCATGGTTGCCTATCGTGGGCATTTCGCCTTCGCCGGATGGCTCCACTTCGACGCCGCGCATGCGTTGGCGGCGGCGATAATCCTGCCGCATATTGCTTTGCATTTCCGACAGGCCGATGACGGGGATGTCGTCCAGCTCGGCTGGTTGCGGAGCCGAACGCGCTTTTTTGCGATAGTCGCGCGACAGCTCCAACGTCGGAAGCTCATCAGCGGGCTCGGGCGGCAAGGAGCGATCCGCCCGCGGCAGCACGATGGTTTCCTTGGCAGCGGCGGCTTCTACGCGCTCCGCCCTGAGAGGGCGATCAATCGGCTTCGGCAGTTCCACCATGGGCGCCGTTTCGCGAGCGGGCTTCCCCGGCGCGGCCTCGTCCTGCGGGAAACGATCCGCGGCTACGGGCTCGCGCTCAGTCGCGCGCGCGAAGCTGTCTTCTTGCGGGGCAGGATGCGAGACGGAAAAAGCCCGCGCCTCGTCCTCCTCTTCGCCGAAATAATCCGGCTCGCGACGAATCTCCCTGCCCTCAATGCCCAGCAGATGATCCAGCTTCTCAGTCAATAAGGACAAGGGCACACGGCCGCTCAATACCAGCCAGGCGCCCGCGGCCGCCAACAGCAGCAAAACAAAGACAACAGCCAACACGATCCAAACCCCGAATTCAAATGCCCATCATCGACGGGAGTGCGCTTATAGGCCGCCGCTAGACAGCAGCGCGGCACGGATTATATGTGACAGGATTCTAACTGTTTTCACACTTCAATAAAGTGTCAAAACGTATCCCAAATCAGATATTGCACCGCCAAGGCGAATACAGCCGCGATCACATCGTCCACCATCACGCCAAAACCGCCGCCGACGCGGGCATCGAACCAGCGTATCGGCCAAGGTTTCACGATATCGAACAGGCGGAACAAAGCAAAAGCCACCAAGCAGCCGGCCCAACTTGCCGGGGCGAAAGCCAGCACCATCAGCATGCCGACCACCTCATCCCAAACGATGCCGCCATAGTCGTGCACGCCCAGCGCCTTGCCCGTCACCTCGCAGACGTAGACGCCGATGATGAACAGCGGCACGCACAGCGCCATCAGCGCCCAGCCGCCTACGCCCAGGGCATGCAAAGGGAAGAACAGCGGAAAGGCCACCAGCGTGCCCCAGGTGCCCGGCGCTTTTCTCATCAAGCCGCTGCCAAAACCGAAAGCCAGCAAATGCGCGGGATGGCGCAACAAAAAACGCCAATTTGGCGTGACTTTCAACGCCTCAGCCGAAGTGGTCATAACCTTCCTTGTCCAATTTCACGATTTGTCCGGCTGCATCCAGCAGCGCGCCGCCCTGCCCCGCCAGCGTCCGGCCAATGCGGGTGACCCGGCAGCCGACGCCGGCGGCGGCGCGCTCTATCTGTTGTCGCTTGTCGGCCGGGGCGGTAAAGACCAGCTCATAATCATCCCCGCCCGCCGCCAGGCAGGCGAGAAACTCGCCGCGGCGCGCTTCCAGCTTGCCGTGCGAAGGCAAAGCTTCCGCCCAAACCTCGCCGGCCACCCCGGAGGCCGCCAGGATATGCCCCAGATCCGCCATCAAGCCGTCCGACACGTCCGCCGCGGCATGCGCCAACGGCAGCAAGGCCGCGCCTAATGCCAACCGAGGTTCCGGATACTCCAGTTTGTGCCGCGCGGAGGCCAACAGTTCCGCGTCGTTTACATTCAGCCAGCCCAGACGCTGCCTGACCGCCAGCGCCCCCAACCCCAGCTCGCCCGACACCCAGATATCGTCGCCGATGCGCGCGCCGGAACGTCGCAAGGCCTGCCCGCTGGGCGCTTCGCCCAAGATGGTGACCGATAAGGTCAATGGGCCGCCAGTGGTGTCGCCGCCGATCAACTCGACGCCGTATTTGTCCGCCAAAGCGAAAAAGCCCTCGGCGAAGGCCGATACCCAGGCTTCCTCGGCGCGCGGCAGCGCGATGGACAACAAGGCCCAACGCGGGCGCGCGCCCATGGCAGCCATGTCGGACAGGTTCACCGCCAGCGTCTTGTGCCCCAAGGCTCGCGGATCGACGTCGGCGAAAAAGTGCCGACCCTCCACCAACATGTCCACCGACATGTGCAGATCATGGCCGGCAGTCGGCCGCACGATGGCGGCGTCGTCGCCCACGCCCAATAGCGCGGACGGCGCGGGCCGCTGAAAATAGCGGCCGATCAGTTCAAATTCCTTCATGGCCCCTCACGCGAAAACACCCGCTCTGGGCGGGTGTTTCAGGCTGCGAATAAAGTGATTGGGGGCGATTCTACAGGACCCGGCAAAGCCGGGCCTCGCCACATCAGTGTCCGAGCCCGCAGCCTGCCCATCGAATCCCAATCCCCCGCCCTTGCCCTGCAAGGGAGCCTCGCCTTCAAGAAGGCGAGAGGGCACTTTGTCAACAATCTGAAACACCCGCTCTGGGCGGGTGTTCTTAACGGCTATCGACTCCCGCCGGGCGGAAATGATCAGTCTTGCTTGCGGCGCTGTTTTTGCGCCAGCACTTCGTCGCCGCGAACATCCGCGGCCAGCTTGTCCAGCACGCCGTTGACGAATTTGTGGCCATCGGTGCCGCCGAAAGTCTTGGTGATTTCGATGGCTTCGTTGATGATCACCGGGTACGGCGTTTCCGGGCTCTGGGTCAGTTCCAGCGCGGCCATCAGCAGCACGGCGCGCTCCACCGGGCTGACTTCGTCCTCGGCGCGCTCGTAGTAGCGGCTCACCTGGGCGGACAGCGTTTCCACGTCTTTGAGCACGCCGTACAGGATGCCGCGGAACAGCGTTTCGTCAGCCTTGGCGAAGTATTCGTTCTCGCGCAGGTGCTTTTCGATCAGCGAGGCCGGGCGATCCTGGTTCAATTCCCATTCATAAATGCCTTGCACGGCGAATTCGCGTGCGCGGCGGCGGGCGGTTTTCATTAGGCGATTCCTTGAAAAGAACGAGGGAAGCGCAAAGCGCCTCCCTAGCGATGGCTGGCGGCGGTGTTAGCCGCGCAGCGCCTTGTGCAGATTAGCCATCTCCACCGCCACGCGGGCCGCGTCTGCGCCCTTTTCCTGCATGCGGACTTCCGCCTGCTCGTCGTTTTCGGTGGTCAGGATGGCATTGGCGACCGGAATGTCGAAATCCAGGCCGACGCGGGTGACGCCGGCGCCGGATTCGTTCGATACCAGTTCGAAATGATAGGTTTCGCCGCGGATCACCGCGCCCAGCGCCACCAGCGCGTCGAAGCGGCCGGTTTTGGCCATGGTCTGCAGCACCAGCGGAGCTTCCAGCGCGCCCGGCACGGTGGCCAGGGTCACATCGGCCGCGGCCACGCCCAGCTTGGACAATTCGGCCAGGCAGGCGTCGCGCAGGCCATGGCAGACCGGCGTATTGAAACGCGCCATGACGATGCCGATTTTCAGTCCCTTGCCGGACAGATTGGGTTCGATACGCTGGATAGCTTCAAGCATGAGGGGTCCTCGCGGCGAAAACACTAAGGAAAGCCGACGATTGTACCTCAAACGCCGCGTTTAGGCCACGCCTGGGCCTGCGGCCTGGTCGACATGAAAATGCCCTGGCTGGCTGAAGCCGGTCACTTCCAGCTCGAAGCCGGTCATAGACGGCAGACTGACCGGACTGGACATCAGCTTCATCCGGCCTACGCCCAGCGCCTTGAGCATTTGCGCGCCGATGCCGAAGGTTTTGCTGTCCCACTTTTGCCGCGCCGGTTCCTGTCCCAAGGCGCGCTCTGCCAGATCGGCGCCGGTTTCGTCGCGATACAACAGCACCACCACGCCGCAACCCTCTTCCTCTATGGTCTCCAGCGCATTGGGCAGCGTCCAGGAGTGGCGGCTGCACAGCGGCGCCAGCATATCGATCACCGACAGCGGCTCATGCACGCGCACCAGCGTGTCATGATCGGGCCTAATCCGGCCCTTGCTCAGCGCCAAGTGCGTGGCCTTGGTGGTGATGTCGCGGAACACGTGCAGATCGAAGCTGCCGAACGGCGTTTCCACCGGGCGCTCGCCTACTTTCTCCACCAGCGACTCGGTGCGGCTGCGGTATTGGATCAAATCGGCGATGGTGCCTATCTTCAGACCATGCTCTTCGGCGAACTTGAGCAATTCCGGCATCCGCGCCATGGTGCCATCGTCGTTCATGATTTCGCAGATCACGCCGGCCGGCTCCACGCCCGCCAGCATGGCCAGATCACAGCCCGCCTCGGTGTGGCCGGCGCGGATCAGCACGCCGCCGTTCTGCGCCTTCAGCGGGAACACATGGCCCGGCTGCACCAGATCGCTGGCCTTGGCCAGACGCGCCACGGCGGTCTTGATGGTGTGGGCGCGGTCGGCGGCGGAGATGCCGGTGGTGATGCCTTCGGCCGCCTCGATGGATACGGTGAAATTGGTGCCGAAACTGGTGCCGTTGTTGCCGGTCATCATCGGCAGGTTCAGCAGTTTGCAACGCTCCTCGCTCAGCGTCAGGCAGATCAGGCCGCGGCCAAACTTGGCCATGAAGTTGATCGCCTCCGGGGTGACGAATTCGGCCGCCATCACCAGGTCGCCTTCGTTTTCGCGGTCTTCGGCATCCATCAGCACCACCATCTTGCCGGCCTGGATGTCGGCGATGATGTCTTGAATCGGAGAAATGGCCATGTCTCTATTCCTTTGTCGTTTCGCCCGTTCTACGCGGGCAGCAGATCCAGCGCCCGGTACTCGCCGAGCTTCGCCACCGCGCCATCGCGCAGCGCCAGCGGCTGTTTGAACAAGGGGCCGTCCACCACCAGGGTGTGGAACTCGCCCGCCTCGCCGCACGGGTCGACGCCCTCGGCCAGCATGTCTTCTATCAACTGATGATCGAACACCCGGCCCAGCCACTTTTCGTCGACCAGGGCAGTGTTGACCATCACGATGCGCGCCGCGAAGCCCGCATCGACAAATTCTCGCGCCAGGCGCTCGCGCCTCTCCTGCCACAAGGGCAAAACGGCGCGCAGCCCGGCCTCGGCGCAAACCTGCTCCTCCCATTCGCGATGGGAGTCCAGGTCGATATCGCCGAACACCGCCGCCTCCACGCCCTCGCCTGCGGCCTGGCGCAACTGGGCGACAAAAACCTCGCGGTAAGCATCCCAGCTGGCGCGCGCCAGCCGTTGCGGCACGCCCAGCGCCGCCGCTTGCAAAGCCAGCACCTCCGGCCGCACGCCATGCGAGCGGGAGCGCTCGCCGCTTTCATCCACCATGGTCAGCAATATAGCCGGCTGAACGCCGGCCTGAACGGCCCGCCACAGCGCGAGGCAGCTGTCTTTGCCGCCGCTCCAGGAAGCCAGGGCCCGCAGGCCGGATACGCTCACGCAAGCGCTCCGCGCTGCGCCAGCACGCGCTCGACGGTATCGACGATGGCCTGGGTTTGTGGATCGATTTCAATATTGATTTTGTCGCCGGGGCTACGGCCGGCGATATTGGTGCGGGTCAGCGTTTCCGGAATCAAATGGACGCAGAAGCGGCGGTTTTCCACCGCGCCTATGGTGAGACTGATGCCGTCGATGCCGATATAGCCCTTGGTGAAAACGTATTTCTCCAGGCCGGCCGGCAATTCGAACCAGATGGTGCGGTTATTGGGGGATTCGATCACCTCGGCCACCGTCGCCAAGCCCATCACGTGGCCGGACATGGCGTGGCCGCCGATGTCGTCGCCGAAGCGCGCGGCGCGCTCGACATTGACGCCGTCGCCGACTTTCAGCGCGCCCAGATTGGTGACGCGCAGCGTTTCCTGCATCAAGTCGAAGTGAACCAGATCGCCGTCCACGCGGGTCACGGTCAGGCAACAGCCATTGTGCGCCACCGAGGCGCCTAATTGCAGCCCCGGCAGCATGGCTTCGGGCAGTCGCACGATATGGGTGCGAAAATCCTGCTTTTCTTCTATGGCCGCCACTGCGGCGACGCCCTGAACGATACCGGTAAACACGCTGACGCTCCTTCAATGCGACTGAATCGCGTCATTGTACCCCGCCATCGGACAGACCGTCGCCATATTCCTGACGGTCGAATCAGAAGCGCCAGCTCAGGCTGGTGCGGACGGATCGTCCCATGCCTTGCGCGCCCTCGGTCAGATAAGGCCGGTAGGCGCGATTGGTCAGATTATCCACCGCCAGCCTCACCTCCATATCCTTGCCCCAGCCCTGGCGCGGCTGCCAGCTCAGGAAGAAATTAGCCAAGGCATAGCCGGCGCGCGGCGGCATGGCATAGGCCGTGATCGCCCCGTCATGCATAGGCACCCGGTCTTGACGGCGAACGAACTTGCCCTGCAAGCCAAACGCCAGGCCGGCGCGCGGCAATTTGACGCCAGCCGTCAGCACCAGCTTGCGCGGCGGGATGTCCACCACCGGCTCGGACGCGCCCCAAGGGTCGCGCAGGCTGTTGTCGTGATCGCCCATCGTGGACGACAGCGAAAACCCGCCAAACCATCCGCGCGCCTGATAATCGCCCGCCAGCTCAAAGCCATGGATCTGATAGCCGCTCAGATTACGATAGAAACCGGTTCTGGGCTTGGGCGGCTGGCCCGGCGCGTCCCCGGTATTGCCGCTGCCCAGCCGCATATAAATATTGTCGGATACCCGCTGATGGTAGCCGAGCATGGACAGCTCCAGCTTATCCCCTGCCGTCCACGCATCCCGCTTCTCATATGCCAATCCCAGATAGACGGCATTCAGCGTTTCCGGCCGCAGTTGGCGGCTGGTGGCGGGAAGCGAGGTTTGCGGAATCTGCGCCGCGTACACTTCGTCCACGCTGGGCGCCCGCCAGGTGTGTACATAATCCAGGCTGGCCCGCCAATTCTCAGACAAGCGCCCCTGCAAAGCCAAGCGCGGCGAGAAGCCGGAATAAGCCACCGGACTGTAGTCATGGCCGGCCTTGGCGACATTGTAGATAGGCGCGAGATTGGAACGGCCATACAAGGTCACCTGATCAAAACGCAGCGAAGGCGTGATAATCAGCGTATTGAACGGCTTCCATTCCTCCACCACATAGGCGGAGCGGATGCTCTCCACGCCGCGATTGGCGCCATAGGGGTTGAGCCAGCCGTAGTTGTAGTCTTTGTTCTTAACCTTGGTCGCCAGGAACGAGAGTGGATCCCAGTCCTGCCGGCTCCAGGCCGCGCCCACCGTCAGCGCATGCTTGTCGCCCAATTTGGCGCGATTGCGGACTTCCCAGCTGCGGCTGCGCTGATTGACCCAGCTCTCATGCCCGTAGGAAGCGCCATAGTCCACCTTCCAGGTCGATTCCGGCCGAGTATCGTGCTGATAACGGCGGGATTGGCTGTAGGTCACCGACAGATCCAGCCATTCCCGCGCAGGATCGGCGTAGCGCCACTCCGCGCTGCCGGACTCGGTTTCCTGCTCGCGCCAGACGGTTTTGCGCAGCCAGGCGCCCTCCTCGCCATATCGGCGGATCTCATCGTCGCGCGGCGCATCCAGCAAACCCGCCCGCGCCGCCCACGGCGTGCGCAGCTCGGCATCCTGCCGCACCAGGCTCAGCTTGAACTGATGGCCGGCCGCCGGACGAAAGCCCAGCTTGAGCATGCCTGCGGTTTGCTCGCCGCCCGAGAACATATACTTGGCCCCATCGGCGGTCTTGCCGTCGCCGGAATGGCTCTGCGTGATATAGGCCAGAATGTCGACCGGCTGATCGCTGCCGCCGCCATAAGCCGCGGCGGATTTGCCGAACTGGCCGCCATTGCTCTGATACGAGGTTTTCAGAAGGCTATGTCCCAATA
Source organism: Chromobacterium sp. IIBBL 290-4 (assembly GCF_024207115.1). Lineage (NCBI taxonomy): Bacteria > Pseudomonadati > Pseudomonadota > Betaproteobacteria > Neisseriales > Chromobacteriaceae > Chromobacterium > Chromobacterium sp. IIBBL 290-4. Next base: position 4,376,707 of record NZ_CP100128.1, read on the forward strand.
ATGTGTTGCAAGGGACGACCCACTGCCTCCTGCAAGCAGTGGCAAGGCTGCATGGTTTGCTGATAGCGCTCCAGCATCCGTCGCCACCCCAGATAGTTTTCAAGGTATTTGGTGGCAACCCCGTGGAATCGAGCCATCCAAAGCTTCAAGCGGCTATGGTAGGCATTCACATGCTGGATATGGAACGCCCCCTCGCGTACCCGCTGTCCCGTCTTGGCATGCACGACTCGATGGGTAATGCCATGCTGCCTGGCAAAGGTCGAGTACACCGCTGCGCCGTCCGAACACAGGATGGCGTCGCTATCCACCAACGGGGCTAAAGCCGCTTCCACATGAGCGCCATTGAGCTTCTTCAACTTGAAGTCCGCTATATGTCCCTCTCGGTCCTGCACCACCATGATGGGAATCTGATCCGGCCCGGTTCCCCGTGTTTGGCTGACGCCACCCCGCTGGCGCGGCGCGCGGGGGAGGCACCGCTGCCCTTTGAATGATTCCAGAATGAAGGTTTCATCTACTTCGACGATGCCTCGGGCTTGCGCCGCCAGATGGTCTGATGCGCGATGCAAGAAGCGATGCCGCCATAGGAAAGCCGTGTTCTTGCTGATGCCGCATGCACGAGCGGCTGCTCGCACGGTCAAGCCATCCTGCAGTGCTTGGGCGTAGCTCAGCCAGCGATCGGCCTTGCGCAATTTGGCTAATGGACTGCCCGACAAGGCATTGCAGGTCCGGTGGCACTGTTTGCAGCGATAACGCCGCAGGCCTCGGCCCCAGCCCCATAACGCCAACTGGTTGGCCTCGGCCTGGCAGTGTGGGCAAGCCGTCAGGTCAGGCAAGGCGTCCTGAATGGCGTCATGGTGAGTGGGATGTTTAAGCGCAGAAGACAGCAAGCTCCTCTGTTTGAGCGTGAGCTGATCCAGTTGGGCAAGAAAACGCTGAAAACTCTGGGCATCCATGGCGCGACTCCCGGTCTGCTACTGTATTCAGCATAGCTCCCAACACGGAATTGGGACATAGCCTTTCAGAAAGCCGCCGCACAACTGTCCCGGCCGCAGCAGCTCGTCCACCGACTTGGTTTCCGCTTTCACCACTGCGCCGAAGCCGCCATTGCCGTAATAAGGCGATTGCGCGCCCTTGATGACTTCGACCCGGCCAAGCAACTCGGGCTCGATGAATGAGGTGCCCTGCTGATACTTGGAAAAACTCTGGCTGGCGCCATCCAGCTGCACCTGGACCTGCTCGGTCTTGCTATAGCCCCACACATTGATGGTTTGACCGCCCGGACGCGGCGAGCCGCCGGCATTGACGCCGGGTAAGGCGTCCAGCGCCTCGGCCAGCGACTTGGGCTGCGAACGCGCCAGTTGCTCGGCATCGACCGCATTGGCGACCGCCACCTTGGATTTGACGAACTCTTCCACCCTGATTTTGTTCAGGCGAACCGCGTCGCCGTCGGCGGCGCTGGCTATCTGGGCAATGCTGAGGGCCAACAAAGAAAGAGCGAAGGAATGCGAAGATGCTGCGCGCGGCGCAAGCTTTGATACATGAGACGACATCACGGAACTTTATTGATATTGATAATTATTCTCAAATATTAACATAAAACTTCCCACCCCGGCCAAGTCCGGTAAAATAGCCGGTTTTACTGAATTCCATCCTGCATCCATGTCAGCCGAACTGAGCCGAATCGCCGAAGAAGTGTCGCGCCGCCGCACTTTCGCCATCATTTCCCACCCCGACGCCGGTAAAACCACGCTGACGGAAAAACTGCTGCTATTCTCCGGCGCCATCCAGATGGCCGGCACGGTCAAGGGCAAGAAAGGCGGCAAGTTCGCCACCTCCGACTGGATGGAGATCGAAAAGCAGCGCGGCATTTCGGTGGCCTCGTCGGTGATGCAGTTCGACTACCGCGAGCACACCGTCAATCTGCTGGACACCCCGGGCCACCAGGACTTCTCCGAAGACACCTACCGCGTGTTGACCGCGGTGGACAGCGCGCTGATGGTGATCGACGCCGCCAAGGGCGTGGAAGAGCAGACCATCAAGCTGTTGAATGTGTGCCGCCTGCGCAGCACGCCCATCGTCACCTTCATGAACAAGTGCGACCGCGAAGTCCGCGACAGCCTGGAGCTGCTGGACGAGGTGGAAAACGTGCTGAAGATCCGCTGCTCGCCCATCACCTGGCCGATCGGCATGGGCAAGACCTTCCGCGGTGTGTACAGCCTCTTGAACGACGCGGTGATCCTGTTCGAGGCCGGCGCGGAGAAACTGGTTTCCGACATCGAAGTGATTCAGGGCATAGACAACCCGCGCCTGGACGAACTGTTCCCGCTGGAAATGGAACAGCTGCGCATGGAAATCGAACTGGTCAAGGGCGCCTCCAATGAATGGAGCCTGGACGAGTTCCTGGCCGGCGAGCTGACGCCGGTCTTCTTCGGCTCCGCCATCAACAACTTCGGCGTGCGCGAAATCCTCAACGCGCTGATCGACTGGGCGCCGGCGCCGCAAGACCGCGACGCCACCGTGCGCAGCGTGGCGCCGACCGAAGGCAAGTTCTCCGGCTTCGTGTTCAAGATCCAGGCCAATATGGACCCGAAACACCGCGACCGCATCGCCTTCCTGCGCGTGTGCTCCGGCAAGTTCGAACGCGGCATGAAGATGAAGCACCTGCGCCTGAACCGCGACATCGCCGCCTCCTCGGTCGTGACCTTCATGTCGCACGACCGCGAGATCGTGGAAGAGGCTTTTGCCGGCGACATCATCGGCGTGCCCAACCACGGCAATATCCAGATCGGCGACAGCTTCTCCGAGGGCGAAGAGCTGTCCTTCACCGGCATTCCCTTCTTCGCGCCGGAAATGTTCCGCTCGGTGCGCATCAAGAACCCGTTGAAGCTGAAACAGCTGCAAAAAGGCCTGCAACAGCTGGGCGAAGAAGGCGCGGTGCAGGTATTCAAGCCGCACAGCGGCGGCGACCTGATCCTGGGCGCGGTAGGCGTGCTGCAGTTTGAAGTGGTGGCCAGCCGCCTGGCGGCCGAATACGGCGTGGACGCGATTTTCGAATCGGCCAGCATCTGGTCGGCGCGCTGGTTCAGCTGCGACGACCGCAAAAAGCTGGACGAATTCGTCAAGGCGCTGCAAATGAACATCGCGACCGACGCCGGCGGCAACCTGGCCTACCTGGCGCCCAATCGCGTGAATCTGCAATTGACGCAAGAGCGCTGGCCGGACATCGTGTTCCACGAAACCCGCGAACACGCAGTCAAGCTGAACGACTGACAACGTGCACACCATACTCGATCTGATCGCTTTCCTGAGGGAAAACTACTCGCACGAGATCACCCGCTCCCTGCTGCTGGTGCTCTCGCTGCTGATCATCCGCATCGTCGTGGACCGCCTGCTGGCGGCCTGTGGCAGCACTCCGATCGAGGAGCGCCGCCGCTGGTCGATCAACACCCGCAACGGCCTGTTCCTGATCGGGCTGGCCGGCATAGGCTTCATCTGGGCCAATGAGCTGCAGACGCTGGCCGTCTCCATGCTGGCTTTCGCCGCCGCGCTGATCCTGGCCACCAAGGAGCTGATCATGTGCCTGTCCGGCGGCGTGGTGCGGCAGATGTCCAACAGCTACGGCCTGGGCGATCATATCGAGATTGGCGTAGTCCGCGGCCGCGTGGTGGATATCGGACTGCTGTCCACCACGGTGATGGAAATCGGCCCGAATCACAGCTCGCACCAGATGACAGGGCGAGCGCTGACCTTCCCGAACAGCCTGCTGCTGTCCACGCCGGTGATCCGCGAAAACTATATGGGCGAATATGTGATGCACATCATCAATGTGCCGCTCTCTTATATGGTTCCACCGGCGCAGGCGGAGCGGATGTTGATGGAGGCAGCCGAGGACATCTGCATGCCTCACGTCGAAATCGCCCGCCGCCACATGGAGGAGATGGCGCAGCGCTATCTGGTGGAGATTCCGTCGGTCGAGCCGCGCGCCTCCATCCAGCCCGTCGATGAAAAGCGCTATCAGTTGATCCTGCGCATCGCCATTCCCGCCAGGGAAAGGCAACGTATAGAGCAAGCGATCCTGCATAAGTTCATGGCAGAGTGCTACCCCATCACCCAAACGCAATAAATAGAGCAGGAACTCCAAACGTCGTATACAATGGCGCTATGCGAAGTTCCCATCAGCCGGTGCATCATGAGTAAAACCAGAATCAAGACCTACGACCGCATCATCCAGGAAAGCCTCAAGCTGTTCAACGAACAGGGCGAACGCAGCATCACCACCAACCACATCGCGGCGCATCTGGGCATCAGCCCCGGCAACCTCTACTACCACTTCAGAAACAAGGAAGAGATCGTCTACCAGATCTTCTCCATGTATCGCGAATTCATCAACCAGCGCCTGGCCGTGCCGGAAAACCGCAAGATGACGGTAGACGACCTGGTCAACTACCTGGACACCGCCTTCCAGGCGATGTGGCAGTTCCGCTTCATGTTCTACGACCTGCCGGGCATGCTGGCGCGCAATCCGCAAATGCAGTCGGAGTACCATCAGTTCGTCAACACCGAGCTGAAGAACATCCTGGGCGAGCATTTCCGCGAGTTCATCCGCCTGGGCCTGCTCAGGATGGACGAGGAAGACATCGAGGCCGTCAGCGTCAATATCTGGCTGGTAGTGAAGTTCTGGTTCGCCTTCGAGCAGACCTCGCGCCCCAAGGCGCCCATCACCGAAGCGTCCGGCCATCGCGGCGTGCTGCAAGTGCTGGCCTTGCTCAAGCCCTATGTCCAGCCGGAGTACATGCCGGCCTTTCGCTCTCTCTACGACAGGCACGTCGCTTAAACCAGCGGCCGCAAAATCAAAAAGCCACCCAACGGGTGGCTTTTTTTCAAACACCAGGCCAGATTGATCAGGCCGCCGCAGCCATGGTCCTCGCCAGATAGCCATTCAATTCGCCGCTAGCCAGAAGCTTGCGCAAATAATTGCCCGGCGCGCCGCCGTTATACTCCACCTTGCCCACGGTGAAACGCGACACCTTGGCCTTGGCGCATACTTCCATCTCCACTTCCAACACCCATGCAGTCGGCTGCAAGTCCGGATCAACCGGTTCCAGCGAAGCCGTCAAGCGATACTTCCCGTCGCGAGAATAAACATCCAACAAACCCAGCAATCCCAAGTTATTACGCACATCGGCATCATCAGCATCAAAAGCACCCGCAGTCAGCGCCTGCGGTACCAGCACTTCAGGAAAAGTCGCAGTCATGGCATCTACCCCGAGGGTTCCCCCTCTCAAACAAGCTGTTGATTATTGTGTTCCGCCGCCGCTCATAAACAGTCGGCTAAACGACATTCATTGATGTCTCTCAACATCATGAGGATATTTCAGGGGCTCGACAATGCCCTTTTCGAAAAATCATGTCGCCATCTGACAAACCTGTCCTTTTTGACAATGCTCAATCCACAAAAAGCCTAAAAATGAATTGCAAAACCAATAAATACAGTTGATTTATTATACAAACATCATTTTTATATGCAAATTACTTAACACAATCACAACGATTTAACACGCACCAGAATGGAACGGCTTGCACCAAGACTCATCAAACTCCTGAAATGCAAAAGAAAGCATCCATAAAACTCATATCTGAGCATGATCCGCCCACCCCCCCTTCCCTTTGCAGGCCCATTTACAAAAAAAGCCCGCCGGAAAATTCCGGCAGGCTTGCAGTCAGACTTCCCTCCCCGCCTGTTCGCAGGCAAAGACGGATCAATCCGCAGAAATGTTACGCTTTTACAACACTCGCGATCGCCTGCGCCACATACTCGACATTGCGGCTATTCAGAGCCGCCAGGCAGATCCGGCCCGTGGACACCGCGTAAATGCCGAACGACTCGCGCAAGCGCTCCACCTGGGCCGCAGTCAGGCCCGTGTACGAGAACATGCCGCGCTGCTCGGTTATGAAGCTGAAATCCTGCTCGACCCCGCTGGCGCGCAGCGCTTCCAGCAGGCTGGTGCGCATGGCCCGGATGCGGTCGCGCATGCCGGCCAGTTCGTCCTCCCACTGCTGACGCAGCTCAGGACTGGACAGCACGGCGGCGACAATCGCCGCGCCATGAATCGGCGGATTGGAATAATTGGTGCGGATCACACGCTTGAGCTGCGACAGCACGCGAGTGGATTCATCCTTGGAAGCAGTCACGATGGACAGCGCGCCCACGCGTTCGCCATACAAGGAGAAGCTCTTGGAGAAAGAGCTGGCCACAAAAAACTGCAAGCCGGAAGCCGCGAACAAACGCACTGCCAGCGCGTCAGCATCGATGCCATCGGCAAAACCCTGGTAGGCCATATCCAGGAACGGCGCCAGGCCGCGCTCGCGGCAAATGGAGACAAGCTCTTCCCATTGCGCGGCGGACAAGTCCGCGCCGGTGGGATTGTGGCAGCACGCGTGCAGCACGATGATCGAGCCTGCCGGCAACGCCGACAGGTGCGCCTTCATCGCGGCAAAATCAACGCCGCGCGTAGCCGCATGATAGTAAGGGTAGTTTTGCACATCGAAGCCTGCCGACTCGAACAACGCGCGATGATTTTCCCAGGACGGGTCGCTGATATACACCTTGGCGTCAGGATTCAAACGCTTCAGAAAGTCCGCGCCGATTTTCAACGCGCCAGTGCCGCCCAGCGCCTGAGCCGTCACCACCTTGCCTTGAGCCAGCAAATCGCTGCCCTCGCCAAACAGCAGCTTTTGCACGGCGACATCATAAGCCGCCGGCCCCTCTATCGGCTGATAGCCGCGCGCCGGCAATGCCTCCAGCCTGGCCTTCTCCGCCGCCCTCACCGCAGCCAACAAGGGAATCTTGCCGTTATCGTCGGAATACACGCCGACGCCAAGGTTCACCTTGGTGGTGCGCTCATCCGCATTGAACGCCTCGTTCAGGCCGAGAATGGGGTCGCGCGGCGCCAGCTCCACGCCGGCGAAGATCGAAGAAGTCATACCAGGCTCCATACATATGCAAGTGCCGGCGACATGCCGCCGGCGAGTGAGGGAATCGATTGCGCTGTTGCCTTTCGAATGCAAGGCTGTTCGCTGTCGAACAACAGTCTACACGATGGAGAGACGGAGCGGCACCCTGGCTGAGCTGGCAGGATATTGCGGATGCACATCGACAAACCAGCCATCATGGCATAATCAGAAACATGATCGCCGCAACCGCAGCGATTCCTTGCCGGCTCACGCATTCTGGAGGCATCCATGAAAAAGAGCATCCTGTTGTTCTGGCCGTCGTTCATCATCGCCGTCCTCGCCACCACCGTGTTTTACTCCATCTTTGACCCGGAAGAGCTTACCCTGCACGGCAAAACGCTGTTTGCCGACAAGCTGACCGCCTACTCCGTCTTTCTGCTGATCAGCTGGCTGTTCGGCGCGCTCAACACCGCCATCGTGCTGCTGCTGGAAAAAAGCTCGCGCGAACTGAACGGCTTTGAAGCGCCGCCCGTCGTCGACTCGGACGAGGACACGCCGCTGCCTTGAGCCTAATAAAAAAGCCGGACTATCGAGTCCGGCCTTTTACTTTAGAACACCTTCAAACCCTTGAGCATCACCACCAGTATCAGCACCGGCGATACAAAGCGCAGCACGAAGAACAGCACCCGCAACAGGCCTTCGTTGCTCAAGGCGCCGCCATTGCTCAGCGCGTCGCGGAAACGATCATAACCCCACACCCAGCCGGTAAACAGGCACAGGCAAATGCCGCCTATCGGCATCAGGATATTGGAGGTCACAAAGTCGAACAGGTCGAACATCGTCATGCCGAACAGTTTGAAATCCGCCGCCAGGCTATTGGACAAGGCGCAACTGGAGCCCACCGCAGCCAGCAGCAACAAGTTGATCACCGTGGACTTCACCCGGCTGATGCCGAAGCGCTCGCTCAGCACCGAAACCGGCACCTCCAGGATGGACAACATGGCGCCGGTGGCGGCTATGGCGGCCAGCACAAAGAATACCACCATGAAAGCATGGCCCAAAGGCATGCTGGCGAACACCGCCGGAATGGTGATGAACAGCAGCGAAGGCCCAGCCGCAGGCTGGAAACCGAAGGCGAACACCGCCGGGAAAATGGCGATGCCGGCCAACAGCGACACAAACAAGTCGGCGCACATCACCCGGAAGGTGGTGAGCGGGATATTCTGATCATCGCGGAAATAACTGCCGTAAGTGATCATCGTGCCCATGCCGATGGACAGCTTGAAAAATGCCAAGCCCACAGCCGTCAGCACGACCGCGCCGGTAATCTTGGAGAAATCCGGAGTAAACAGGAAGGCCAGGCCTTGGCTCGCGCCCGGCAGCATCAGGCTGCGCGCGCCTATCGCCAGCAGCAGCACAAACAACAGCGGCATCAGTTTTTTGGTGACCGCCTCGATGCCCTTGGACACGCCCAGCAACAGAATGCCGCCGATCAGCGCCAGCACCAGCCACTGCCACAGCAAGGACTGCACCGGATCCGAGATCAGGCCGGTGAAAGCGCCCGAAGTCACCTTGGGATCGCTGGACAGAATCCCGCCGGAAATCGCCTTGAAGATGTAAGCGAACACCCAGGCCGCCACTTCCGAATAGAAAGCCATGATCAGGAAGGCCGCGAACACGCCAAAAGCGCCCACCAGCCACCACGGCTGCCCCTTGGGCGCCAGCGTCGCCAGCGTAGTCACCGCATCGCGCTTGGCCTTGCGGCCCAGCATGATCTCGGAAATCATCACCGGCAGGCCCACCAACAGCGTGGCCAATACGTACACCACCAAGAAACCGGCGCCGCCATTGGTGCCGGTCAGATATGGAAATTTCCAGATATTCCCCAAGCCGACAGCCGACCCCAGCGTCGCCGCCAACACACCGAAGCTGGAGGTGAAACCATCCCGCTTCTTGCCTTCTCCACCCGATTTAGATCTGTCCTGACTCATTTTTTGTTCTCTCTGCTTACTACAAAAAACTAGCCCGCGCGGCTATCATCCGGGCGGGCTTGAATCCATACGATGCTGCAGGGCGTAGATTGTGGGGCTTAATCCACGCCAGCGCAAAATTATTTACGACTTATATTGATCATTATCTTATAAGCTTGTCGGACAGCAATCCAAGCCAATCATAACAAGCCTGCAACTGCGCCAATTCGATGTACTCATCAGGCCGATGCGCCTGCTCGATCGACCCCGGCCCCAGCACCACGCAAGGCATGCCAGCCTCGCTGAACAAGCCGGCCTCGGTAGTATAGGCCACGCCGTCTCCGCCCGCGCAGCCGCACAGACTCTCCACATAGACGCGAATGGAGGAGTCCGGATCAGACTCGAATGCCGGGCTATAAACGGCCGGCTCAAACTGTATATCCGCCTCCGGCGCCACTTCGCGCATCTCCAACAGCAGCGTCGCGGCATAGTCGCGCACCGACTCTACCAAACGTTCGGGGTTATCCCCCGGCAACCAGCGGCACTCAAACATGAACTCGCAATCGGCCGGCACGATATTGCAAGCCACGCCGCCATGAATCAGTCCGGTTTGCATCGTGGTGAACGGCACATCATATAAAGGCTGCCGATGGCCGAAGGCTGCCTCGGCATCCGCCAGCTTGCGGACATGCGTGATCAGCTTGGCGGCGTACTCGATGGCATTGACGCCCTGCGGCGTCAAAGAAGAGTGCGCCGCCCTGCCCTTCACCTTGCAACGGTAATGCGCGATGCCTTTGTGGGCGATGACGGGGCGCATGGATGTCGGCTCGCCGACCAGGCAGCCAGCCACCTCCACCCCATCCTCCTGCAGGCCCGCGATCAAGCGCCCGACGCCCAGGCAGCCCAATTCCTCATCGTAAGACAAGGCGATGCCTACGCCCTGCGCCAACTGCTCTTCGCGCGCCAGCCGCACGAACTGCGGCACGCGCGCCAGCACGCAAGCGATGAACCCCTTCATGTCCGCGCTGCCCCGGCCATAAAGCCGGCCGTCCTTTTCCGTGAGCTCAAATGGCGGATAGCTCCATGCCTGCCCATCCACCGGCACCACGTCGGTATGGCCGGACAGCATGATCAGAGGCAGATGATCGGCGCCGATGCGCGCGAAGAGGTTTGCCTTGCGGCCATCATCGCTATAGGTCAAGCGGCTCTCAATGCCGTATCCGGCCAGATAAGCTTTGACCCACTCTATCAGTTGAAGGTTTGACAGCCGGCTGGTCGTGTCGAAGGCCACCAGCTTGCCCAGCAATTCGGATACCACGCTAGTCATGCTCTCCCGCTCCATCTCTATATTTGTCGATACGAGTCTGCGCCTGCTTCTCATTTGCCGCAAGCCCGCTCCCAGGCCATCGTCCGCCGGATATTGAACGCTTCATTTAAAAAATGCTTGGCAAATAGGCAAAGCTTGTATACAATTCGTTTTCTCTATGGCGGGCCTCCCCGCATTGCACGATAGCGAACCTGGTCAGGTCCGGAAGGAAGCAGCCACAGTTATTTAGTGCAAGTGCCGGGGGTCAGGCTCGCCACCCCTCCCCTATACGATATCATCAAGTGAACAATTGCAAATTTGCGACACCCAGGCAGCATTTTTCCTGTCGGCATGCAGAATACCATTGTCCTTGATGATTAGTGTTTGCTAACATTAGCAAAACTGAATTTTCAAATTCATGGAACTTCACTAATTTCCCTGCATCATAAATATTCCTGTTGGATTTTTTTTGCTATTTTTAATAGGCAGGGCGAAGTCCTAAAAAAATACTAGAACCATTTGTTTCAGATACGAGAGGAACACTCATGAAACTGTTTGAAAAAATCCCGAATCCCCGGGAAATCCGTCGCAAGCTTGGCCTGAACCAGCAAGAATTCTGGAGCCGCATCGGCGTGACCCAGTCTGGCGGTTCCCGCTATGAAAGCGGCCGCAACATGCCCAAGCCGGTGCGCGAACTGCTCCGCCTGGTGCATGTCGAGCAAATCGACCTGTCCAAGGTACGTCGCGAAGACTTCGAAATCGTCGAGTACCTGAAGGAAACCCACCCCGATCTGTACAAGAGCCTGCGCAAAGCGGTTCGCACCAAGATCGAAGCCCAAGAAGGCGGCGCCGAAGCTGCAGCCAGCTAATCCGGGCCCAAACAAAAAGCCAGCCAAGCCCTACCTTGACTGGCTTTTTTTGCGCCTGCGCTGTCCAACAATCGCCAGGCTGCGGCCATCCGAAATGACGTCCGCACAACACCCGCAAGCAAGACAAACGATTAATCGCCCGGATTCCTCACCAGCAAGACCGGCACATCCGCGACTTTGAGCAGGCCCTCTGCCACGCTGCCCATCAGCAAATGCATCAAGCCGCCCAGGCCATGCGTGCCCATCACGATCAAGTCCGCGCCCCAGACTCCCGACTCATCCGCCAATACCGAGGCGATCTTATCCCCCCAGCTCTCCAGGATCTTGCATTCCGGCTCCACCCCATGCGCCCGCGCCCGCTCAGCCGCCAGGCCCAAGACCTGCTCGCCGGCCTGCTTGATCGACTTCTGCAGCTCGGTCGCATCCAGAAACTCAGTTCCGCCCCAGCCGAACTGAGCCAAATCCACCACATGCGCCAAACGCACTGCGGAACCAAAGGTTTTCGCCAGCTTGCATGCCTCGTCAAGCGCCATATTGGAAGTGTCGCTATCATCCACCGGCACGAAGATTCGTTGATACATGACCACCCCTCCTTGAGGTTCACACCACCATTTCAGTCTATCAGACTCCGAGCCCATGCATTTGACACAACCCAGCCTCTTTGACATAAAGACAGCACCGCCCTCATCCAAATGTCAGTCATGGCTAGAATCCACCTGCCTCTCCCCGCTGCCTACCTTTTTGAAACGCGCCTGGAGGTGCGGATAGCAGACATCAACTACGGAAATCACCTGGCCAATGACGCAGTCTTGCGACTCGCCCAGGAAGCGCGCCTCCGCTGGCTGAAAACGCTAGGTTATCGCCATGAATTGGAGATAGAAGGCAGCGGCATAGTCGTGGCCGACGCCGCCGTCAGCTACCGCGCCGAAGCGTTCCATGGCGACGAATTGACCATGCGCTTAGGCATAGATGACATCGGCCGCCGCAGCTTTGACCTGATCTATCAGCTGACCGATGACAACACGGGCAAAGAAGTGGCAAGATTGAAGACAGGAATCGTCTTTTTCGATTACCTGGCGCGCAAGGTTGCTCCCATGCCGGATGCGTTCGCCGTCAAGCTTCACCATATAGCAAAAAAGGAATGGAGCCATGAGACACTACTCGACCAATAGCCCGGAGGCGATGGCCAGGATTCTGGCCATGTTCATGGTCACGGATGGCAACATGGACCCTCGCGAGCTCGAGTTGCTGGAAAAGCTGCACGTCTATCACCTGATCAGCCTGCCGCGCAAACAGTTTGCCCAAGTATTCCGCGATTTCTGCGACGATATCTCGGACGAAGCCGGAGAAGACGGCGCCATCCAACTGCTGGAGCGTGAACGGGTGGACAATCTGCTGGCAGAGGTCACCGACCGACGCAAGCGCATCCTGACTTGCGTGCTGGCCATGGATATCGCCAAATCCGACGGCACCATCAGCGACAGCGAAATGGCCCTGCTAAGCTACCAGATGAAAAGCTGGGGCGTGACGCTGGAAGACCTGGAACGCGAATTCGCGCGCTGACCGATACCTCCCCAAAGGCAGCCGCAGCCCAAGCCAGCGGCTGCCTTTTGCATACAATCACCACTTTTATTCCGATATTTCAATGAATACCCGTTTCACTGGCACCGAACGCTATATCGCAACCGACGACCTGATGATGGCCGTCAACGCCTCCATCACCCTGAAACGCCCGCTGCTGATCAAAGGCGAGCCCGGCACCGGCAAAACCATGCTGGCCGAAGAGGTCGCCGCCAGCCTCGGCCGCGAGCTGATCGTCTGGCCGATCAAGTCCACCACCAAGGCGCAGCATGGCCTGTACGAATACGATGCGGTATCGCGGCTGCGCGACTCCCAGCTCGGCGGCGACAAAGTCCACGACATCGCCAACTACATCGTAAAAGGCAAGCTATGGCAGGCCTTCGAGGCCGAAACCGCGCCGGTGCTGCTGATTGATGAAATCGACAAAGCCGACATCGAATTCCCCAACGACCTGCTGCGCGAACTGGATCAGATGGAATTTTTCGTCCATGAAACCCAGCAATTCGTCCGCGCCAAGCAGCGCCCCATCATCATCATCACGTCAAACAATGAAAAAGAGCTGCCTGACGCCTTTCTGCGCCGCTGCTTCTTCCATTACATCCGCTTCCCGGAAGCGGAAACCATGCAAGCCATCATCGACGTCCACTTCCCCGACATCCGCGAACAGTTGGTCAAACAAGCGCTGGAAGTCTTCTTCTCCATCCGCGAACTGCCGGGCCTGAAGAAAAAGCCCACCACCTCCGAGCTGCTGGACTGGCTGCGCCTGCTCACCAGCGAAGGCATACCGGAAGAGGAACTGGCCGGAAGACAAGAACGCAACGCCCCGCCGCCGCTGGCTGGCGCGCTGCTGAAAAACGAACAGGACCTGCAGCTGTTCGAGCGCTTGATGCAGATGGCGCGCATGCGTCGCTGATGATGTCCGACCTCCTCGACCGCTTCATCGACCACCTGGCGCTTGCCGGCCGCAGCCCACACACGCTGAAAGGGTATCAAGCCGATTTGGCGCTGCTGGCCTCGCTGACGGCGCCAACCGAGCTGCAGCACGCCGATGCCGGCAAACTGAAGCGCGCCCTGGCGAAACTGCACGCGCAAGGCTTGGGCAGCCGCAGCCTGGCGCGGCGGCTTTCCGCCTGGCGGCAGTTCTACCACTGGCTGCAAACGAACGAGCTGCGCGGCGACAACCCCGCCGCCGGCCTGCGCGCGCCCAAGCGGGACAAGCTGCTGCCCAAGGCGCTGCCGGTGGATAGCGCGGCGGCGCTGCTGGATCGCATCGAGGGCGACGAGGCGCTGTCGGTTCGAGATCGCGCCATCTACGAGTTGATCTACAGCTGCGGCTTGCGGCTATCGGAAACGGTGGCGCTGAATCTTGAAGATGTGGACTGGAATGACCAATTGCTGAGAGTGCGCGGCAAGGGCGGCAAAATCCGGCTGACGCCGATCGGCGCCGAAGCGCTCAACTGTTTGAAAGAATGGCTGGCGCCGCGGTCAGGCATCGCAGCCGACGAGCCCGCGTTATTCATTGGCCGCCATGGCCGCAGGCTAGGAGGGCGACAGGTGGAGAAGCGGCTGCGAGACTGGGCCATCCGAACCGGCGCGCAGCAGCATGTCCATCCGCACATGCTGCGCCACTCTTTCGCCTCCCACCTGCTGCAATCATCGGGCGATCTGCGCGCCGTGCAGGAACTGCTGGGCCACGCCAATCTTTCCAGCACGCAGATCTACACCGCGCTGGATTTCCAGCATCTGGCCAAGGTTTACGACAACGCCCACCCCAGGGCGCGCAAATCCGGCAAAGATGACGACATGGACGAGCCCGCTTAAACGCTCAGCCGAAACGTTCCATCAGGCCGACTGAACATGGCCATGAATGCGCTGCAGCAACTGCGACAGCGCCTCTTCCACCGTCTGCTTGCGCACCGCTTCGCGATTGCCGGAGAAATGGCAATGCCACGCTTCGGTCTGCCCGCCGGGGTGGGCGATGGCCAGCCACACCAAGCCCACCGGCTTGTCCGGCGAACCGCCATCCGGCCCGGCGATGCCGGACACGGCCACCGCCCAGTCCGCATCCGCCAAAGCCTGCGCGCCGGCAGCCATCTCTCGAACCACCAGTTCGCTGACCGCACCATGATCCATCAACGATGAAGCCTGCACGCCGAGCAGCTGCTGCTTGGCCTGATTGCCATAGCTGACCACGCCATGGCTGAACCAGGCGGAGCTGCCTGGGATATCGGTTACCGCGGCGGCGATCAAGCCCCCGGTGCAGGATTCCGCCAATGCCACGCTCTCGCCGCGCGACAGCAAGACCGATCCCAGATCCGCCGCCAATTGTCTGCTATTTGCCATGACGCTCCCTGTAATGTCTGATCAAGCCATTGGTAGAACTGTCATGCGCCAGCGCATCCACAGCGTCCGACAATTCAGGCAGGATACGCCGCGCCAGCTGCTTGCCATACTCCACTCCCCACTGATCGAAGGAGTTGATTCCCCAGATTACGCCCTGAACAAACACCTTATGCTCGTACAAGGCCATCAACATGCCCACCGAGTATGGCGTCACCTTGTCCAGCGCCAGCGTATTGGACGGCTGATTGCCAGGAAACAGTTTTTGCGGCAACAACATGTCCAATTGCTCGCCCGACAGCTGGCTCAGCTCCCGCATCACTTCCGCCTCGCCCTTGCCCCGCATCAGCGCCTCCGTCTGCGCCAGGCAGTTGGCGACCAGCACGTCATGCTGATTGCCCAGCGGATAGTGGCTGTTCAAGGGCAGAATGAAGTCGCACGGCACCAGCCGCGTGCCCTGATGCAGCAACTGAAAGAAAGCATGCTGGCTATTGGCGCCCTCTTCGCCCCAGATCACCGGACCGGTATCAAAGTCCAGCGCCTCGCCATTACGACCCACCCGCTTGCCATTGGACTCCATGTCCAATTGCTGGATATGAGCCGGCAAGCGACGCAGGCCGTGATCATAAGGCATGATGGCATGAGTATGAGCCTGATAGAAGGTGTTGTACCAGATGCCGATAAGCGCCATCAGCACCGGCATATTGGATGCGAACGGCGAATCGAAAAAATGGCGGTCCATGGCGTGGCCGCCATCCAGGAAGGCTCGGAAGTTGTCGAAACCAATAGACAACATTACCGGCAGGCCAATCGCAGACCAAACCGAATAACGCCCGCCCACCCAGTCCCAGAAGCCGAACATATGCTCAGGATCGATGCCGAACGCCTTTACCGCCGCCTCGTTGGTAGAGACGGCGACAAAATGGCGAGCAATGTCGACCTCTGAGGCTTCGCGTAAAAACCACACGCGCGCCGCCTGAGCGTTCAGCAAGGTTTCGGGTGTCGTAAACGACTTGGAGGCGATGATGAACAGTGTCGTAGCGGGATCCAGACGCTCCAAAGTGCGGGCCAGATGTTGGCCATCGACATTGGAGACGAAATGGACATTCAAATCCGGATGCGCATAGGCCGACAGCGCCTCTTTCACCACCAACGGGCCCAAGTCGGAACCGCCTATGCCCAGGTTGACCACGTCGCGGATAGGAGCGCCGGCAAAACCCTGCCATTGGCCATCGCGCACCTTATCGGTAAAAACCTTCAAGCGCTGCAATACCGCATGCACATCGGCCACAACATCCCGCCCATCCACGCTCAAAGCCGCATCCACAGGCAAGCGTAGACCAGTATGCAGAACCGAGCGGTTCTCGCTGACATTGATGCGCTCTCCGCTACGCATCTTTTGCATCCAACCCTTCAAATCCGCAGCGTCGGCCAGGTCGAACAATAGCTCTAAGGTTCGTTCCGTGATCCGATTCTTCGAATAGTCTAGCAGCAGGCCATCCAGCTCCAACGAGAAACGTTGGAAACGATGCGGATCGGTATCGAACAGGTCGCGCATATGCATATGGCACGTGGCGCGCTGATGCTGATGCAGCTTGGCCCAAATCGGTGTTGAGTTTATGTCGACGTGGCGATGATTAGCCATATTTCCTGCCAATGGTATTGCGTTTGCCGAAAAATGGCCCGCCCGGAAGCCGGCCATTGCGTTCAATTGCGCCTACAGCTTGATGAAGTTCTCGCGGTAATAACGCATTTCCTCGATGGACTCGAGGATGTCCGCCAGCGCCTCATGCTTGCCGCGCTTGACCACGCCCTTGGCCACTTCCGGCTTCCAGCGCTTGCACAGCTCTTTCAGCGTGGACACATCCAGATTGCGATAATGGAAGTACGCTTCCAGCTTCGGCATCCAGCGCGCCATGAAACGGCGATCCTGATGGATAGTGTTGCCGCACATCGGCGTGACGCGCTCCGGCACGTATTGCGCCATGAAATCCAGCAGAATCTGCTCCGCCTCCGCCTCGCTGACCGTCGAGTTTTTCACCTTCTCGATCAGGCCGCTCTTGCCGTGGGTGTTCTTGTTCCAGTCGTCCATTCCGTCCAACACGGCGTCCGGCTGATGAATTACCAGTACCGGCGATTCCGCCAGCACATTCAGATGGCTGTCGGTGACGATCATCGCCACTTCGATGATGCGGTCGGTATCCGGATGCAGGCCCGTCATTTCCATATCGAGCCAGATGAGGTTATTGGTATCTTGTGCCATACTAGTCAGTCTTGAGTTAACTCCCCTATTTTCCTTCATTGCCGCCCTGGCGGCAAACCCGACACCCATGATCGAAGCCTTCTCTCTTCTATTCGCCATCGCGCTGGCGCTGAGCCTGAGCCTGAAGTTGTGGCTGGGCGCCCGCCACATCCGCCACATCGCCCGCCATCGCGCGGCTGTGCCCGCCGCGTTTCAAGACAGCATCACGCAGGAGCAGCATCAACTCGCGGCGGATTACACCATCGCCAAAACCAAGCTGGGCTTGCTCGGCGCCTGGATAGACACTGCGGTGATCGCCGCGCTGACTTTCGGCGGCGGGCTGCAATGGCTGGCGCTTCGCAGCATGGAGTGGTTTGCGCAACCGCTGCTGTCCGGGCTTGCGCTGATCGCCGCCGTCACGGTGATCAGCGGAGCGATCTCGCTGCCGCTGACGCTATACGGCACCTTTGGAATCGAATCCCGCTACGGCTTCAACAAAACCACGCTGCGCTTGTTCATCGCCGACCAGCTCAAGGGCATCCTGCTGGGCTCGGCCATCGGCCTGCCGCTGGTGGCGCTGATACTGTGGCTGATGGACATCTCCGGCCCGCTGTGGTGGCTGTGGGTATGGCTGGTCTGGTCCGGCTTCCAATTGCTAATGGTCGCCCTGTTCCCGACCTTCATCGCCCCGCTGTTCAATAAATTCAAACCGCTGGAAGACGAGGAACTGAAAGGCCGGATCGAATCGCTGCTGTCCCGCGCCGGCTTCAAAAGCCAGGGCGTGTTCGTGATGGACGGCTCGCGCCGCTCCAGCCACGGCAATGCCTACTTTACCGGTTTCGGCTCCGCCAAGCGCATCGTATTCTTCGACACTTTGCTGTCCCAGTTGAGCCACGCCGAAATCGAAGCGGTGCTGGCCCACGAACTCGGCCACTTCAAGCGCAGGCATATCGTCAAGCGCATCGCCTGGACGTTCGCGCTGTCGCTGGCGCTGCTGTGGCTGCTGGGGCAATTGCTGCATGCGCCGTGGTTCTACATCGGCCTCGGCGTGACGGTGCCGAGCACCGCCATGGCGCTGATACTGTTTTTCACCGCCATTCCCGCTTTTACTTTTCCGCTGACGCCGCTGTCCAGCCGGATGTCCCGCGCCCACGAATTCGAGGCCGATGATTTCGCCTCAGAACAAACACAGGCCACGGATCTGATCAGCGCGCTGGTGAAGCTGTATCGCGATAATGCGTCCACGCTGACGCCCGACCCCATCCACTCGACCTTTTACGATTCGCATCCGCCCGCCGCGCTGCGCATCCAACACCTCAAAGGAAACCAAGCATGAATCTGCTGGAGCTGAGCTGCACGCCGCAACACGGCCAGAGCCCGCTGGCCGACAATACGGTCAAGCAATTACTCTCCACGCTGCCCGAATGGGAAGTCCACGGCATCGAGCTGCGCAAGACCTACCGTTTCGCCAACTACCATGAAACCATGGCTTTCGTGAACGCGCTGGCCTGGATCGCCCATCGCGAGGACCATCACCCCGACATGTCCGTCCATTACAACCGCGCCGTGGTGAACTTCAGCACCCATGACGCCGGCGGCCTGACCCTGAACGATTTCATCTGCGCGGCGAAAACCGAAGCGCTGCTCAGCCGACCATGACAGCCAGCGTCGGACAAATCATTCGCAGCCATGGCCGCCGCTTCATCGTCGAAGCCGACGGCCGGATTTACGATTGCACCACCCGCGGCAAGCGCGTCGACTTCGCCTGCGGCGACCACGTAGACATCCTGATCCAGAATCAGGAGCAGGCGGTGATCGAGCGCGCGCTGGAGCGCCGCAGCCTGCTGTATCGCCAGGATGACTGGAAGACCAAGGCCATCGCCGCCAACGTCAGCCGCATCCTGTTTGTGATGGCCGCGGTGCCGACGCCCAGCGAGGAGCTGCTGGGGCGCTGCCTGATCGCGGCCGAGGCCGGCGACATCGAACCCATCATCGTGGTCAACAAGTCGGACCTGCCGGAAACCCCCGCGCTGCTGGAAAAATTGCAACTCTATGTAAAGCTCGGTTACCAGCTGGTCACATTGTCCGCCAAGCAGGACTTTTCGCCGCTGTTGCCGCTGCTGCAAGGCCATACCAGCGTGCTGGTCGGCCAATCCGGCATGGGCAAATCCACGCTGACCAATGCCCTGCTGCCTGACGCCAACGCGCGCATCGGCGACATTTCCGAAGCGCTGGACTCCGGCCGCCATACCACCACGCACGCCGCCTTGTACCATCTGAATGCCGATAGCCACCTGATCGACTCGCCAGGTCTGCAGGCGTTTGGGCTGAAACATCTGAACGCGCCCGAGCTGGCGCGCTATTTTCCCGAGCTTCGCCGGTATATTGGCCAGTGTCGCTTCCATAACTGTTCGCACTGCGTCGAACCAAACTGTGCCATTATTGCTGCTTCGCAGCATGGAGAGATCGCGCCGCACCGACTCGACCTGCTGCAGCGGCTGACGCGCGAATTGACACCCGCAAGAATGTAAATAAGGTAGCACACACTCTTTATTTACTTTTTATGGCAGCCCGCATAAGCTGTAACAAAAGGAAGGCAATATTACCTAAAGCAGAATTATCAGAACCAACAGAGGAGCCAGCATCATGACTAAAAGGATTGCGCTAGTTACCGGTGGTATGGGCGGCATCGGCACCGCCATCTGCAAGACTCTGGCCGAAGCCGGCCACACCGTTGTCACCACCTACAGCAAACCCGGCCGCGAGCAAGCTTGGCATGCCGACATGAATGGCCTAGGCTTCGACAACATCCACAGCTATCTGTGCGACGTGACCGATTTCTCAGCTTGCCAGGAAGTCGCCGCCAAGATCGCCAAGGACATCGGCCCCATCTCAATCCTGGTCAACAATGCCGGCATCACCCGCGACGCCAGCTTCAAGAAGCAAACCAAGGATGACTGGGACGCGGTAATCCGCACCAATCTGGACTCGGTCTTCAATATGACCAAGCCGGTTTTGGACGGCATGCTTGAGGCTGGCTTCGGCCGCATCGTCAACATCTCCTCGATCAATGGCCAGAAAGGCCAGTTCGGCCAGACCAACTACTCCGCCGCCAAAGCCGGCATGCACGGCTTCACCATGGCGCTGGCTCAAGAAGTCGCCAGAAAAGGCGTAACCGTCAACACCATCTCCCCCGGCTACATCGCCACGGAAATGGTCATGGCCGTACCGGAAGACGTGCGCAGCAAAATCGTCGCGCAAATCCCGGTGGGACGCCTGGGCAAGCCCGAGGAAATCGCGGCCCTGGTCGCCTTCCTCAGCTCCGACAACGCCGGCTTCATCACCGGCAGCAATATCTCGATGAATGGCGGCCAGCACATGATGTAAGGCTTAGCCGCTCAACATGCAAGCGCCGCCTCAAGGGCGGCGTTTTCTTTTGTCCAAACCCGTGTATGCTGTCCCGATCCGCAACTCAAAAACAAGACTGACATGGCAGAGAATCTGATCATCGAAGGCATAAGCAAAGAAGAAAAATACCAGACCCTGCTGCCGCAAACTCACGCCTTGATAAAAGGCGAAACGGATTTGATCGCGGCGCTGGCCAACTTGGCCTCGGCGCTGAACATGACTTTCAACTCGCTCTGGACCGGCTTTTATCTGGTCAAGGGCGAACAGCTGGTATTGGGCCCCTTCCAGGGACCCATCGCCTGCACCCGCATCCCTTATGGCCGCGGCGTATGCGGTACCGCCTGGCAGCAAAACCAGACGCTGGTGGTCGAAGATGTGGACGCATTCCCCGGACATATCGCCTGCTCATCCAGCGCGCGCTCAGAAATCGTGGTGCCTATCCGCGATACGGCAGGCAAAGTGGCGGCGGTGCTGGATATCGACTCCGATGAACTAGGCAGCTTTGATCAAATCGACGCAGCCTATCTGGAGCGCATCGTCGCGCCCTTGTCTCCCCTGCTGTCCGCCTGAGTCCTGAAAACAAGACAGCCCCGCCAGTTCGACTGACGGGGCTGCTAGCGCGCTGGCGAGCTGGTTTACTTCTGAATTTCCAGCAACTCCACCTCGAAATAGAGATCGGTATTCGGCGGAATGGCACCCGGCGCGCCGCGGCTGCCATATGCGGTGGCGGCGGGGCAGAACAGCTTGGCCTTGCTGCCCACCTTCAATTGGCTGACGCCCTGAGTCCAGCACGGGATGACGCGGTTCAACGGGAAACTGATCGGACCGCCGTTCTTGTAGGAGCTATCAAACTCCTTGCCATCCTTGAAGGTGCCGCGATAATTCACCTTCACGGTATCGCTCGTCTTGGGCTGCACGCCCTTGCCGGCTTTCAATATTTCGATTTTTACGCCGGAAGGCAGAACCGTTTCCGCCTGCACAGCCACGGAAGCCAGCAGCAGCGCCAATGCCGGCGCCAAACGATAAAGACTCATGTTCGCTTTCTATTTATCTAAGCCAGACCGGCCTATCCGGGCTGGATAAGCCTCAACGGTACAAGATCGTGCCGGACTCCGCCAGGTCCGTCAGCAGGCGCTCCACGCCGCTCCCGGTCATTACGAATGGATCCAGCACCGGCAAGGCGGAATGGCGCAGAATCAATGAAGCATTCAGCTTGTCCAAGGCCACTTCCGCCATGCTCCAATTGCCGAATTTGCGCTGTTCGACCTCTTGAAAAGACAACAAGGTGAGCGAGTGGTGCCTGGCATCGCGGGCAAGTTTCAGATACAGGCGGTTCACGTGAACGCTGCTGCCCTCCAGCACCTGCACGAAAACATCGTTGCCATAGCACAGCAGACCCGTCAGCCCCAAAGCGGGGTTGTACTTTCTGGACGCATCCAAAATATCGTCCACCAATTGCTGATCAATGGCCTGCCTGGCCCGGCTGCAGTAGATAAGGCGCACCAGCATCGTCACCCTCCCTCTCAGGATTGATGCATCAACGACAGAAATTCGCGGCGCAAGTCCGGGTTGGTCAGGAAAGAGCCGCGCATCACGCTATTGGTCATCTTGCTATTGCTGTCCTTCACGCCGCGCCAATGCATGCAGAAATGATCCGCTTCCATGACGATGGCCAGGCCATCCGGCTGCAGCTTGCTCATCAGCAAATCGGCGATCTGCGACACCGCCTCCTCCTGAATCTGCGGCCGGGTCATCACCCAGTCGATCAGGCGGGCATACTTGGACAAACCGATCAGATTGGAGTTTTCGTTAGGCATCACGCCCACCCAAACTCGGCCGATGATGGGGCACAGATGATGGGAGCAAGCGCTGCGAACGGTGATGGGACCGACAATCATCAGCTCGTTCAGGCGCTCGACATTCGGGAATTCGGTGCTGGGAGGCATGTCCACATAACGGCCGCGGAACACCTCTCTCACAAACATTTTCGCAACCCGTCGGGCGGTATCCTGCGTGTTGTGATCATGTTCGGTATCGATGACCAAGCTATCCAGCACGCCCTTCAATTTGGCCTGGACTTCCGCCTGCAATTCATCCAGCTCGCCTTCTTCAATGAAAGCGGAAATATTGTCATTGGCGTGGAAGCGCTTTCCCGCCTGCTGCAAGCGGTAACGAATCCGCTCGGACGCAGGGTTTTGAGACAGGTCTTGCTTATCGCTCTTGCTCATTGTGGATATTCGGTTCACTGAAAAAATGGGAATCACTAGCGAATATACATCATATTGGCAAAATCGACATGCAAAGCAAGTCTATATTTTGCAATCGGCATATGAAAATCAATCATTCAATGCGTATAAAATAGGCGCGACTGAAATATTTGTATTTCTAAATTTCCGAATGAAAACAAAATCCAAGCCCAGCAAAACCTGACTTACACCCTATGCCACAACCAGCTTTTCCATGCGCCGCGGAAGCGAAAGCTCATTTCCCTTGCTGTATTGATAGTCCTGGAAAACATGCTCCGCGCTCAAAAGCTGATAGCTGCCATCCAGCAATCTATTCGTCGTATCCTTGAGGCGGTAAGCATAATGACCGCAGGTCCAGCAATCAAAATTGCGCATATGGGTGCACAAGCAGGTCTTTTCCCAAACCGGCACGCGACGAACGCCAGGATTGGCTTCGTGCGCCTTGTGGTAGGCGTCGATATAGGAGCAGCCGCCTTTGGCATCCAGCAAATAGCCATAAGCCTCGCAGTTCGGACGGATGCTGTCGCCGATCGCCGGGCAGCTCTTGATCATCCGCATCGGATAGCCGGTAGGCGACAATTGATTGACGACGATGTCGTCTTCGCTGGACTTGAAATACTCTTGCTGCACCTTCTCCGGCAAACCGCACTCATGCGTCACGGTGAAGCGGGTTGCCACCTGGACCGCGCCCGCCCCGGCCTCAAGAAACGCCGTGGCATCGCCGCCGGTGAAAATCCCGCCAGCCGGAATCAAGGGAATGTTCAGTTGCTCGTCGCGCAGCCAATCGCGGATCTCGGCAAAGATGGCCGTCAGATCGTACTCCGCCCAGTCCATGCCAAAACCCAGATGGCCGCCGGCCAACGGCCCTTCCACCACCACGTAATCCGGCAGCCGGCCGCTGCGGCTATTCTTCTTCAAGAACAACTGCAAGGCGCGCAAGGAAGAAACAATGATGCCTAGCTTGGCGTCGCGGAAACGCGGATGGTCCTCGATAAGCGAGAACGAGCCCAGATGCAAGCCTGCCGCCAGCGTGATGCCGTCGATGCCAGCGTCCAAGGCCGCGCGCAGCCGCGTTCTCAGCGTCTCCTTCGGCGCGTTCATCGTCAGCTTTTCCATGCAGTTGATGAACACCAGGCCATCGCCGCGCTTGCGCTGCATGGCGCCGCCGACATGCAGGCGCGTAGCCTCTTCAATCTCGCCCAGATCGAATTGAACCAGCGATTTGTCGCGATTTTCGACATTGGCCTTGTATTGCGCCAGCTTGTTCTTGACGTATTTGGTATTGAAACGGCGATCCGCCACAGTAGGCACCATCGCATCGGATATATGGCCGACGCCGCCCAGCCTTGCGGCCTCCAGCGCCAGATCCGCAGTGGAAATATCCACGCCCATGCCGCCGATCATGATGGGAACCAGCTCGTGCTTGCCCAGCGTCAGGCGGAAATCATCAACACATTTCATCGTGACGGTTCTCCTAAATGCTGGGCGGATTATGGCCTCAGGTTTTGAGGAAATCCACAATTTTAGAGTTTTTGCTCATAGATGTTTCTACGTATCCAACCGCTGCGCAACGCTCACTCGCAAGGCCGGCAGCAATTCTTCGGCAAACCAAGGGTTGCGTTTCAACCAAGACTGGTTGCGCGGGCTCGGGTGAGGCAGAGGGAAACACGCCGGCTGATACGCCCGCCAATTCCGGACCGTCTCAGTCAAAGACGCCTGCCTGTCCGGCAGATGGTAGGCCTGCGCATATGCCCCTATCGCCAACACCAACCGCACATTGCCCAGCATGGGCATCAGCTGCGGATGCCATAACGCACGGCACTCCGCGCGCGGCGGCAAATCGCCGGACTTGCCGCGCCCCGGATAGCAAAAACCCATGGGCACGATGGCGAAACAATCCGGATTGTAAAAAACCGACTCGGATACGCCCAGCCACTCTCGCAATCTATCGCCGCTGGCGTCGCGCCATGGCGTGCCGCTCTCATGAGCGCGCGCGCCAGGCGCTTGGCCAGCCAATAAAATCCGCGACCGCGGCGACGCTTGCAAAAGCGGCCTGGGCGCATTCGGCAGATCGCGCTCGCATGCTCTGCAGCTTTCAATCCGCGCCAGCAGAGTCGCCAGATTTTCCATTCGCGAGCGCCTCAGGCAGTCAATTCGCTGGCAGCCAGGACTGCAAATCCGTCGCCGTCTGCCCGTCCCACTCCAGCAACCAGCCGCAGGCCCCCGCCGACAAGGCCGAGGCGGCCAGCAAGCGCCGCGTTGCCCGGTGCCCGCTTGCCGGCGCGGCGATCACCGGCAGATGCGTGCGCTGCCGCAGCCAGGCCAAGCCGCCCGCATCCAGCACCGGTATCTCGCTCTCCGCCCCGCATTCGCACAACACAATCTGGTGATTGCCGCCCATGGCGACATGCTCTGCCGCCAGCAGCCATCCCTCCAGCGACATTCTAGTGTCGCGCAGCAAGATGACAGGCTTGTTTATGCGCCCCACCTCGCGCAACAGCTCGACATGATGCAGGCTGGCCGGTCCAATCATCAGCGCATCCAGCCCAAGCTCCAGATACACATCCAGCAAGCGGATGTCGCTCAATTCCGCCGCCGCCGCCAGGCCCGCCGCGGCCGACTCCTCTCTCAAAGCCTCCAGCTCGAGCATGCCGACCGGCTCGTAGTGATAGGGATTGGACGTTTGCCGCACCGGCCCGGCAAACATCAGCCCGCCGCCAGCCGCCCGGATGCCCGCGGCCGAAGCCGTCAAGGCCTCATGGGTCCAATCCCGCGGTCCCGCCAGCCACACCGGCCTGCCCGCCAGGCCGAACTCGCACGCGCCTATCCTCACCACGCTATCCTGCGGCTGCGCTTCGCGCGAGACGATCCGGTAATCGCCCACCACCCGCAGCGCGCGCTCCACGCCCGGCAAGGACTCAAACTGCGACGCCTCCAGCCCGCGCTCCTCGCCGACAGCGCCTATCACCGTGCGCTCCCGCCCCCGCGACACATGCGCGGCCAGTCCGGCGGCTTCTATGCGCGCCGCCACGCCGCGGATATCCGCCTCTTCCGCCAGACGACTCATGACGATAATCATCGCGCTCCTCCATTTTCTTCTTCATCGCCGCGCCGGGCGCCCCGCCATTGCCGGGCGATGCGCGACACCAGCCGCGACCAGGCCGACGGTCGCGCCCATCTGGCCCGAACTCGCCGAATCAGCCTGCTGCTCCAACGCCACGCCACAGAATCATGCAGCCGCGCGAACACCCAGGCTCGGCAGTCCTGAAAGCGGCGATACCATCGCACGAACCAGGCCACCTGCATCAAGGAAGGCTGCGTCAGCGTGAACAAGCGCGCCACCAGGGCCGTGCCGCCCAGCTTGGCCAGCAGAATCACCAACAAGCCCAGCGCGGCGTGCCCTTGCTCAATCAAGAACAACGCCGCCAGTTTGACCGGCAGCAAGGCCAGCGCGGGCAGGATGAACAAAGCCAGCGCGATCTTGGGCGGACGAGAAGCGACCCACCGCTCCAAAACCGCCAGCGGCGGCCACTTTGCCAGCCGCGCCACGATGGCGGACAGCTCATCCCAGGCCAGTTCTTCAAATACGATGATGGCCGCCAGCAACAATACCAGCGGCCAGGACAGCCAGCGGCGCAGGCGGGCCCATGCGCTCAAACGATGGGTGCTTTGATTCATAACCATCTCAGGTCTTGGACAATTCCAGCCATTTGGGCACCGACTGCGGCTGATACTGGCGCATCCAGTCCAGCAGTTTGGACAGATCGGCGTCGGCGCGGAACAGCTCCAGATTGCCGACGGGCACAAAGCCCTCTTCCACCGCATGCCGCGCCATCGCCAGCAAGGGCTGGAAGAAGCCAGCCGCGTCCAGCATGCCCACCGGCTTGCCGTGCACCGACAGTTGCGCCCAGGTCAAAATCTCGAACAGTTCGTCGAAAGTGCCGAAACCACCTGGCAAAGCGATGAAGCCATCCGACAGTTGCGCCATCATGGCCTTGCGCTGGTGCATGGTCTCGGTGACGTGCAGCTCGGTCAGGCCCAGATGCGCCACCTCCTTGGCCTTGAGAAACTCGGGGATCACGCCTATCACTTTGCCGCCGGCCGCCAAAGCCGCATCCGCCGCCACGCCCATCAGGCCCACCTTGCCCGCGCCGTAAACCAGGGTGATGCCCTGCTCGGCCAGCGTGCGGCCAAAATCGCGCGCCGCCTGCTCATATTCGGGCTTGGCTCCCTTGTTGGAGCCGCAGAACAAACAAATCGATCGGATCATGCTCATGGTGTTTTCTCGTCCAAAATAAAACGGCCGCGACTTCCGTCCGGCCGTGCGCATGCGCCATGCCAGCAGCGGCGCAGTCTTACAATACCGCCAGCGGATACGAGCCCAGCACCTTGACGAACGAGGTCCGCTCGCCCAGGCCCGCCAGCGCGCTCAGAACGTTCTCATCCAGCCGGTGGCCTTCCAGATCGATGAAGAACACATAGTCCCACAAGCCCGCGCGCGAAGGGCGCGATTCGAACTTGCTCATCGATACGCCATTGGCCGCAACCGGCTCCAATAAATGATGCACCGCGCCGGGCCGATTGGGCGCGGACACCACGATGGAAGTCTTGTCCTGGCCGGAGGGGCCGACATCCTGCAGACCCAGCACCAGGAAGCGGGTGGTGTTGTTGGGCTCGTCCTCGACATTTTCCGCCAATTTGACCAAACCGTAACGCTCCGCCGCCGCCTGGCCGGCGATGGCTGCGGCAGTTTCATCCTCAGCGGCCAGCCTGGCGGCTTCCGCATTGCTGGCCACCGACACGCGCTCCACATCCGCCGGCAGATTTTTGTTCAGCCACTCATGGCATTGCGCCAGCGCCTGGGCATGCGCGTAAACGCGGCGAATGCCGCCCAGACCTTCTACCTTGCGCAGCAGGTGATGATGGATGCGCAGCACCACCTCGCCGCATATTTTCAAGGGCGAGCTGACCATCAGATCCAGCGTGCGGCCGACCGCGCCTTCGGTGGAGTTCTCCACCGGCGCCACCACATAATCCAAGGCGCGCGATTCCACCAGGCGGAACGCTTCGTCGATCGATGTACAGGCCACCGCGTGCGCGGCATGGCCGAAATGCTTGATGGCCGCCAATTGGCTGAAAGTGCCTTCCGGCCCCAGATAGGCGATGGACAAGGGCTTTTCCAGCGCCAAACATTCGGACATCACCTCGCGGAACAGGCGGGCGATGGACTCTCCCGGCAGCGGCCCGGGGTTAAGGTCTTTAAGACGACGCAACACCTGGGCTTCCCGCTCGGGGCGATACACCACGCCGCCGCCCTTGATCTCGCCGATTTCACGGGCATGGCTGGCGCGCTGATTGAGCAGCTTGAGGATTTCGGCATCGATGGCGTCGATGGCGTCGCGATGCGGCTTGAGCAGATGTTCCATCGTCACAGGCTTGAGTCTTTCATGCAGGCTAATGGGGATGCGCCCTAGTTTCCGCGAGAAGCTCCCTCATCGCAAGCCTTGCAGCGCACAAAACCCGCCTCCGCCATTCATTTGGCATTCAAAATCAAGCGATCAATCAGCGCCAGCACATGATCGGCGGTTTCCAGCGGACGCTCCAGGGGAAACAAATGGCCGCCGGCATGCTGCTCCACCTGTATGCCGAATCGCTTCTGCATGAAGAGCAGATCCTGCTCCTTCAGCACATCGGAAGACTCGCCGGCGATAAACGCGGCCGGCACCTTGAGCTTATCCCGGTATTTAGGAAAGTCATGCGGCAAGGTGGCGTAGATGGCGTGCTCCACCGGCGGACGAAACTTGAGCCTGCGGCTGCCCCGCCCATCATCCTCCGTGCCATGCTCGGCGT
Source organism: Chromobacterium sp. IIBBL 290-4 (assembly GCF_024207115.1). NCBI lineage: Bacteria > Pseudomonadati > Pseudomonadota > Betaproteobacteria > Neisseriales > Chromobacteriaceae > Chromobacterium > Chromobacterium sp. IIBBL 290-4. The sequence continues at coordinate 4,405,473 of NZ_CP100128.1, forward strand.
AGTCGGCCAGGCAGTCGGGATCGAAACGGGCGAACATGGGTTTGCGCTCGAAATAGTCGCGCACCATTTCCACCGAGGCCCAGTTGTCGCGCCGCTTCAAAGAGTTGCCACCCGGCGTCACTTTCTGGATGAAACCCAGCCGCTTGGCCAGCCAGATGCCGAAAGAGCGCGACGGCCCCATCAGCGGCGAATCCAGAATCACGATGGCGCGGAACAGCTCCGGACGCTTCATCGCCGAATAAAACATCAGAAAGCCGCCCAGCGAGTGCCCCACCCCCACCACCGGGCCGGTGTAATGCCGTTCGATATAGGCTATGGTTTCATCCACCAGATGCGGCCAGCAATCGGTGACAGGATAAGCGGGATCGTGCCCGATGGTATCGAGATAGCCGACTTGATGCCGTTCGGCCAGCCGGCCGAGCAGCTTGGCGTATACCGATGCCGGAAAACTATTGGCATGGGCGAAGTGGATGTTTTCTCTCATAAGCCCTCGAATAAACTCATTCTTTTTTTTCATGACCGCCGGCCCCTTGGCGGCGGGTATACTTGCATTTTTGGCAAGGATTGGGCCTGGCCCTTCGCTGCGTTTGCCGGAATGCCGCATTTGATGCATATTGCATCACGACGCGGCAAAACGGAACCGTTCTCGGGCCGGCGCGTCACACCATCACACCAACCAGAAGAGTCTGCAAGTGCAAGCCTATCCACTTACCCTCTATCGAACAGCCTGGCGCTGGCTGACCGCCTTAGCCGCCCTGCTGTGCATCGCCCTGCCCGCCCATGCGGTCAATCAAGACGATCTGCTGCCGCCGGAAAAGGCCTTCGCCGCCGAAGTGACGCGCAATGGCGACAAACTGGAGCTGACCTTGGACGTCGCCTCCGGATACTACCTTTACCGCGACCGCATCAGCGTCAGCACCGCGCCGGCAGATCTGGCCGGCAAGCCGGCGCTGCCGCAAGGCCAGGAGAAAAGCGACCCTTATTTCGGCAAGCAGGTGATTTATCACGGCAAGCAGCTGATCACCATTCCGCTGAACGCCAACGCGCCGGCAAGCTTCCAGTTGAACGTGCGTCTGCAAGGCTGCGCGGAAGCCGGCGTCTGCTACCCGCCCTACACCCACAAGCTGCAAGTGGGCGGCGCGGCGGCCAACAAGGTCAGCGCCTGGACCCAGGGGGGCGACGCCTCGGGAAAAGCGTCGGCCGGTAACAGCGAGTTGGCCGCCCAGGGTTGGCTGGCCACACTGGGCACCTTTTTGCTGGCGGGCTTGGGCATGGCGTTCACCGCCTGCATGTACCCGCTGCTGCCCATCGTTTCATCGCTGATTGCCGGCCAGGGCGCCACCCTTACCCGCCGCCGCGGTTTCCTGCTGTCCCTGATTTACGTGCAAGGCTTGGCATTGACCTATACCGCCGTCGGCGTGGTGGCCGGCCTCACCGGCTCGCTGCTCACCGTCTGGCTGCAGCAGCCGGCCGTGGTGCTGACCGCCAGCGCCTTGATGGTGGTGTTCGCGCTGTCCATGTTCGACCTGTTCAGCATTCAATTGCCCAGCAGCCTGCAATCCAAGCTGGCCGACACCTCCAATCAGCTGTCCGGCGGCAAGGCGCTGACGGTGTTCCTGATGGGCGCGCTGTCGGCCTTGCTGGTCGGCCCCTGCGTGGCGCCGCCGCTGGCGCTGGCGCTGGGTTATATCGGCAGCACCGGCGACGCGGTGCTGGGCGGCGCGGCGCTGTACGCGATGGCGCTGGGCCTGGGCCTGCCGCTGATCGTGATCGGCACCTTCGGCGGCCATGTGCTGCCCCGCGCCGGCAATTGGATGAAGGCGGTCAAATCGGCCTTCGGCGTGGTGATGCTGGCCGTCGCTATCTGGCTGGCCACGCCCTTCCTGCCGGCCACGTTGGTGATGCTGCTTTGGGCTGGCTTACTGATCGGCAGCGCCGTATTCGCCGGCGCGTTCGACAGCCTGCAAAACGGAGCCAAGGCTAGCGCCCGCCTGGGCAAGGCGCTGGGCTTGCTGCTGTTCCTGCTGGGCGCGGCTCAGCTCGTGGGCTTGCTGTCCGGCGCGGACAATCCGCGCTACCCGCTCAAGCTGATCGCCGCCAGCAACGCGGAAGGCGCGGCCCAGCCGCATGCCGATTTCCAGACGGTGAGCTCCAGCGCCGAGCTGGACGCCAAGCTGGCGGAAGCCAAGGCCGCGGGCAAACCGCTGCTGCTGGACTTCTACGCCGACTGGTGCGTCGCCTGCAAGGAAATGGAGGCCGAAGTCTTCCCGCAAGCGCAGGTAGCCGCCAAGATGAAGCAGTTTGTGCTGTTGCGCGCAGATGTGACCGCCAACAGCGCGGAACATCAGGCCTTGCTCAAGCGCTTCGGCCTGTTCGGCCCGCCGGGCATCATCCTGTTCGATGCCCAATCGGCTGAGCGCAACCGCGTGGTCGGCTTCACGCCTGCGGAAGCATTTGCCGGCGAACTGTCCAAGGTGGCAAACTAGCGCCGCATCGGGCCGGCATAAAGCCGGCCCTTTTCCGACCTTTTGCTTCCGGGACTTTCCATGCCCCTGCCCAACGGCTTTCCCAACCTGAGCATTCTCAGCGCTTTCCGCGTCGCCATCCTGGCCCTGCTGGTGGTGTCCTGCCTGAAAGTGCTGCAACCCTTTCTCGGCGCACTCACCTGGGCCGCCATCATCGCCATCTCGGTCTGGCCGCTGTACGGCAAGCTCAAGCTCAGGCTGCGCGGCCGCCACAAGCTGGCGGCGCTGCTGGTGGTGCTGGGCCTGTCCTGCGCCCTGGCCATCCCCATCGGCCTGATGGCGCTGACGCTGGCCGACACGCTGCCGCACCTGGCCAATCTGGCGCACGACCTCACCAGCTTCCGCCTGCCCGATCCGCCGGCCTGGCTCTCCAATTTCCCGCTGGCGGGAGAAAGCCTGCGCAATCTGTGGCTTAGCACCCAGGCCGACCTGCCCGGCTTCTTCGACAAAGTGCGTCCGGCCGTGCAGAAAGCAGGCCTATGGCTGCTGTCCGGCGGCGCCAACCTGGGACTGAGTTTGCTGGAAATCGTGCTGGCCATCGTGGTGGCGGGCCTGCTGCTGATCAACGGCGATAAATTGTGGGACCTGGTGGAACGCATCGTGGTGCGGCTCGGCGGCGAGACGGCGGGCGACCTACCCGAGGTGATCGCGCGCACCATACGCAGCGTCACCACCGGCGTGGTCGGCACCGCGCTGGCGCAAACCATACTGTGCGTGGTCGGCCTGCTGATCGCCGGCGTGCCAGGCGCGCTGGTGCTGGGCTTTGTCTGCTTCGTGATCGCGGTGGCGCAGATGCCGACGCTGATCGTCTGGCTGCCGGCCGCGCTGTGGGTGTTCTACACCGGCCACACCGGCCTGGCGGTATTCCTGACGGTGTGGGGTTTCCTGCTGATCAACACCATAGACAACTTCCTCAAGCCGCTGCTGATCAGCCAAGGCGCGCAGATGCCGCTGTCGGTGATTTTCCTCGGCGTCATCGGCGGCTTGATCGCCTGGGGCGTGATCGGCCTGTTCATCGGCCCCACGCTGCTGGCGGTGGCGCTGACCATGCTGCGGCATTGGCTGGAACGGGATGAAAACGAGGAAATGGCCTGCGAAGGCGAGCAAGGCTGACTGAAGGGGTGAGAGATAAACCCACCCAGTAGTTACGTGATAATCGGGAACAGCTGGGATGATACGGGAAGAGGATGGATGGTGGTCTGAAAATCTATTTCACGTGTTGCAAAGGGTGGTGAGCGGGTCGGCCCACCACTTTTAGCTGAACATGTCGCCCTGGCGGCTTTCCATTTCCTCACGTCGGACGGCCTTCACGATCTTGTAAATCCACTGCAGGCTGACGCCATACTTGCGCGCCAGGTCGCCGTGGTTGTCTCCGGTGAATTCCTCGAATATCTTCCGGTCCCGCTTTGACAGCCTGACCGACAGCCCCATCGGAAAGTAAATGTTCTGGCCACCCCAGTGTGCCGCCATCCGGTTGGCGATCTCGCTTCCCAATTGCTCACCAATTTCTCGTTCAATGCTGGCTAGCTCCTGCAGAGCCTCGGCAATGTGATCAGCCAGGTCGGTTAGCAACTCCGGACCTTTGCTGCGGGTATGGATGGGCTTCATGCTTCCTCCTTCGCCTTCATGGCGGCTGTCAGGCTTTCCCAGGCGCTCAACATCGGATCGAACGTCTTGCGCGTCATGGCCGTAGTCATCCGCTGGTTGAGTTCGTCACACTGCGCTGCCGTCAGCGGCAATTGCTGCACCTCAGCCGCCAGCTTTAGCACCAGATCAGGCAGTGAGCGCATTGCCCATTTCTTCAACGATTCGATCACCTGTTCCAGTTGGTTGCCGGTCAGCCACTGCATGGCGTCCTGCCCGGTAATCCGCCTCACATAGGCAGCAAGGGCGCTTTCTGCCGGGTTCTTAACCACTCCGATCTGATACAGAAACAGCCACAGCGCGCGTATCTTCTTATGCTGCTCGTCCTGGGCCAGCGGGCGCGACTGAGTGGCTGGCTGCGCTTTGGAACGCACCTTGAAGCCACTGCGCTTCAGGTACTCCAACACCAGGTTCAGCTCTGGAACGGTCAGGTCAGCTGCGGATGCCTTCTTTCCAATCCGCTGGAGAATAGCGCGGTAGCTGTCGTCATCCAGGGCCAGCTCGCGCTTGGCTACGTGGATCAGGCGGATCAATCGCTGTCGGTCTTGAGTCTTTGCGTTCATCGTTGGCTGCTCATCAGTACCCGGCAACCACGCCGGGCAGACCGCGCACATATTTCTATGTGCACGGTTTCGCTTTACGCGGCGGCGTCCTTCAGCGCCTTGGCCGGGGAGAACTTAGGCGCGCGCTTGGCGGCGATCTGGATGGTCTCGCCAGTTTTCGGATTGCGGCCGGTCTTGGCTGCGCGCTGGGTAGTGCCAAACTTGCCGAGGTCAGAGATCGCCAGTTCGCCTCCCGCCCGCACGGTATCCAGTACCGCGGTGGTCAGCGCGTTGAGAATGGCTTCGGCTTGCTTGTTGGTGACATCTGCGTGGGCGGCCAGGTGTTTGATCAGGTCTTGCTTGGTCATGGTTTGCTCCTTGCTGGTGAAAGAAATTGTCAAAACGGCGTAGTGCTTAATCCGCTCGCACATCGTTTATGGCTTCGTCCTCCTCTGCATCTCACACCCCCGCCAGGTCCAGCCGCACCGCTTCGAACTTGCCAGTGCCTTCACTGCGCCGTTCGATGCGGACATAGGCCTTGGAGCACTGCACCCGAACCGATTCGGATAGCGCGCGCATCGCGCGTTGCCACTTCTCGTCCTGGATATCCAGACGCCGCAAGCCCAGCACTCGGCCTGTTGAGATGTTGCCGGCCTTATCGGTCTGGAAGGCGTCGGCAATCAGAGCCTTCACCTCCGGTCGCGCGTCCTCGGTCCATTCGTGGACGCATTCGTCAATCAGCGCCTTGGCCGCCTGCAGGCCCTCGTCAAATGTCAGCGTGTCGGCGATGGCCCGCTGCACACGGGTATTGCCGTCAAAGCTGGTCAAAGTGACATTGCCCTTTTGCCCGCCGACATCGGCCTGGTAGCGCTCGGCCGACAGGCTGACAAATGCCTCAATGTCGGCGAACAAGCCGGCCTTGAACTGCGTTAGCTGGTCCTGCATAGCCAAAGCCTTCTGCAGCGCCTCGGCGACAAACTCGTCGCGGGCGATGTCTATCGGCTTGATGATGTTGATCGGCACCAGCCGGCCCTTTCCGTCCTGCTTGTACCCTTCAGGGATAGCGTTCATTCCTCGCTCCTCAGTCCTACCAATCGTTTCACCTTGGCCAACTCGGCCCGGTTTCTTGCCAGCCATTCCGGCGTCAGCGGCACCTCATCTGCCGCTCGCCAAAATCGTCTGGGCGATAATGTCGGCGGTGGTGGCGGTTCCGGGCCGGGTGTTTCCTGGGTGGGCGTGGCCGGTTCCTCTGTCTCCGTCTCGGCTGGGGCTGCTACTTCTGTCGCAGGTGCTACCTGGCGCTGCTGCAACTCGTCCTGGTAGTCCAGCCAGACGATCTGTCTGGCCTGCTTGCGGTCAGTGCCCATAGCCACCAGCCGTTCCACTTCGTCGGCCAGACGCTGCCGGGTGGCAGCGTCCAGCTCTGGCACGACTGGCTTCAGCATCCCGCCTGGGCCTGCAGCAGCTGGCGTTTGCCGTTGATCATCTGCCGCGCCATCCGGTACAACTGGCGCCACGCCGGACGATTGGCCGGGGCAGACATCACCAGCATTTCCTGCTCCCACGCCGCGGTGTCAAACGCCACGCTGGTATCGATCCGTTCCTCTTGCTCAAACTGCACCGAGTAGATGTCCGCCACCAGCTCCAGGGCGGCCGGGCTGGCGCGAGTGATTTCGATGAAGCTGCGGCCGGCTGCCGAGGCGCGGATGATGTTTTCAGAGGCATACCGGGCAATGCGTTGCAACGAGGCCACTTCGTGATTCAGGTTCATGACTGACTCCTTGAATTGGGAAAGCTGCATTTGAATGACGGGGGTCAATTCCCCATTTCCGTCCAAACAATCCGGCATCCGCCCAGCTCAAACTGCCCCTGGCGGTACGGGCCAAAGTAAGTGTCACGGCCAAAGCTGAAGTAAACGGCCTCGCCCTTTTCAATCATCCGGCGGCAGTTGCCGCAGGTTTGAATGTTGATGGTCGGTCTGCTTGGGGTGCTCAGTTCCACAGACACCACGGTGAAATTGTTCTGGCTCAGCGCCTCTATCGCGCGAACTACCCTCATCGCGCCGGCCATCATTTGGGCGTTGAATGGCGGGCGTCGGGTTTGGATCGTTTCCGTCTTCACGTCACACTCCTTTCACCACGTCAGCGTTGACCAGCGGCGCGCCGATTTCGGCGGCCAGATTCATGCAAGCGGTCAGCATGTTGCCCACCGCCAGCGGGTACAGCAGGGAAACCGTTTCCGGCCGGTCCATGCGCTTGGTGTTGACCGTCAGCCGGGCGCGCAAGGCCTGGATGCCGCTATCGTCTATCACTTCCGCCACCGGCTTGTTCAGCCGCTCCAGCTTGAACTTCAGGTACTCATCCAGGCGCGCGCCTTCCAGCGGCGCCAGTTCCACCATCTCGCAGCGCTGCACCACCTCACGCACGGCGGCATCGCGTTCGGACAGCTTTACCTTCAGCTCCGGCTGGCCAATCAAGATGATGGACAGCAGCTTCTTGAAACCCAGCTCCAGCTCGAAAAAGCGCTTCAAATGCTTAAGGGTGGCGATGGGCAGCGCATGGGCTTCGTCAATCACCAGGCAGTGGCGATAGCCGGCGGCGTGGCTTTCCTTCAAGGCCTTGTGCAACTGGGCAAACCGGGCTTCCGGGCTGCTTTTCAGCTTCTCCAGCGGCGCCACCGCCGACATGATGGCTTCGCCTATGTGGGTGGACTTCAGCGTCTTGCCCTTCTTGTCGTTGTCTTCCATGGCCAGCACATAAGGCTTGATCAGCATGATGGGCTGGTTGTCGCGCAGGATGCGGTCTTCCAGGTCGCGCAGCAGCGTGGTCTTGCCCGCGCCGGACTCAGCCACCACCGCCAGCAGGCCGCCGTGTTTGGCCGTTTGCAGCATGGCTTCCCGCACGTAGCGGATGTCCGGGCTGATGAACATGTCCTCGTTGGACTGAATGGCGTCATCTGCAAACGGGTCGCGGAACAAGCTGAAATGTTTGCGGGTGGCGGGCAACAAGGTCTGTTTGCGTAGTAACATGGTTTCCTCCTGGTTGGATTCCTGGTCGGTTTTCGTCTGGGGGACCGAGCGGGCCGCGTTGGCGCGCGGCTCGCTCACCTCTTCAAATGCGCCTTCGATGTCCCCATCGCCGGCGCCATGCGTCTGCAGATAGCGACGGATGCTCTCCTGCAGCTCGGTTTCATCCAGGCTCTTGGGCCATTCGCCGTGATTGACGATTTGGGCCACCGTGGCCTGGGATACATTCAAGTGCTCAGCCAGGTCAGCCTGCTTACGGCCCACCTTTTGCAGCACGCTCTTCAGCTTCAACATGACTTGCTCCTCTATGCCGACTTCACCACGCGAAGCGGCGATTTCGCGCCCGCAGCCGGGCTGGTCAGCTCGGCCACAATGGCGGCGAGCTGGTCTTCGGGTACGCCGGCCGGGTAACGCTGGGCCAGCCATTGGAAACGGTCTTGCGTCCATTCGCCTCCCGCAGCGGTTACGCTTTGTTTCAGCTGTTTGGCGGCTTCGATCAAGGTCAAAGGCGCATATTCGATAGCTGGCGCTGCCAGCGCATGCTCTGTGCCGCGCCGCGGCAAGTAGCTTGGCAATTCAATGTCCTGTAGGTAGGAGTGCGCCTTGAGCCCACCCTCGAAAGGCGTCACGCGCTTAGCCCGCGCCGCCTCTGCCTCCGCGGTGGACAAACCCGGATAGGCCTGCTCATCCATCGAGCTGGCGGCATGCTCTATCACGGTTTGCGGCATGGACTGGTACGCTTCGCCGATCACTGGAGCCGACAACAGCTGGCCATAGGCGTCATAACCACGCTCCGGCTCCACCTGGTAGACGCGGTCGGCGCCGTTGTAGACAGGCACCGCCACCTGGATGGCGCAGTCTCCGAACACCATGGCGTTGACGCGCACCTCGTCGCCCACGTTGACCCCATCCAAGCCGCGCAGGCTATAGGCTGCGGTGCGTTCGGCCTGCGGATGCTTGAACGAAATGGTCAGGTCCGGGCGCACCTTGCGGGACTCCTCCTTGGCCGTCATGAACGCTTTGCACACCTCCACTGGGGGCAGCAACAGCAGCTGTTGCGGCTGGATCAGCTGCCAAAGATCAATGCGCGCAATCGCGTCAACCAAGCCGGTGCGGCGCAGCCGGCTGTCTTGGCCGGGAATCAGGTTGGCATTCCAGGCCCGGCTCCAGGTCATGGCAGCGTGGTTCAGCTGTTCGATGCTCGTCACCGGTTCAAAGCGCAGCCGGCTTTCGAACTGGGTTTCGACGATGTTGTTGGCGCCTTCCACGCCACCCTTGACGCGGGCTTGGCCGGCTTGGTGCTCCAGCGTTTCCACGCCCAGGGCGCGGCACAGGTTCTTGATGGCGGCCGAGGTGTTGGCGCTGCCCTTGTCCCACAACAGGAAGCGCGGCAGGCCCTGGAATAGCCGGCCCGGCTGCTCGCCCCAGGCGAACATCAGGAACTCGAACAGCTTGTGCTGGTTCTCGCCGGCCGATTCGCAGTACCAGGGCACGATCACGCCGCTGGCCTTGTCGTACAGCACGTAGCGCCACACCTTGAACTTCACCTTGGCGAAGTTCTCCAGCTTGTTCTTGTAGAAATCCCGGTCGCGCATGATGTGCTGACGGCCCTTCAAGTAGTACACCAGGCACAACGACGGATCGATTTCGTGGGTGTGGTTGGGGTGCGGCGCCCGCAGCGCTTGCACTGGGTCCGCGCAGCGCTGGGCGGCTACATTCAGCTTGCGGTCGCGGATCAGGCGGTTCAGCTGGCTGTTGCTCACCTTCAGTTCAATGCCGTTTTGTTCCAGCATGCCGCGCGCAGTGGTGGTGAACAGCGTCTGCTTGCCGTTGTCGCGAATGGCCTCGCGCTGCACCGCGCCCAGCATCACCAGGGCGCCCTCAGCCACCACAGTGCTGCCTTTGTCAGCGCGCGGCTTGCGGCCGGACTGCCACCCCACCGCCTGCTTCAACTGGCGGTAAACCGTCTGCGGCGACCAGCCCAGGAATACCGCCGCCTCCTGCACCAGCGTGGTTTGCTCGCCGTGCCGCGCCGCGTCCAGCTTGCCTGCCAAGCCGCGCAAAACCTCGCGCACTTCCGGTGTCATGGACATAGCCGCCTCCCTTACGCCTCGCTGCCTTCGGTCAGGACATTCCGCCGTGCGTCGTCAATATCGGCGGCGAAACGGCGTCCAAGCTCATCGCGCAACTCGGCTGCCAGCATGGCGGTGCGGGTGACGGCGTCGTCTAGGTGCAGCAGCACCGCACGCACCTCCGGCGGCAGCGGCGCCGGCATTTCCGGGTCATAGTCGGGGGCCTGGGTGATTTCCGCGGTCAGCCAGGCATCCAGCGCTTTTACAGCTTCCAGGTGCTTGGCGATGGCGGCATCCAGCACCGATTGCCGCTGGGTGATTTCCTGCTGGAACGGGGCCACGCGCTTGTCCCAAGGGAGCGTCTTCAAGGGGTTGGAGAGCTTGGCCACTTCTTCGGTCAACTGGTCTATCTTGCTGCTCTTGTCCTGCAGCACCCGCGACCGCGCCTCCAGATTCGCTTCGGCTTCCTCTGCGCGCGCGGCCAGCGCCTCTTTCTCCTTGGCGTGCTTGGCGATGATTTCCTCGGCCAGCTCCACAAACGACTCTTTGTCGCCGGCTTTGGCCACTTCGATCAGCGCGGTCTTCTGGTCCTCCGGCAGCTTGCGGAATTGGCGCAGTTCGCGATAGCCGATGCCCATGCGGGACATGCTTTCCAGGGCTTCCTCGCCGAAGGCGCGGAGATTGGAAATATCTCGGTCAACTTGATCAACTGATCGTCCAAGTAAGCTGCAAAACTCCTCCCAAGTTCCTTTCAAAGACTCCGCACCGGTGCGGAGTTTCATACCTTCAACTTGGCGATAAAGCTTGTTTTCCTTGACGTAGGCCAGTTTGGAAATCCGCACCGTGCGGGAAAAGTCCTCGAATGCTCCGGCCAGTTGGGCTTGCCCAAGCAGCTGATTTACCAGGTCACGCTCTTCGCCATAGCTCGCTTGAGCAATGGCCATCACGTTCGCGGCGTCTACCGCATCCTGGCGCAGCTCAACGGCTGGGGCGATTACTGGGGCTTCGGTGGTTTTGGTGCGTGCCATGAAGGAAACTCCTCTTATCGTTCAAACGTGATGCGGGTGGTTAATTCATCCAGGCGGCTGCGGGCGGCTTCCAGACTGCGCAGGATCGCCACCGCGTGCTGGGCCAGCTTGACCGAGGGACGGATGCGACCGGTTTCCGGGATGCGCTCGGCAAAGCCGGCTTCCTCCAGCGTGGCCACGTAACGAGTGATGTTGGACGGTGACAAATCGGTGGCTTTTGCCAGCTCGCTCGGCGTCAGACCGTGGGCGAAGTGGCCTAGCAGTACCGTCAGAACTTCCAGCACTTTGGCGGCGCTGGAGGTGGTTTGGGTAGTGGCGCTCATGGGTTTAGCTCCAGCTCGGGTTGCAAGTGCTGTTCAACATTGCGGTGGTGCCAGGCTAGGCCTTCAAGGCCTTGCCGGATGGCAGCTAGCGTGTCCGCCTCCTGGCCTTTGCCCGCATGGAATTGCAGTAGTAGTCCGACGGCGTCGTTCAAAGTCTGCTGCAGCACCTGGATATCCTCGGCCGAGGCATTGCGGCCTGTGGGCATGTCGATCAACAGGTAACCGCCGCTGGCAGCCAGCCAGCGGGTGGCATAATTGATGCCGCATACCGCTTCGTAGGCGCGGACCAAGCAGAGCGGCATGCGGCCGTTTTGAATCCACTTGTAGAGGGTCCAGTGGTCGGCCAGGCCCATCTGCTCGGCGATCCGCTCCACAGACAGGTTGTGCTTGTCCTTGGCGTAGTCCTTGCACAGCTCTAGGGCATGGCGCAGCGAGCTGGGCTGCAGGCGTTTCCAGTTGCGGCGGCTCATTGGAATGCTCCCCAGAACAGGCGCTCCAAACAAAATGCCGTTTTGCAGCTGGTGCAACGGGTTTGCGCCGCATAGCATTCACAGCGGATAATCCACAAAAGGGAGCAAGCCATGACGACGGACCTGGAAACCCGGCTGCAGGCGCAGATCACTGCGCAGAATCTTATGATTGAGGCGCTGCTGGATGCCGCCATCCGGACGGGCCAACTGGACCCGCGGGCGCTGGTGGATAGGCTGGAGAAGTTCGTCTCCGCGCCCAAGGCCAGTGTTGCCAACCCTGGCGAGATTGCGGCGGTAATCGTTGAAGTGGATGCGTGGGCAGACATGATCAGCGACCGTTATTTAGAGGTTAAGGTCAGTTCACCGGAGCGTAGCTTGCGGTAAGCCTGCTGCAGGCTGATTCCCAGGCACGGAGACAGGTTCTCCAGCTCGGCGCGCTGGGCAGCAGTCAACTGCATTCGCTGGCGTAATACGGATTGCGCACGCTGCACAGACAGAGCGCTCGGTAGAAACAACGTGTCGCTAGCGGCGGGTGGGTTCGAATCAGTCAGTTGTGACTTGATCATGGCGGGCCTCATGCAGCAACGCGGCGACGGGACTGAGCCAAGGCATTGGCCGGGTCGGTGCAGATTTCACCGGCCTTAATGCCAAGCTTGACCGCGATTTCATGAGCCTGGCCGCGCACGCACTTTTTGCGGCCGCCCAAAACTTCAAACACCAGGTTCGGGGAAAATTTGTTAGCGATAGCCCATTGGGTGATCGAAATCCCTTTCGCTTGCAGCTCTTCGCGAGCTTGAGCCGGGGTACGTAGTTGCATGGTTAGCTCCTATTCAAGGGGCAGCGGCGCTTGGGAGAGTGCCGCTTAAGTTGCCGTCCGTGGTGGGATGGTGTGAGTAGATTATTGCTCATTATTTTGAGCACATCAAGCACTAAAAGGTCATTTTTATGAGCAACTCTGGGAAGCGCTTGGCGGCAGAAATAGAGCGACTCGGTGGAGTCTCACCCGTAGCAAGGTTGCTTGGGGCTGTACGCAACACGATTTACAACTGGGTTGAGAAGGGAAACATTCCCCTGAACAAACTAGAGGAGCTAGGCATGGCGGGGGCTGATGTAGTGTTCATCCTCACGGGCCAGCGCCAGAGTCAAGGGATAGATGGTTCTGCCGTTCAGCAGGCTGTACTGGATGCTGTTGACCTGCTGTCTTTGGAAAAGAAAGTGGACGCCAACCAGTTGGCCAAAGCCGTCACTAAACTAGCCCTTAGGTCAGTGCCAGTTAGTACTGTTCCATGCGATGATCATGCCGTAGGCATTGCCTCGCCACAGCCCACGCAGCAGACTTCAAAGTACTCGGTTGACTTTGGAAACTCCCAGATTGGTCAGGTGGTACAAGGTGGCATGACCGGCGGAGTCAATCTTGTAGATAACCGCCGTGAGCCCAAGCAATCTGGGAGGAAAAAGTAAGCGACGCAGTTCTGTTGTACTTGGCCGTGCTTAACAGTAATGAACCATAAGCCAAAACAAAATGAGCGATACGAATAAGCCAGACCCTCAGGTAAAAATTGATGGCCAGATCGACAACGTCCACATTGGGGATGCCGAACACCACCACTACACAGAAGGTCGACGACTGACCGAGCCAGAAATTAGGGAGTTGAAGCTAAAGGTCCGCAGGCTTTCGGATACAACTAAAATTGACGAGGTGGAGTACTGGGCCGAGCTGAAAACTATTTTAGGCAAGGGACTGCGGGAGCTTTGCCTAGAACAAAAAGCTGCCGCACATAAGATTTTGGACCTCCTGCTGGAGATCTCCGATTTCAGCAAAGATCTGAACAGACTCCCTCAGTCAAGCCAAGAGCAGGCCAGCGCAATTACAGAAATGCTAGTGCAAAATAGCGATCTCGCTGCCAAGTTAACTAACTTGCAACGCACTAATGACGATCTAAAAAAGCAGCGCCAGCAACTGCAAGATAACGCACAGCAGCTGCAAAGCAAAAACAGCAATCTATCCCAACAAGTCGATGAACTGACCCGATCTCTCAAGCATGCTCAATCTCATCGTATATCAACACATTGCACCTCCTGCGCTACTACCAAAATAGAACTGTCAGATGCCAAAAATGCGATGCGCCTCTGGATTAGTGGCGCCTTTCTCATGGCGGTGGGTGCTGGGGTGTTCGGCATGCTCTACAAGCAGGCTCATGCAGAAACTGTCGCGATTGGAGCAAGAATCCAAAACTGCGAGTACAACGGCCAGCCATATCGATTAGGCAGCATTATCGACAATCCTCAGGCACCGGACATCCAATGCGTGGCCGGCAATGCCGGACAGGCCGCTTTCTGGCAGAAAATTCATATTGGTCAAAAAAGAAAATCACGACTGCACTGAGCCAAGGACTAACGATGAAAAATGTACTTTTCGCACTGCTCGTCGCACTTTCAATATCAGCTTGTGGCGGAGAATCCCCCACGCCTCCCAAGGATGTCAAAGATATTGATTCCAAAATCACGAAAGTTGACCAAGCAAAAGTAGATGGAAAATCTGTGATGAGGGTGACCATGAAGCTTAATGGGCTCTCAGCATCGGCAGACGTTTTCTCTGCGGGGTCAGAGATGTTGAACATCTCTAAAGAGATCGTAAAGTACTTCCCAAAGCAAGCCGGCGACGAGGTCCATTTTGTTCTCGTGGCGGATCTTGTAGATAAATATGGAAATAAAAGTGAGGCCGGAGTTCTTGAAATTCCCTATGCAACCAATGAGCTAAAGAAAATCAACTTTGAATCAAGTAGCTTCACTGGATGGAATTTATTAAACCTCAGCCAGGAGGTAACTCTGCTTCACCCCGTTGGCAGAGAGTTTATTCGAGAATTTTGCAAAGATGAGAGCAACGCCAAGTACGCAGACACCTTCTGCACGAACACTATCAATTTGTAGCGGGTCGCTGGAAAATAACTAATGCCAGCACATCCTTAAACTGCATTAAAAGTCCCTCCGAACATGCCACCCCACAATGGGTGGCATGTTTCATTTTGACAGGAGGGAATCATGCCCAGCCGCAAGATCGAAGACCTTCACCCGGACTTGCAGCCGCTATGCCGCGAGTTTTTGCGGCGCTGCCAGGCCGCCGGCCTCGACATCCTCATCACCTGCACCTGGCGCTCGCCTGCCGAGCAGGACCAGCTCTACGCCCAAGGCCGTAACGGCAAGCCTGGCGCGCGCGTCACCAATGCCAAGGGCGGCCAGTCCGAACATAACGCGATGATCAACGGCCAGCCGGCTGCCCGCGCCTTCGATATCGTGCCGCTGGTGAGTGGCAAACCGGTATGGGATGACAAGCACCCCGCCTGGCAGACGGCCGGCAAGATCGGCATGGAATTAGGCCTGAACTGGTATGGCCGGCCGGACGCGCCGTTCCGCGAGTTCCCGCACTTCGCCCTGCCGCGGGGGTATCAATGAAGCTCGCCGATCTGTTTACCAACCCCGCCACCGGCAGGCTCAGCCACAGCAAGCTGTGGGCCAATGTGGCCTGCGCCGCCGCCACTTGCATGTTCGTGTACCAAGGCATGGCCGGCACGCTGACCGCCGAGGTCTGGCTGATCTACCTGGGCGTGGTGGGCGGTTATTCCGCCGCGCGCAGCTGGATTGCCGCCAAGCGCGGCAGCAAGGAGACCGGCCATGTTTGAGCGCCTGCTGCAGCTGCTGATGTGCTGGTTGGCCTGGCCGTCGCCATCCCGCCAAAGCCGAGCCGGCTATCCCGTTCCTCGTACCAGCAAGTCCGGCGTCGCGGCGATTCAGCGCGCAGCGCGCCATGCCCGCAACCGCAGAAGGAGCCGGCATGTTTAATCCAGCCCTTTCATTGCTGCCCGGCGCATGGCGCTTGGCGCTCGCCGCCCTGGCTCTGGGCACGTCCGTGTATTCCGGCTACCACTTTGGCGCAAGCCAAAGCTCGCAGACCTATGAGACGCGCTTGGCCAAGCAGGAAGCCAGCCATGCCGAAACCTTGCGCCTGGCGGCAGACCAGCGCCTGCAGGAGCAAGTCAGTTCCCAGCAGGAGCAGGCGCGGCTGTCCGACCTGGCGCATCAGGTTGGCTGGCAGCTATTGCAAACCCAGGGCCAACTGGCGCGCAGCCAGGCCCAACTCAAGGAAAGGATCGCCGATGCGACTCGCCATGATGGCCAGGCTTGGACTGGCCTTGGCCCTGACAGCCTGCGGCTCTATCGCACCGCCCTCGGCTATCCCAAACGTGATCCGGGTCTGCCCTCAGCCGACGCCGGAGATGCTGTTGAAGCCAGCCAAGCCGGCGCCGCCGAGCGCGGGCTACCGCCCGCAGACCTACTGAACCACGCCGCCGACTACGGCCGCTGGTGCCAAGAGCTGGAAAGCCAGCTGGACAGTTTCATCCAACTGCACCAGGAGGCCGATCATGGATGAGTTTGACCGCGCCCAAGAGCTGGAAGCGCTGTACCTGACGGCATCGCTGGCGGCCCAGGCCGCCGCCAGCCGGCCGCTGGGCGCCAGCCTGTCGCAGTGCGACGATTGCGGCGAGACCATCCCGCAAGCGCGCCGCCTGGCCGCGCCTGGTTGCACCCGCTGCGTGGACTGCCAGGACTGGGCGGAACAGCGCAAGCGAGGCAGCCTATGACCATTCAGATGGAGCTGGGCATGTTGGTGACGCTGATCTTGGCTTTTCTGGGCTTCCTGTTTGGTGCGGGCAAGGTGCTGCTGGCGCAGATTGACCAGCGGCAAAGCGAGCGGGACGCCAAGCAGGAAGAGCAGATCAAGACCTTGCTGGCCCAGATCGCCAAGGAAGCCGAAAGCGTGCATCGCCTGGAGCGGGACTTCCTGAAGTTCCAGGCTGATCTGCCGCTTGCCTATGTCCGCCGTGAAGACTATGTCCGCAACCAAACCGTGATTGAGGCCAAGCTGGATGCGGTGGCGCTCAAGATCGAAAACATCCAATTGAAAGGTGCGCAACGATGATGGATCAAGCCAAGGTGCGCCGCGAAAGCCTGCGCTGGTATCTGCTGCTGGCGCTGTACAACGCGCGGCCGGAGGAAGTGTGCGAGGACGTGATCCAGATGACCATGCGCTCCATCTACCCGGATGTGACGCCGCTGGAAGTCCGCAAGGAACTGGACTACTTGGCAGACCGTGTACTGGTGAAGCTGCGCAAGGAACCCAGCGGTCGCTGGTGGGGCGACCTGACCCGCTATGGCGTGGACATCGCCGAGTACACCATAGACTGCGAGCCTGGCATCGCCCGGCCGGCGCAATACTGGGGACAGTAGCATGGCCCGACGCAACAGCGTGGAGCAGCTGCCGCAGGCCGTGCGCGACTGGCTGGACAAGGCCTTGATGGACGGCAACTTCAGCGGCTATCAGCTGCTGGAAGGCGCATTGCGCGACAAGGGCTTCGCCATCAGCAAATCGGCCATCCACCGCTACGGCCAAAAGATCGAACGCCGCTTCGCCGCCATCAAGGCATCCACCGAGGCCGCCCGCCTGCTGACCGAAGGCGCGGCCGACGACCAGGACGCCCGTTCCGAGGCGGTGATTGCCCTGGTGCAAACCGAGCTGTTCGAAAGCATCGTCAACCTGCAGGAAGCCGGCGACGAAGACCTGGACCCGGCCGAGCGCATCGGCCTGCTATCCAGCGCGGCCAAGAATATCGCCACCCTGGCCCGCGCTAGCGTCAACCAGAAGAAATTCCGCCTGGACGAGCAGGCCCGCATCGAACGCGAAGCCCGCGCCAAGCTGCTGGCCGAGCAAGAGGAAAAGCTGGAAGAACTGCGCGGCGCCGATGGCATGAGCGAGCAGATGGAGGCCCGCATCCGCCGCATCCTGTTGGGTAAAGCGTAATGGACAAGCCAACGCTCAAGCCGCTGGGCGCGCCGCGCAAGATCGACCTGGCCGAAGAGCTGGAGCTGGCCGGCGTGGTGGTGCCGCAGGATGTGGCGGACGCCATCCCGGCCGAGCAGCCGGTGTTCCTGCCGTACCAGCAACGCTGGTTCGAGGACGAGGCCCAGATCATGTTCGCGGAAAAGAGCCGCCGCACCGGCCTGACCTGGGCCGAGGCCGGCCGCAACGTGGTGAAAGCCGCCCGGCCGCGTCGCCGCCAGGGCTGCAATACCTTCTATGTGGGCAGCAAGAAGGAAATGGCGCTGGAGTACATCGCCGCCTGCGCGCTGTTCGCCAAGGCCTTCAACGAGCTGGCCCAGGCCGATGTCTACGAGCAAAGCTTCTGGGACGAAGGCAAACAGGAGGAAATCCTCGCCTATATGATCCGCTTCCCCAATAGCGGCTTCAAAATCCAGGCGCTGTCCAGCCGGCCGTCCAACCTGCGCGGCCTGCAGGGCGATGTGGTGATCGACGAGGCGGCCTTCCATGACTCGCTGGAAGAGCTGCTGAAAGCCGCGCTGGCGCTGACCATGTGGGGCAACAAGGTGCGGCTGATCAGCACCCACAACGGCGTCGAAAACCTGTTCAACCAGTACATCCAGGAAGCGCGCGAAGGCCGCAAGGACTACAGCATCCACCGCATCACCCTGGATGACGCCATCGCCGATGGCCTGTACCAGCGCATCTGCTACGTGACCGGCCAGACCTGGTCGCCGGAGGCGGAAAAGAAATGGCGCGACGACCTATACCGCAACGCGCCGAATATGGAGTCAGCCGACGAAGAGTATGGCTGCATCCCCAAGCACAGCGGCGGGGCCTGGCTGTCCAGGGCGCTGATCGAATCCCGGATGTCGGCCGAAACGCCGGTATTGCGCTATGCCTGCCCGAATGGCTTCGAACTGTTGTCCGATCACGTCCGCCATGCAGAATGCAGCGACTGGCTGGCGGCCAAGCTGGCGCCGCTGCTGGCTGCGCTGCCCGCCGACGCCATCAGCTTCAACGGCGAGGATTTTGGCCGCACGGGCGACCTGTCCGTGCATGTGCCGTTGATCCAGCAGCAGAACCTGGTGCGCCGGGTGCCATTCATTCTGGAACTGCGCAATGTGCCGTTCCGCCAACAAGAGCAGATCGCCTTCTACCTGATGGACCGCTTGCCGCGCTTCATGGGCGGTGCCTTCGATGCCCGCGGCAACGGCCACTCCTTGGCCGAGTTCGCCATGCAGCGCTACGGCGCCAGCCGCATTCAGCAGGTGATGCTGACCGAGAGCTGGTACCGCGAGCACATGCCGCCGCTGAAGGCTGCGCTGGAAGATGGCGACCTGGTGGACTTGCCCAAGGACGCCGACATCCTGGCCGACCTGCGCGCGGTCCAGGTGATCAAAGGCGTGCCGCGCATCCCGGATGCACGCACCACTGGCGAAGACCAGGGCAAGCGCCACGGCGATGCGGCGGTAGCCATCGCTTTGGCTTACTACGCCAGCCGCGAACTCAACAAAGGCCCGGTGGCCGTGAAATCCCGCCGCCGCCGCGCCGCCACTCGCATCACACAGGGGTACGCATGAAAGCAAAAGGCATGTGGGTCAGCCCCACCGAGTTCGTCCAGTTTGGCGAGCCGCGCCAGTCGCTATCCAGCCAAATCGCCACCCGCTCCAGGAGCATAGATTTCTATGGCCTGGGCATGTACCTGCCCAACCCGGACCCGGTGCTGAAGGCCCTGGGCAAAGACATCAAGGTCTACCGCGAGCTGCGCGCCGACGCTCACATCGGCGGCTGCATCCGGCGTCGCAAGGCGGCGGTGAAGGCGCTGGAATGGGGACTGGACCGCGGCGCATCCAAAAGCCGGGTGGCCAAGTCGATCACCGACATCTTCAACGACCTCAACCTGTCACGCATCATCGGCGAGATGCTGGACGCCATGCTTTACGGCTACCAGCCGATGGAGATCATGTGGGGCAAGGTGGGCAGCTACCTGGTGCCGGTGGACATCGTGGGCAAGCCGGCCGATTGGTTTGTCTACAACGAAGACAACCAGCTGCGCCTGCGCACCAAGCAAGCCCCGCTGAAGGGCGAGGAGCTGCCCGAGCGCAAGTTCCTGGTACCGCGCCAGGATGCCAGCTACGACAACCCCTACGGGTTCGCCGATCTGTCCATGTGCTTCTGGCCCACCACCTTCAAGAAAGGCGGCCTCAAGTTCTGGGTGCAGTTCACCGAGAAGTACGGTTCGCCCTGGTTGGTCGGCAAGCATCCGCGTTCGGCCAGCACACAGGAGACCGACCAGTTGCTGGACAGCCTGGAGGCCATGGTCCAGGACGCGGTGGCGGTGATCCCGGACGACTCCAGCGTGGAAATCAAAGAGGCGGCCAACGGCGCCAACAATGCCGACGTCTACGAGCGGCTGCTGCACTTCTGCCGCTCTGAGGTCTCCATCGCGCTGCTGGGCCAGAACCAGACCACCGAAGCCAGCTCCAATCGCGCCTCGGCCCAGGCCGGGCTGGAGGTGACACGCGACATCCGCGACGGCGACAAAGAGGTGATCGAGGAGGCGCTGAACCAGCTGGTGCGCTGGGTCTGCGAGCTGAACTTCAACGGCGGCGACCGCCCGCGGTTCGAGATGTGGGAACAGGAGCAGGTAGACGAAGTCCAGGCCGGCCGCGACGAGAAGCTGACCCGCGCCGGCGCCCAGCTTACACCTGACTATTTCAAACGCGCCTACAACCTGCAGGACGGCGACCTGGTGGAAACCGCCAAGCCAGATACCACCGCCAGCGCCGAGTTTGCCGAAGCCGACGAAGAGGCACCGGACCAGGACGCGCTAGACGCGGTGCTGGATGCGCTGCCCGCTGACGAGCTGCAGGCGGACGCCGCCGCCATGCTGCAACCGCTGTTCGACCGCATCCAGGATGGCGCGCAGCCAGACGAACTGCTGGGCAGCCTGGCCGAGCTATACCCAAACATGGACGCCAGCGGCCTGCAGGAACGGCTGGCTCGCGCCATCTTCACCGCAAAGGTCTGGGGGCGCCTGCATGGCTAGGGTCGATCTCGCCTACTGCATGAGCCTGCCGCCGGGAAAGGCCATCCAGTACCTGAAGAACAAGGGCTACGCCATTACCTGGGACTGGGAGGAGCTGTGGCAAGACGCCCAGGCCCAGGCGTTCACGGTGGCCAAGGTGACGCGGCTGGATATCCTGCAGGATATCCGTGATGCCGTAGAGAAGGCGCTGGCCGAAGGCAAGACCTTTGCCTGGTTCAAGAAAGAGCTGACGCCGGTCCTCAAAGCCAAGGGCTGGTGGGGCAAGCAGGAAGTGCTGGACGAAGACACTGGCGAAGTGCGCGAGGTGCAGCTGGGCAGCCCCAGGCGGCTGGAGACCATCTACCGCACCAACCTGCAGACCGCGTACATGGCGGGCCGTTGGCAGACCCAGATGGAAAACGTGGGCGACCGGCCGTTCTGGCGCTATGTGGCGATTCTGGACGGCCGCACCCGCCCCAGCCACCGGGCGATGAACGGCCGCGTATTCCGCTACGACGACCCGTTCTGGGAAGCGTTTTACCCGCCGAACGGCTGGGGTTGCCGCTGCAGGGTGACAACGCTCTCAGCCGACGATCTGCAAGCACGCGGCATCCAGCGTGAGTCCTCGGCCGGCCGGCTGGGCACCGCCATGCGGACGGTGTCCGAACGAAGCGGCGAACAGCGCGAGGTGGCCACCTTCCGCACCATTGACCCGGTCACCCGGCGCGAAATCAGCGTTTCGCCGGACGTGGGCTGGAGCTACAACCCCGGCGCGGCCGGTTGGGTGCCGGACCTGGCGCGCTATACCGGAGACTTGGCCAAGCTGGCCAACAAGGAGCTAAGAGCATGAGCGACTTCGTCAGCATCACCATCCAGGACGACCAGGTGCAACGCGTGCTGCGCCGGCTGGAGACGTCGGTGGCCGATATGACGCCGGCCATGCGCGCCATCGCGGCCTCGCTGGCGTTCATCACAGAGGAAAACTTCGAGGCCGAGGGCCGGCCGAGCTGGACGCCCAGCCAGCGCGCCAGCCGGGACGGCGGCGTGACGCTGCAAGACCGCGGCCAGTTGGCGGCCTCGGTGGTCACCGACCACGACCCTCACTCCTCGGTCATCGGCAGCAATCTGCCTTATGCGCGCATCCAGCACTTGGGCGGCCAGGCTGGCCGCAACGAGGCGGTGGAGCTGGAACCGCGGCCGTATCTGCCGATGACCGAGGACGGCGAGCTGCAGCCAGAGGCCGGCGAGGCTGTCATCGGCGCCGTGATGCGCCACCTGCAGCATGCGGCGGCTGGCTGACCGTCTTACACACGCATGTTGCGCATCTCCGGGAACGAGGACTTGGGGCATAGGGCTCCGCTCGAACTCAGGAAACAAACATGAAGACCTATGTGACTGTACTGGCTGTGGTTGTGGTGCTGGCGTGGCTGACCGGGTGGCGCTGGCTGAGCGTTTTGGCCGTAACGATGTGGTTTGGGCTGTTTGTAATGGTGCCGGCTTAAGTCAAACCTCCCCTGCGGTGTAATAGCCACAGGGGAGGTTTTTTATTTTCCTGCGCCTGATGATGGCCCACAGCTGGCGCAGTGAAGGTGTAAAGCTTTATAAAGGCTTTACTGATTGGAGATGAGGCCCACTGGTTCCCTGCGAGTGAGGTCAACCACGATAGCGCTTAACGACTAAGGAGGTGATCCATCATGAGCAAGACAAGCAAGGTCATTGTCGAGGTAAAAACAGAACGACAGATGATTATGTATTCAGAGCTTTGGGATGCTAGTTATTGTGTATTGGAACTAGCACGGCAGAGCCCAGAAGACTCTTCGTGGCAATTTCTCTCATCAATATTGTTGACGGCCTTTACCTTTGAGGCCTATCAGAATCATATAGGACCGAGTCTATTCGCTCATTGGGGCCACCTTGATCGACTTCGACCACTTGACAAGTTTGACCTGATCATTGACCGGCTAGAGATTAATGTTCCAAATGCAAAGAGCGGCCGTCCTTGGCAAACGTTGCGTGATCTATTTGCATTCCGAAACACAATTGCTCATGGCCGATCCAAGGATCTCAAAAAGGTCGAACAAAAGACTGCAGCCACTTACCAGTACAGGGAAGCCTTTGATCGGTTACTGGATGATTGGGAGTCACGCATCCAAAATGATGTGTTTGCGGTGCGCTGCCGTGAAGATGTCGAAGTTGTGCTTCGCATCATTCATGAAAAGTTGCCAGGGAAGCAGGAGGAATTATTCACGCTTGGGCTGGGTTCTCACTCGGCGACTGTCCTACCTCAAGCTCCGCGTTGACTCATTCGAGACCCGACGAAAACTTTAAAGCCGATTAAACGTCCCTCCCGCTGACGCCGTTCACCATGACGGCATGAACGCGACCCAACCCCTGCACGTATTCAAATCCGGCCGCCAGACAGCGATGTCTGGCGACGTGTTGGACTTCTCCGAGTCCGATCTCGCGGCCAGTGCCCGCGCCTACGATCCGGCCCTGCATGAGGCGCCCATCGTGATCGGCCATCCCAAACACGACGCGCCGGCTTATGGCTGGGTAAAGTCTCTCGCCGCCCGCGACATTGGCCTACTGGCCGAGCCGCGTCAGGTGGACCCGGCCTTCGCCGAACTGGTGGAGGCCGGCCGCTACAAAAAAATCTCCGCCTCCTTCTACCGTCCCGACTCGCCGAACAACCCGGTGCCCGGCGTCTACTACTTGCGCCATGTCGGCTTCCTAGGCGCGCAGCCGCCAGCCGTAAAGGGGCTGCGCCCAGTGGAGTTCGGCGAGGCCGACGACGACGTAGTCGAGTTCGGCGATTGGGGCGACGTCCAGAACGCCAGCCTCTGGCGCCGCATGCGCGAGTGGCTGATCAGCCAGTTCGGACTCGATGCCGCCGACAAGGTCATTCCCGACTATGCCGTGGCCAACCTGGAGGACGACGCCCGCCAGGATGATTCCTCTTCCTTTGCCGATCCATCCCAACCCAAGGAGACCTCTGAAGTGACCCCTGAACAGCAAGCCGCCCTGGAGGCGGAAAACGCCAGGCTGAAGCAGCAACTGGCGACGGCCGCGGCCGAGAAGAAGGCAACGGCCGCCGCTGCGCGCCACGACGAACATCTTGCCTATGCCGAGCAGTTGATCGGCGAAGGCAAGCTGGCGCCCAAGCACAAGGACGCCGTAGTGGCTTTTCTGGACTTTGCGGACGGCGAGGCCTCCGTCGAGTTCGGCGAGGGCGATGCCAAGCAGCCGCTGGCCCGCGCCTTCAAGGGCTTCCTGGGCGACATGCCGAAAGTGATCGATTTCAGCGAGGCCGCTACCAAGGACAAGGCCAATCAGTGGGAGCAGGACGGCTCGCTGGAGTTCGGCGAGCGCGCCGATCCGGAACGGCTGCAGCTGCACAACCGGGCCACCGCCCTGGCTGCAGAGAAGGGCATCCCCTACGAGCAGGCCGTGCGCCAGCTGCTGAAATCCCGTCCCAACTGAATAAGGAGCCGCCATGAGCGACCGTTTGCAGAAACTCCGGGTAGTCGACCCGGTACTGACCAGCCTGGCGCGCGGCTATCGCAACGCGCAATACATCGGCGAGAACCTGTTCCCGATTGCGCCGCTGGACAAGGAGGCCGGCATCATCCCGCTGTTCGGCAAGGAAGCCTTTCTGCTGTGGGAAACCGAGCGCGCCATCCGCGGCCGCACCAATGTGATGATCGCCGACGACCCGGAGACCCTGGACGTGGTGCTGCGCGAGCATGATCTGGCCTACCCGGTGGACCATCGCGAGCAAGCCGAATCGATGTTCAACGAAGAAGTCAAAGCCGCCAGGCGGGTCAAGGACGCCATCGACCTGCGGCGCGAAGTGGCCGCCGCCTTCCTGGCGCAAAACCCCAAGACCTATCTGCCCGGCGCCAAGGTGGCGCTGTCCGGCAGCAGCAAGTGGGCAAACGGCGGCGGCGACCCGGTCAAGGAGGTGGAAGATGGTAAAGAGGTGGTGCGTCAGCGCACCGGCATGCGCCCCAACACCGCCGTCATCGGCGCATCCGCCTACGCCACGCTGAAGTTCCATCCCAAGCTGGCCAACGCCCTGGGCTCCCAGGAGCGCAAGTTGATCACGATTGAACACCTGAAGGCGCTGTGGGGACTGGAAGACATTTTCATCGGCGAAGCGCTGGCATCGGACGGCCGCAGCGCGACGGGTGATATCTGGGGCGACAACGTGGTGCTGGCCTATGTGGCCAAGCCGGCCGCCGGCACCGATGGCGATGCCGACATCCCATCCTTCGGCTACACCCTGCGCAAGCGCAACATGCCGGAAACCGACAAGTACGATGGCGAAGGCGGCAAGGTGCGCTATGTGCGTCATACCGACATTTACAAGCTGGTGGTGGTCGGCGCCGATGCCGGCTACCTGATTAGCGATGTGGCGTGAGGAGGATGTATGCCGATCTATCGCATTGCAGGCATGGCGGTGAAACACGATGGCCAACTGCTGGAGGAAGGCCAAACCATCGAGCTGGACGAACCGCAGTTGTCTCCCTGGCTGGTGGAGGTGAAAACCACCCAGGCCAGTGAGCAGCAGGCCGACAGCAAAACTGACCAGCAGACCGACACCGAAAGCGAAGACTCGCCGCCGGCAGGCGACACCGCCAAAACGGGCAAGAAAGGAGAAGGCAAGTGAAAGGACAAAACGTCGTTTTGACCCTGTCGGTGCTGGCCGCAGCTGATCTGCAGGCGCGCCGCTTTGTCGGCCTGGACGGCAAGACCTGCGGCGACGGCGCCAAGGCCTTGGGCGTGGTCGAGGTGGACACCGGGGCCGACAACATGGTGCCGGCCAACGTGCTGGGGGCCATCCTGGTGGAGGCCGGCGGCGCCATTGCGGCCGGCGCGGATGTGCAGTCGAACGCCTCCGGGCAAGCGGTGGTCAAGGCGGCCGGCCTGGCCAACGGCATCGCCCTGGACGCCTCCACTGCGGCCGGCGACGTGATCCGCATCCTGCGGGGCATCTGACATGCGCTATTGCACCCTGGCCGACCTGCAACTGGCCATCCCGCAGGCGACGCTGGTTCAGCTCAGCAATGACGCTCCCAGCGATTTCCGCGCCGCGCCGGAATTAAACCTGGCCGTGGTGGAGGAAGCGGTGCGCCAGGCCGAGGAGCTGGTGGACGCGCACCTGCGCGGCCGCTACGTGCTGCCGCTGGCCACGGTGCCGTCCGTGATCAAGGACAACACTGTCAACCTGGCGCGGCACTGGCTGTATGCGCGGCGGCCGGAGGGGAACGAGCTGCCGGACGCCGTCACTCGCACCTACAAGGCCGCACTGCAGATCCTGGAGTCCATCCGCGACGGCAAGCTGACCATCGGCCTGCCAACCGGAGAAGCCGCTCCGGAGCCGGGCGAGGTCAAGGTCCGGGCGCGGCGCCAGCTGTTCAGCGCCTCCATGCTGGAGCGCTACCGCTGATGGCCGCCACCATTGAGATCATCGACGCCCTGGCGGCGCGGCTGCAAGCCAGGCTTCCCAGCCTGGCCGTCGAGTACTTCCCGGAGCGGCCGGCCGAATATCGGCTCAATCACCCGGCCGGCGCGCTGCTGGTCAGCTACCTGGGCAGCCAGTTCGCCGCGCCGGTAGATGCCGGCATCGTGGCCCAGCCGCGCACCGTCAAACTGTCGGTGACGGTTGTGCTGCGGCAGTTAAACGGCCGCACGGGCGCAGTGGCGGTGCTGGACGATGTCCGCCGCGCGCTGGTGGGTTACCGGCTGCCGGATTGCCGCAAGCTGCAGGCCGCAGGCGAGCGCTTCCTGGGGCAAACCGCCGGCCTGTGGCAATACGCCGTCGACTTCACCGCGCTGGCGATGCAAGTCGAGGAGGACGACACCGCCGACTCGCCCGTCCTAAGCCAAGTCAATCATGAGGAGCAAGCATGAAGTATCTGTATAGCGGCCCGGTGAGCGGGGTCACGCTGGCCGATGGCCAGGAAATCATGTTGTATCCCGGCAAGGAAGTGGACATGCCGGCCGAGCACGAATACACCCAGACGCTGCTGGCGCTGCAATACCTGGTTCCGGTTCAGGAACCGGCCAAGGCCAAGGGCGGGCGCGCGACGGGCGATGAGGCTTCGGCCGAGAAAGGAGCTTGATCATGGCGGCGAATTACCTGCATGGCGTCGAAACCATTGAAGTCGAACGCGGCCCGCGCCCGGTGCGCACCGTCAAATCGGCGGTGATTGGCTTGATCGGCACCGCGCCGGCCGGCGCGGTCAACACCGCCACCCTGACGCTGTCGGAAAAGGACGCGGCGGCCTTTGGCCCGCAACTGGCCGACTTCACCATCCCGCAGGCGCTGGACGCGATTTACGACCACGGCGCCGGCACCGTCATTGTGATCAACGTGCTGGACCCTGCCATTCACAAGAGCAGCGCCGCCGCCGAGATGGTTGCGCTGGACAAGGCCAATGACCGAGCCAAGCTGGGGCGCGGCGCGGTATCCAATTTGGCGCTCAAGAACGCGGATGGCAGCGTCAACTATGCCGAAGGCGCGGACTATGCGCTGGACGCGCTGGCGGGCATCGTCACCCGCTTGAAAACCGGCAAAATCGCCGCTGGGGCGGCGCTCAAGGCGAGCTACGACTACGCCGATCCGGCCAAGGTGACCGCCGCCGACATCATCGGCACCGTCAACGCGGCCGGCGTGCGTACTGGACTGAAGGCGCTGAAGGACACCTATAACCGGTTCGGTTTTTTCGCCAAGTTACTGATCGCGCCCGGCTGGTGCACCCAGAATTCGGTGGCGGTGGAACTGGTGGCCATGGCGGAGCAGTTGGATGCGGTGGCCTATATCGACGCGCCTATCGCCACCACCTTCGCCCAGGCGCTGGCTGGCCGTGGTCCGGCCGGCACCATCAACTTCAACACATCCAGCGACCGCGTGCGCTTGTGCTACCCGCACGTAAAGGTATACGACCCGGTCTTGAATGCGGAACGGCTGGAGCCGCTGTCAGCCCGCGCTGCCGGCCTGCGCGCCAAGGTGGACAACGACAAAGGCTTCTGGTGGTCCAGCTCCAACCAGGAGCTGGCCGGCATCACCGGGGTGGAGCGGCAGTTGTCGGCGATGATTGACGACCCGCAATCGGAAGTGAATTTGCTGAACGAGCAAGGCATTACCACCGTCTTCAGCAGCTTCGGCAGCGGCTACCGCTTGTGGGGCAACCGCACTGCTGCCTGGCCGACCGTCAGCCACATGCGCAACTTCGAGAACGTGCGCCGCACCGGCGATGTGATCAACGAATCCATCCGCTACTTCAGCCTGCAATATATCGACATGCCCTTGAACCAGGCCACCATCGACTCGCTGGTGGAATCGGTGAACGGCTACGGCCGCAAACTGATAGGAGATGGCGCGCTGCTGGGCTTCAAAGCCTGGTTCGACCCGGCGCGCAACCCGGAAACCGAGCTGGCGGCCGGACATCTGCTGGTCAGCTACAAATACACGCCCCCGCCGCCGCTGGAGCGGCTGACCTTTGAAACCGAGATCAGCTCGGAATACCTGCTCAGCCTGAAGGGAGGAAACTGAAATGGCCGGCAAGATTGAAATCAACCGCATCACCAACGCCAATATCTACCTCAACGGCAATTCGCTGCTGGGGCGGGCGGATGAGGTAAAGCTGCCGGATGTGTCGGCCATCATGCAGGAACACAAGGCGCTGGGCATGATAGGCAAGATCGAGCTGCCGGCCGGCTTCGACAAGCTAGAGGGCGAGATCAAGTGGAACTCGCTCTACCTGGACGCGGCCAAGATAGCGGCCAACCCGTTCAAGGCGGCGCAACTGCAATGCCGCTCCAGCATCGAAACCTATGGCGCCCAGGGGCGGCTGCAGGAAGTGAGCCTGGTCACCTACCTAACGGTGATGTTCAAGAAAAACCCGCTGGGCACCTACAAACAGCATGACAACGCCGAGTTCGGCTCCGCCTTCAGTGCCACCTATCTCAAGCAGGTGATAGACGGCCAGGAGGTGCTGGAGCTGGACTACCTGGCCAACATCTTCCGAGTGGGCGGCGAGGACATGATGTCGGTGTACCGCAGCCATATCGGCGGCTGATCGTTGCTTCCAAGAACCAGGCCCGCGATTGCGGGCCTGGTTTATTTCGACGACAGGGCGACTAAATCAAGTCCTCCCGATATGGCTTCAGTTGCTCCTGCACCTTCGCATTGTCCTTATATTTCTTGTCTAGGCGCTTCAGCTGTCGCTTTGCGCTATCGCAGTAACGATTGATCTGCTTCACCAGCTTTCGCTGCTCTGCGGAACGCTCCCCACTGATTTCGCCAGATAAATGTATGCAGCTATCCGCGTCTTCCTGGAAACGCGCGACGTCTCCTGGCTGTTGAGGGGGAGCGGTTTCGGCTGCGGACGGTTGCATCGTTGCCATGCAGACCAGCAGGAAAAACGCTTTCATGATGTTTTGCATGGCCTGGCTTACTTGCAACCCTTCGTGATCTTGCCGCTATCAATGTCTTGAGTAGAGCAAGAGACCTCTTGATACTTGCCGGCCTTAAACGAAAGCCTGGTCAAATAGCATTTCCCGCCACGGCACTGAGCCTCCTCTATGTCCTTCATGCCGTTGCTGCCGCTGCCTAACACCCGAAAAGCGTCTGAATTGCCCGCATGGATGATGCTGTTCCGCTCATCCACAATCCAGTGAAAGAAGGTGTGCGCACCATAGAAAGTCGAGAGATACGGCTCCAGCTTTGGACGGACCAATAAGAAAGTCTTGTGGCTTGTGGAAAGGGGGAGCTTGCGGCTGACGAACAGCTGCTGATAGTCCCCAGCCTTGATGTCCTTGTCCGCCATTTCTTCGTCGGCCTGAGATTTCAGATCCGCATCCGAACTGACGATCAATTCCGCCTGCGTCTTGGACACGCCGGGCCAGCCATTCGTTTTCTGTTCCGTATAGGTTTCGAAGATAGGTTTAGCCAGCACAGCGCTTGAAAATAATGCGATTACCAGACCAAGAGCTTTCATCATCATTCCTTACTCACGGTTCCACCATGGCCTTTGAACATCGACACCACTTCTTCATATTTGAAGTAGTGCTGCCCCGCGACTCGGTTGCCAGCCCCTTTGCCTACAGGCATGGAGTTCCAAGTCTTGGCGGCCTTGCCAATCGCAACAGTCATGTCGCCATCGACCACAGCCTCGATTGCCTTGGCTTGCCTTAGGCCTTCCACCGCGATCAGGTCTTGCGTATGAGGCGAAAAGTCCGACAGCCCCATTTTCTTGATGCCGTTCTCGGTCCAGTTCGCTTTGTTAATTTGATACCGGCCTGCTGCAGTTGTTTTGCCGCCGGCGCCTGCGCCTGGGTGCGTGGAATAGTCTTTGATACGCCACTTGTCGTTTTTCTTACCCTTGACCGCGCCGTACATAAAGTCGTAATCGCCGCCTTCACAGTCGGCTATCGTGTCGAGAAAGGCTTTCACATTGGGTTTGCTGAGATAAGCCTCGTTCTGCGCTTTGCGAATGGCTTTCTTATCGACTTGGACAACCTTGGCGCTGCTATCGCTTGCGGGCGTGGTGGTTTTCTCTGCGACCTTGACTAAAGGCGTGCCCGTTTCGCTGACATGTGCGGTGGTATCAGTCATCAAAATCCCCAATATGGATCGCCACGATTTCCGCCGCCTTATGATCATCAAGCATATGGGTATGGCCACTACCATCCGTTTTTCCGCTCTCTTGACTGCCATCCGCTCGAATGATGGTGTACTCGGCATTTTTCAAAGGTTGGCCATCCTCATCTCGTAATTGATATTTGTCATTAAACATCAGCGCGACGGCGGCTGCGGCTGCCGCGGCAACAGCTGCGACATCGGCCCCTGCGCCTGTTGTGGCGGTGCCGCTGCCCTCATAACTGCGCATCACAGAGCCCAACGTGCTGATCAGCTTGGCGCCGCAGCTCACTGCATGGCCGTCCAGCGCCACGCCTTTGCCGCCCACCGTCCAGGTGGGGTCGCCTTCCACAATCACGCAGTTGGTGTGGCCTTGCTGCGGGCAGGTAACCGAATCGCCCACCAGGGCGACGGCCTTGCCGAACATGGTGGTGGTGCTGGAGGCGCTGACAACTTTGCCGCCGTGGCTGGTGGGATCGCCTAATCGGATAACGGGTTTCATGGGCGCAAAAATTACCACAATGCCTTGACGTTTTCGACTGGCCAATTGTGCATGACAGCTTTAAAGCCCTTTAACGGCTATCGGGTTAACCGCCGAGCACAATCCGTCTTGTTGTAACCGATCCCTCAACGAGAAAGACGCCGCCATGGACAAGATCACGCTGCAGTACCCGTTCACCAATGCCGCCGGCCAGCGCATCGAGGCGCTGGACATCAAGCGCCTGAAGCGCGCCGACCTGAAGGCGGCCAGCCGCTACAGCCAGGAGGACGCCGACCAGGAAGACTTTTTGTTCGCCCGCATGACGGGTCTGACGCTGGAAGACATCGACCAACTGGACATCGCCGACAGCAAGACGCTGTCCGATTGCTTTCGCCAAATGGTGGGCATCGGAGACCAGCCTGCAGCCGCTGGATGAGGTGCTGTTGATTGTGTTGCGGATACAGCCGTCCGAGATCGACGGGCTGGAGATGGCGAATTACTGGTTTTGGGTGGGAGCGGCTGAGCGGGAGCTCAAGCGCCGAAGCGCATAGCGCGGCGGTACACGGCCAGCACGACCCCCACCAATAAGCCAGCCGCAAAGGATGCGCCGGCCGCCAAGGGCGCGCCGGCCATCGCTGCCAGTGGCAAGGCGATGGCGAACAGGATGACCGCGGCCCACAGCGGCAGATTGGCAAAGCAGACCCAAGCCAGCCAGATGGCTCCGCTGCAGATGGCCAGCCAGTAAATGGCTTTGGCGGTAGTGAGGGCGGTTTTTTCAAACATGTTCACAGCATAGCAAAAGGTCGCATGGCATGGCCAATGAACTGCTGATCGGGGTAAAAATCGGCGCGGCGCTGTCCGGCACGTTCCAGTCTGCGTTCGCATCGGCGCGCGGCACCGCCTCGCGTCTGGGCCAGGTCGCCGACGAGTTGCGGCTCAAACACAATCGGCTGGGCGAGGCGATGGCGCAGGCGATGTCCCACCCCACGCGCAATGTCGCAGAACTGAAACGGCAATACGACCGGCTGGGCCAGACTCTGGACCAACTCCGGGGCAAGCAGGAGCGCCTGACCGCCAGCCTGGCGCGGGGCGAGATGTTAAAGGCAGCGCGCGCCGATTTGCGTGGCCAGGCGTTTGAGACAGCGGGCACGGCGCTGGCGTTGGGCGGGCCGATTGTCAAATCGGTACAAGTCGCGGCAGGCTTCCAGGATCAGATGCGCGACACCGCCATTACCGGCGAATTCAGCAAAGCCGAGGAAGCAAAGCTCGGCAGCGCAGTGCGGGATGCTGCGCTCAAGTGGAACCAGCTTCAGTCCGAAGTGGCCCGCGGCACCAACGTGCTGGTGGCCGGCGGCATCCAGGATGCGAAGGCGCTGGAGAAATACGCTCCGATCATGGCCAAAGCGGCAACCGCGACTCGCGCCAGCATGGACGACTTGGGCAGCGTGGCCATCGCCCTGAAGGACAACCTCAAGGTAGGCGAGGATGGATTTGAAGGCGCGCTCAATATGCTGGCTTACGCGGGTAAGCGCGGCCAATTTGAAATCCGCGACATGGCCAAGTGGTTGCCGGCGCTGTCGCCGTCGTTCCAGGCGCTTGGGGTCACTGGCAAAGAGGCCGTGGCCGAAATCGGCGCGGCCTTGCAGATTGCCCGCAAGGGGGCGGGCTCAAACGATGAGGCGGCCAACAATTTCAAGAACTTCCTGCAGAAGATCACCGCTCCAGACACCCTCAAGGATTTTGAGAAGGCGGGAATCGACCTCAAGAAAAGCATGATGAATCTGCGGGCCGAGGGCATGACACCCGTGCAGTCGATGTTGGAGATCATCACCCGCTACATGGGAAAGAAGGGACCGGAAGCTGCCGGGCAGTTTCAAAAGGTCATGGCAATTAAAGATGACAAGGAGCGCGAGGCCGCTCTGCAGCGTTTGTCGGAAGCCTACAAATTGGGCGAGCTGTTCCAGGACATGCAGGCGATGTCGTTTATCCGCCCGGCCATCGCCAATATGAAAGACATGAAAAGCATCAAGGACGGTTCAGTCGAAGCTAGTAACAAAGACCTGCTTGGGGGTGATTATAAAAAGCGCATGGAAACGGCGACCGAGCAGTTCAAGGCGTTCAAGATAGGCCTAGCGGATATCGGCATCACCATCGGCAATGCATTATTGCCGCCCTTGACTGAAATGCTGCAGGCGCTGAAGCCAGGCGTCAAAGCCTTTGGAGAGTGGGCCAAAACGCACCCTGGAATCATTAAGGGAGTCATTGGCTTGGTAGGCGGCCTCCTTGCCGGCAAGATGGCCTTCATTGGCATCAAGTACGGCATCAACTTGGTGCTGTCGCCGCTCACCTCGCTGACGAGCGCGATCACGACAGTGTCCAGCAAATGGACTCTATTGCGGGCCTTATGGCAAGCCGGCCGCTTCGCGCCGTTTATTTCCGGCTTGAGAAGTATCGGCGGCGGGGTCTTGGCGCTTGGTCGCTTCTTGCTACCGTTTGGCCGGGGCTTGGCGATGGCCTTCGGCTCTCCCTTGATACTGGCCGCGCGCGGCGTGCTGGCGCTGGGCCGCGTATTGGGCGGAGGCTTGCTTGGCGGCATTCGCCTGGCAGGCCAAGCCATCCTATGGCTGGGCCGCGCGGCGATGATGAACCCGATAGGCATAGCCGTGATGGCGATAGTCGGAGCGGCTTACCTGATCTATCGCTACTGGACACCCATCAAGGCGTTCTTCGGCAAAGTCTGGTCGGCAGTGGATGGTGTATTCAAGCGTTATCCGATCCTGAACTACATCTTCCCCATTATCGGCATCCCGCGGCTGATCATCGCCAACTGGGGCCGCATCAAAACCTTCTTCAGCGGACTATGGGAAGGCATCAAACAAGGCATGGCCAGCGCCTGGAGTTGGATGAAGTCCAAGGTGGCCAGCTGGATCGTCTACTGGTTGCCGGTGATCCGCTTTGCCGGCGAGCTGCCGGGCAAGTTCCTGCAGGCGGGCAAAGACCTGGTGATGGGGCTGGTGAACGGCATCAAGTCCAAACTCGGCGCGGCCAAGGATGCCATTGTCGGCCTGGGAGCGGGTATCAAGGGCTGGTTCGCCAACACCCTCGGCATCAAGTCTCCATCCCGCATCTTCATGGGTTTTGGCGACAACATCGCCCAGGGCGCGGCCATAGGCATCCAGCGTTCCGCAGCGGGCGCAGGCCAGGCGTCCGGCGCCATGGCGCTGGCGACCATTCGCGGCTGGGGCAAGCCTCAGCTGCCGGTAGCTGCCGCAGGGCCTGATGCTCTCAGCGGCCTGTCTGCGAGGGCGGCTGGCTCGGCTCAATCGCGTCTGGCCAACCGGGTGCGAGCAGCCGCTCAGCCCACCGAGACTGAGCCTGCCGCCGCCCAAGCTGCCAAGCCTAAGCCGGAGAAGCCTGGCTATGTCATCCACTTCAGCCCCGTCATTCATCTGCCGGCCGGCGCTCCGGAAGCGGCCAAGGCAGCGGTGCAAAGCGGCCTGCAGCTGTCCTTGCGGGAGCTGGAGCAGATGATCCGCCGCATTACGGCGCAACAAGACCGGAGGGCATTCAACTAATGTTCGCGCTCCTGGGCGAGGTGCAATTCGACCTCATTACCTATTTCGACGGTTTCGAGTCGCAGTTCGGCGCCGATTATGCCGAGCATGCGTTGATTGAAGGAAAGCCGCGGCTGCAGTGGATAGCGGACAAACTGGACGAAATCCGCATCCAGCTGTCCTTCCACAGCCAATATTGCGATCCGGAGGCCGAACTGCTGAAGCTGCGCCAGGCGTTGGCAAACCACCAGGCCATGGCGCTGGTGCTGGGCAACGGCGATTACAAGGGCTGGTTCGTTCTGACCGATGTGACGGCCACCAGCAAGCAAACGGACAAGGCCGGCACGCTGATCGCGCTGGAGGCCAGCATCACCCTGCGTGAATACGTGGGCGACAAGAAGAAGCCGCCCGCGCCGGCGGTGCAACCCAAGCAAGCGCCGCTGGCTGCCATCAGCCAACCCGCAGGCGGCGCGCTCAATGCCGCCGCCAACAGCATGCGCGAGCAAGTCAGCAAAATGGCGGCGCATGCCAGCCAGGCACAGGCCGCCATCCGGGTCGCGGGCGATGCCGCCGCGCTGGCCAAGCAGATGGGCAGCCCGCAGGCCATGCTGGGCCGCGTGCCGGGGCTGCTGTCGCAACTGAAAGATGCCGCCGGGCCATTGCAAAAATTGTCCAGCATGAGCGGGCTGCCCGAG
Source organism: Chromobacterium sp. IIBBL 290-4 (assembly GCF_024207115.1). Classification (NCBI taxonomy): domain Bacteria; kingdom Pseudomonadati; phylum Pseudomonadota; class Betaproteobacteria; order Neisseriales; family Chromobacteriaceae; genus Chromobacterium; species Chromobacterium sp. IIBBL 290-4. The sequence goes on from NZ_CP100128.1 coordinate 4,440,384, forward strand.
ATGGCCGGCATCGCCCGCAGCGCCAGCGAGGCGCTGGGCGTGGTCGACAGCGCCAAGAACGCGCTGTCCGGCGCGAGCGCCGGCAATATCCTGGGCCAACTAGAGCGGGCGTCCGCTTATCTGGGCGCGGCTGGCGGCGCGCTGAACGCCGCTGCGCCCGCCGTCTCCAAACTGGCCAGCCGCGCCATCACGAGGGCGATCTGATGTATTTGACCCATCTCACCATGGCTGGCGAGCGCTGGGACCAGATCGCCTGGCGCTACTATGGCGACGCGCTGGCATACGAGCAGATCATCGCCGCTAACCCACACGTCCGGATCGGCCCGGTGCTGACCGGCGGCCTGACGCTGTCCATCCCGGTGATTGAACAAGCCGACCTGGCTGAGGAACTGCCGTTATGGATGCGCTGAATGCCGTCCCGCACCCGGTGTTTCAGCTGGCTTACGGGCAGCACAACATCACCAGCGACATCACGCCCTATGTGCTGTCTGTGACCTACTCCGACTATCTGTCCGGCCAGTCGGACGAACTGGAAGTAGCCCTGGAGGATAGCGATGGCCGCTGGATCAATGCTTGGTATCCGCGCCAGGGCGACAGGCTGACGCTGAAGATCGGCTATGCCGGCGAGCCGTTGCTGCCTTGCGGCGAGTTCGAGATCGACGAGGTGGAGTTCTCCTTTCCACCGTCTACGGTGTCGATCAAGGCCTTGGCGGCCGGTGTGAAAAAGTCGGTGCGCACCCGCGTAGGCCGGGCCTACGAGAACACCACGCTGGCGGCCATCGCCCAGCGCATTGCCAAGCGCAACCGCCTGACGCTGGTCGGCAAAATCCGCGATATCCGCATCGACCGGGTGACGCAATACCAGGAGCGCGATGTGGCCTTCCTCACCCGGCTGGCGCGGGAGTTCGGCTACGTGTTCAAGATCACCGGCAACAAGATGGTGTTCAGCGAACTGGCCGACCTGCGCGACGGCTCGGCGGTGCTGACCCTGCAGAGGACCGACCTGACCTCGGTCCATCTGCGCGACAAGATCAAGGAGGTCTACCAAGAGGCCAAGCTCAAGCGCCACGACCCCAAGACCAAAAAGCTGGTGGTGTACGGAATGCAGAACGGCCAGGTGGCCGAGGTGGGCCATGCCACCCAGGCCAGCAAGAAAGGCGGCCACACGCCCGGCTCCAGCGGCGACACGCTGAAAATGGCCGGCCGCGCCACGTCCAGGGCGGCGGCCCACGCCAAGGTGAAGGCGGCGATGGACAAGAGCAACTTGGAGCAGACGTCCGGCAGCTTGGCGTTGCCAGGCCAGCCGAAGCTGGTGGCGGGCGCCACCTTCGATCTGGCCGGCCTGGGCAAGCTGAATGGCCGCTACCTGGTGGAATCGGCCCGCCATCGGATTGAGCGCGGCAGCGGCTACTCCACCGAGCTGGAGGTGAAGCGCGCCAGCCTGCCGGTACAGAAAGGCTCCGGCCATGCCGGCAAGAAGGCCGCCAGCAAAGGCCTGAAGGTCTATGGCATGAAAGATGGCAAGGTGGAGGTGGTCGGCGCCACGCCGCAGAAAGGCAAGAAGAAATGAATGAAACCCTGGACGAATTCGGCGCCACCATCAAGTACGGCACCGTCAGCGCCAGCAAGCCGGGCTTCGCCCGCGTGCGCCTGCCGGACATGGACAATATGCGCACCATGTGGCTGCCCATCGCCTACCCAAAAAGCCAGAACGACCAAGCCTGCTGGACTTACGACGACGGCGAACAAGTGGCAGTGCTGCTGGACGCGCGCGGCGAGGACGGCGTGATTCTGGGCGCGATCTACTCCGAAGCCGACCCGCCGCCCACCACCAGCCGCGACACCTTCCTGGTGCGGTTCAAGGACGGCGCGCTGCTGGAGTACGACCGCGCCAGCCACACGCTGACCGTGTCCGGCGTGCAGAAGGTGGTGATGCAGGCCAGCGCCGACATACTGCTGCAGGCCGGCAGCAAGGTGACGGTGGACGCGCCGGATGCCGAGTTCTCCGGCAACGTCCTGGTGAAGGGCAAGCTGGTGGGGCAAGGCGGGATGGCGGTGTCTGGCGGGGCCGGTTCGGCGGCGGTGATCAGCGGGGATGTGCGGGTGGATGGCGATGTGAGCGCCAGCGGGTCTATCATGGATGCGGGAGGGAATTCCAATCATCACACCCACTGATTGAGCTCAATGTTGTGAAGCGCAATACTCAGGAGGCCTGATTGTGTGACATAACCGAAAGAGAATATGCCATGCACAATTTAGGACATGTCGTAGTTGTCGTTTGGGCGTCTGCGCCGGGCGCAAACCATGAACGGAGGATGCACGCATGACACGACGCATTAATGACATAGCCGATGTATACGCAGCTGCACATAATACGGTCGCTGCTCCTAAACCGCCCGATCTCTTTACGGTGGGGGATGTGGTCAAGGTTAAGTTGCTGTCAGGGCAGTTGCTGTGCATTGCACTGGAGAGTGTCACACGGGACATCGGGCGTGTACTGAATTTTGTGTAAACGGACATTTGGCAGGAAACTGCCACCTAGTCTGGAGACACAATGAGCTCAAAGAAACACGACGTACCTGACACACTACTGGACAGCTTGCTGGCCGACTATCAGAAGCCCGAAGACCTCATCGGTGAGAACGGCCTACTCAAGCAACTGACCAAGCTGCTGGTCGAGAAAGCACTGGATGCTGAGATGGCCGCACACCTCGGCCATAGCAAACACGAGCCGGTGCTCAATCCAGCCGGCAACACCCGGAACGGCAAGAGCCGCAAGACCCTCAAGGGCGAGTTCGGCGAATTGCCTATCGAAGTGCCACGAGACCGCCAGGGTACCTTCGAGCCGCAACTCATTCCCAAGCACCAGACCCGCTGGACCGGCTTCGACGACAAAGTCATCTCGCTTTACGCCCGTGGTATGACTGTTCGGGAAATCCAGGCCCATCTGGAAGAGATGTACGGCACCGAGGTCTCGCCCAGCCTGATCTCCTCCATCACCGATTCCGTCACAGAAGAGGTCAAGGCGTGGCAGGCTCGCCCCCTGGACTCGCTCTATCCGATCATCTACCTCGACTGCATCCACGTGAAAGTACGTGAGGGAGCTGTACGTGTGAAAGCCGTCTATCTCGCCATCGGTATTACCCTGGCTGGAGAGAAGGAGGTTCTGGGGATGTGGCTGGCTCAGACGGAAGGAGCCAAGTTTTGGCTTCAGGTCGTGACCGAGCTGCGTAACCGGGGCGTACAGGACATCTTTATCGCCTGCGTCGATGGTCTGAAGGGTTTCCCGGAAGCGATCGAGGCGGTCTTCCCGAAAGCAGCGGTGCAGTTGTGCATCGTGCACATGGTGCGACACAGCCTGAACTACGTGTCGTGGAAGCGGCGTGCTGAAGTAGCCGCCGACCTGAAGCGAATCTACCAATCGGCCACCCTCGACGAAGCTGAGCAGCGGCTAGGTGAGTTTGAGGCCAAGTGGGATGACGAGTATTTGCCAATTGGTCAGTCCTGGCGGCGCAACTGGGCTCGGTTGACGCCATTCTTCGACTACCCGCCGGAGATCAGGAAAGTGATCTACACCACTAATGCCATCGAGTCGGTGAATATGAGTCTGCGAAAGCTGACCAAGAATCGGGGCTCGTTCCCGAGTGATGAGGCATTGCTGAAACTGTTCTATCTGGCGCTAAGGAACATCAGTCAGAAGTGGACCATGCCGATTCGGGATTGGAAGGCAGCGCTGACTCGCTTTACCATTCAGTTCGAGGAACGCATTCCACAGGCGTAACCCAAACCCCGTTTACACAAAAATTCGGACACGCCCGACATCCTCTCCGGGGAAGTAAAAAAAGTGGACCCCAGCGCCGGGGCGACCTATGCAATTGGCGAAAAAGTAGAGTTTCGTAATCCAGAACCTTAGAGCTTTATACGTCACAGGTCTGACACCCTAGGTTCTAATCCCCTTTAAAGTCCCCCAGGTGGTTTGCGCGGCAACATTGTCCGCATGAACCGCCTATCTGATTCCCTTCACTGGCAACCCGCGCTGAACTGCCCCGACCTGGTCGAGGCCGAGGCGGACATCGACCAGTGCATCCGCATCATACTGAGCACCCCCAAGGGCAGCGATCCGCACCGCCCGGACTTCGGTTCCGACATCCATCTGTATATCGATTACCCGGTCACCCAGGCCGTGCCGCATGTGGTGCGCGAAGCCGTGGAAGCGATTCGGCAATGGGAGCCGCGCTGCCAGCTGGTGAAGGTGACGCCGTTGATCGACGGCGCCCGCATCGTCTTGCGCGTGATTTGGCGCATCGCCGCTGGCGTGAGGGAAACGGAGGTCAGGCTGTGACGCTGCCCGAACCCGACTTCATTGCGCGAGACCCTGCAGTCATCACGGCCGAGCTTATCGCCCAGTACGAGCAGGAGAGCGGCAAGACCCTGTATCCGGCCCAGGTGGAGCGGCTGTTGATCGACTTGATCGCCTACCGCCAAACCCTGGTTCGCATCGGCATCCAGGAGGCGGCCAAGCAGAACTTGGTGGCCTACGCCCGCGCGCCGATGCTGGATTACCTGGGCCAGCTAGTCGGCGTCACTCGTCTCCCAGCCCAGCCCGCGCGCGCCACGCTGCGGTTCAGCCTGGATGCGCCCTTAGCCAGCCCGCTTCCAATTCCGGTCGGCACCCGCGCCGAGAGCGGCGACGGCGTGGTGGCCTTCGCCACCGACGAGGCCGCCACGCTACCGGCCGGCCGCACATCGCTGGAGATCGCAGCCACCTGCCAGGACGCCGGCAGCGCCGGCAACGGCTGGCAGCCTGGCCAGATCGTCAACCTGATGGACGACCTGGGCGACATGGACGTGGTGGTAACCAACACGGCGGTGACGGCCGGCGGCGTGGACGAAGAGGACGACGAACGGTTGCGTGAGCGAATCATGCTGGCGCCTGAGTCATTCTCCAATGCCGGCAGCCGCCAGGCCTACCGTTTCCACGCGCTACGCGCGCACCAGAGCATTGTTGACGTAGCCGTGCTATCGCCCACGCCTGGCGTGGTCCAGCTCTACCCCTTGCTGAAAACCGGCTTGCCGGACGCCAATATGCTCGCCCTGGTGCAGGCGACCTGCTCGGCTGAGAAGGTGCGGCCGCTGACCGACCAAGTGCAGACACTGGCACCCGCCGCCGTGGACTATGTCATTGAAGCCCAGCTCAAGTTGTTCTCCTCGGCTGATGCGACGTTTGTGCGTAAAGCAGCAAATGAGCGTGCCTCAAGCTATGCCGCCTACCACTCTGCCGCGCTTGGCCGAGACATTGTTCCCAGCCAGGTGATCGCCGCGCTGCAGGTCGACGGCGTCTATGAAGTGACATTGATCAGCCCGCAGCGGCTGGAGCTCGCTGAGAACGAATGGGCGCGCTGCAGCGCCATCAAGCTGATGCCTACGGAGGCAACCAATGGCTGACCTGCCGCTGCCGCCAGCCCTGGCTGGCGACACCCGCAGCCGCATCCTGGCCGCGCTGTCGGCCAGGATCAGCGAAGCGGATTTGTCCACGCTCTTGGTCTACCTGGTGGACAACGTGACCCGCTCGGCGCTGCCACACTTGGCCGAACAGCTCAGTCTGACCGGCGCTGATGGCTGGGCGCTGGCCGAGTCCGATGATGCGCAACGCAGCCTGATCAAGAGCGCCATTGAACTGCACCGCTACAAGGGTACGCCCTGGGCGATCCGCGAAGTGATCCGTCGCCTGGGACTGGGCGAGGTGACGCTGGTTGAGGGGCTGGCTAACAAACAACATGACGGCACCACTCGCCGCGACGGGATTTACTTCCATGGGGAGCCCACCGCATGGGCGCGCTACCGCGTACTGCTGCAGCAGCCGATCACCAACGACCAGGCCAACCAGGTGCGCAGTATGTTGGCCATGTATGCGCCTGCTCGATGCCACTTGACCAGCCTCGACTTCCAGGGCGTGGCCAACAGTCATAACGGCGCGATTGCCACCCGAAATAAACAATTCAACCGAGGGAGTGCCTGATGGCGTATTTGCCGGAAAAGTCCGTCTGGGAGGCGGGCATCTATCAACTGGAGACCTCTGATCCGGTCCTGGCCGGTCCGGATGGCATCGACAACCTGCAGGGCAAACAGCTGGCCAACCGTACGGCCTTCCTGAAAAAGCAGATCGACGACATCGTGTCCGGCGCGCTGACAGCCGAATACGCCGACCGCCTCAAAACCCCGCGCAACATCGCCATGACAGGCGACGGCAGCTGGAGCGTGACATTCGACGCCAGCGGCAACGTCAGCGGTGCGCTGACGCTGGCCAATACCCCGGTCACGCCCGGTACCTGGGCGATGACCACCGTGGACGCCAAAGGCCGCGTCACCGCTGGCCGCGCGCTGGCGGCTTATGATGTCCCGTCGCTGGATTGGACCAAGATCATGTCCGGCAAGCCCACCACGCTGGGCGGCTACGGCATTACTGATGCCGCGAGCAAGGCGGACCTGCAAACCGCCGTCAATAATCTGGTGGCCGGCGCGCCGGGCGCGCTAGACACCTTGCAGGAGCTGGCGGCCGCGCTGGGGAATGATCAGAACTTCGCCGGCACCATTGCCAATACCTTGTCGAACAAGGCAGACAAAGCCGACTTGGCCAATGCCGGTTTGCTAGGCTTTGCAAAAAACATCACGCAAGGCTCATGCTTGGAGTTTCGGCCGAATGGTTTGTATCACGTTGCCGATTTAGTCAAAGACAGGCCCATCGCCAGCAATGGCATGCTGGCAGTGAATTTCCTGGTTCCAGGCTGGGGCAGCATTGCCTACCAGTCATGGGGTGGTGCGACGTTCGAAGCTCGGGTGGAAAATGGTATCTGGCAGCCATGGGTGAAAGTGCTGAAAAGTGGCCAGCAAAGCACGCTGGCCAGCTACGGCATCGCCGACGCGGTGCCGCTGGATGGTGCCGGCCGAGCCAGCGCGCAATCGTTCCGGGCGGCAAAAGGCCTGCCGATGAATGACTCTGCGGCCGTCGGCTTCGCATTCGGGCCGGATGGCGATACCGGCATGTTTGCCGACTATTCCGGCTCCAACCCCAACACCGGCAGTAAAACCATCAATTTGCGGGTTGACTCTAAAGATGTCCTCGTCGCGGATGTTACCGGCGGGCTTTGGGCGCAAGGTTATGGTTGGCTGCATGATAAGTTCGCATTGTCCAGCAATCCAGTCCTGAAGGGGGTAACGAAGATCGAGCGCCTGGCGCCTGACACCATCATCACTGCCCAGGGTGGAGATGAGGGTGGGCAGCTGAATTTTGAGCGGTCGGTAAACTCCAGCCTCAATGGTGATGTTGCCATCGATATTTGGCGGAATTGCCTGAGAATTTTTGAGACCGGAGGGGAAAATCGCGGCATAGCCATAGATCTCAGCTCTCTGCCGGCGCGTATCGGGACACGCCTGGCGACAACTGACGATGTGGCCTCCGCCGCTCCGCCTGGGCAGATCGCATTTTTTGCCCGCGATGCCGCGCCGGCCGGCTGGCTGAAATGTGACGGCGCGCAAAATGTCTCACGCGTAGCGTATGCGGCGCTGTTTGCCGCCATTGGCGACCGGTTCGGCGTAGGGGATGGCAAAACAACTTTTGGTATCCCGGACTTACGCGGCGAATTTGTGCGGGGTTGGAGCGCCGGGCGCACAGACGCAGACTCAGGACGCGCTTTTGGCAGTTTGCAAATGGATGCGATCCGCAACATTACGGGATCAATCAGCGCGTCTGGTACATGCTTTGATGGCGCGAGTGGAGCCATTGCACTTGCAGACACCCAGTCCGGCTCGGTTGCCAATTCTGCGACGCAGAACGGCCGTACCGATGACTTTATCTTTGATGCCAGTCGAGTGGTTCCCGTTTCGAACGAAGTCCGCCCCCGCAACATCGCCATGCTCGCCTGCATCAAAATCTGACGGAGAACACCATGACTGAAACCACACAAAAAACCGTGTATTGCTACAGCGCCGCAACCGGCGAATACGCCGGCGAAACCACCGCGCAGCGTTCGCCGCTGGATGTGGATGAGATCTACTTGATTCCGGCCTGGGCCGCCGAAACCGCGCCGCCAGCGGCTGGGCCTCGCCAGGCAGTGGCATGGCGGACAGTGGATGGCGCAATTCCGCAGCATTGCATCTTGGGCGGCGGCTGGCAGCTGCTGCCGGACTGGCGCGGCGTGCCGCTGTGGAGCAAGGCCACCGCGCAGCCCGTGGCCGCCCAGCTGGGCGACACGCCGGACAGCCTGGAAGCCACCGAGCTGGAGCCGCCGCCGTTTGGCGTCTGGCAAGGCAAAGCGTGGGCGGTAGACACGACTGCCCAGCAGGCCGCGCAAACCGCTGCAACAGAGGCCGAGATTGCAGCCAAGCGCAGCCAGGCCGACGCCGCCATTATCCCGCTGCAAGATGCGGCGGACCTGAAGATGGCGACAACGGCAGAGGAGGACCAGTTGACCGCGTGGCGCCGCTACCGGGTGGAGCTGTCGCGCGTGCCGCAACAATCCGGATATCCCGGCAAGATCGACTGGCCAACACTGCCTGGCCAATAAGCATTGAGAAGCAGCGGCCGAGTGAGTGTTGGAGCACCCACTCGGCCAGCTGACCCGCAGACGAGACCTGCAAGTCAACCCAAGGCTAGCTACCGTAGGCCCACGGTATCAACAAGCCTATCGGGATATTTCGCAATAAGAAAGAGTCTTGCAGATGTTACAAATCACAGCATCCCCCATTGTTCCGTGGGTCGGCGGCAAACGCCGTCTGGCAAAACATATCCTCCCGCTTTTCCTGGAACATACCTGCTACGTTGAGCCGTTTTGCGGAGCCGCCGCATTGTACTTCCTGAAAGAGCCAGCCAAAGTTGAGGTGATCAATGATGTGAACGGCGAACTGGTCAACCTCTACCGGGTGGTACGTCATCATCTTGAGGAGTTTGTCCGCCAATTCAAATGGTCACTGACCTCGCGGCAAATCTTCAAGTGGCTGCAGATTACGCCGGAGGAGACTCTAACCGATATCCAGAGAGCAGCCCGATTCTTCTATCTGCAGAAAATGGCCTTTGGTGGCAAGGTAGATGGCCAGAATTTTGGCACGGCCACCACCAGCCCACCCAGACTCAATTTACTGCGGCTGGAAGAAGACTTATCAGCTGCCCACCTTCGCCTGAGCCGCACCTACATCGAAAACCTGGACTGGGCCGACTGCATCAAGAAGTACGACCGCGACCATACACTGGTCTACTGCGATCCACCGTACTGGGGTACCCAAGGGTACGGTGTTGAATTTGGACTGCATCAGTACCAGCGTATGGCCGAGCTGGCCAGGAACATAAAGGGGCACATGATCATTTCGGTCAACGACATCCCGGAAATGCGCCAGGCGTTTGACGGGCTGACGATTGAAAGAGTGGATATCAACTACAGCGTAGGAGGAGGCTGCCGCAGTAAGGAGAGGAAGGGCGAGCTGATCATACGCAACTGGTGACAAGCGTCTAGAAACAGCGAAGGGGCCAAGAGGCCCCTTAAAATGCAATTCTGTTGCAGATGCTGCAAAATGGACGAATCCCATTTATCGCGCAGATTGGCGCTCAATTTTCGCGCCGCGCTTCAGCTGACCCACCGTAGGTCGGATGCCCCGCCCACGGGGCGATCCGACATCCTCACACGGCTACCATCTGAATCTGCGGAACGCCCGGCGGAGCCGGGCTTTCGCCCTACCGCTCAATAATCCGGGCAGGAAACATCCCAACCCGGCCCCTCTTCCACCGCCAGATGGCAAGCCAAGCGCCAAGGCTCGGCCTCCTGCCACTCTTCGCGCGCGGCCTGAGCCGCATCGATGGCCCCGGCGCGCAGCAGCACATTGCGCTCCTTGCGGCTGGGCCGCTGCGGCGCGGCCATGCCAGACACCCTGACCTTGCAAGTGCCGCAGGTTCCCTGCCCGCAGCGCCAATGCAGCGGCACATCGGCCAGCCGGGCGACATCCAGCAGATTGTCGCCCGCCATCGCCTCGGCCTGATGCAACAGCGCGCCGCGGGCATCCAGAAAACGGATGACAGCCATCAAACCACCAGTTCGAGGTAGTCCAGCAAATCGCCCGGCTTGACCGTCTGTCCCGGTTGCAACACCGCCAGCCCATCCGCCCAGGCGCAGGACATCAACACGCCGGAACCCTGCTGCGGATAGATCTCCAGCGCCCAGCCCGCGCTGCCCATGACCTTGCGCACCCGCAGAAACTCGCTGCGTTTCGCATCGGGCTGGCTCCAGGCGAATGCCGCGGGAAGGCGTTGCGCCGACAACTCCGGCACAGCCAGGCCCATGCGCTTGAGCAGGAAGGGCAGGATCAGCGTCTGCAAGGTCACGAAGCCGGAGACCGGATTGCCCGGCAAGCCGATGAAGTCGGCATCGCCAACGCGGCCATAAGCCAGCGGCTTGCCCGGCTTGATCGCCACCTTCCACAAATTCAACTCGCCTTCGGCTTCCACCGCCGCCTTGACGTGATCCTCCTCGCCCACCGATACGCCGCCGCAGGTGATCACCACATCGGCCACAGCCGCTGCGTCGCGCAGCAACTCGCGGGTCGGTTCCAGCGCATCGCCCACCATGCCCAGGTCTATCACCTCGCAGCCCAGCTTGTGCAGGGCCGGCAACAACCAGTAGGCATTGGAGTTGTAGATTTGGCCGGCCGCCAAGGGCTGGCCCGGCTCCACCAGCTCGTCGCCGGTCAGGAACACCGCCACGCGCAAGGGCGGCAACACCGGCAGCGTCGGCAGGCCGATCGAAGCCGCCAGGCCCAGATCAGCCGCCGTGATGCGCTTGCCGGCCTCCAGAATGCGCTGGCCAACGGCAATGTCCTCGCCGCGGCGGCGAATGTTCTGGCCCGGCTGCGGCGCGGCGGAGAAACTCACCAAACCTTGCTCGTCCACCGTCGCCTGCTCCTGCATCACTACCGCGTCGGCCCCGGCGGGAATCGGCGCACCGGTAAAAATCCGCGCCGCCGTGCCGGCCTGCAAAGGTATAGGGGCGCTGCCGGCGGGGATGCGCTGCGAAACCGGCAGCGCGGCCGCCGCATCGGCGACGCGGACCGCATAGCCATCCATCGCGCTGTTGTCGCCAGGCGGCACATCGATGGCGGCGATGACAGGCTGCGCCAGCACGCCGTCCAGCGCCTCCAGCAACGGCGCTTGATGGGAGTATTGCAGAGGCCGCGCGCGCTCAAGCAGCCAGTCGCGGGCTTGTTGGAAGCTCAACATGGGGAAATCCTGTTTCAGTTGGCGCCGCAGCGCCGGAATGCTTGTCATCATAGCATGGCAAGCGCGCGCGCTTTCTGCCCTGGGTCAGGCCTACAGACGCAAAAAAGCCCGCTGCGGACAGCGGGCTTTGGCATGCGCGGCGCAGCGATCAGCGCGACTTGACGAAAGGCACGCCAATGGCCTTGGGCGCCAGGGCGCGGCCAACGAAGCCTGCCAGCAGCAGCACGGTCAGCACGTAGGGAATCACCGCGATGGCTTGCGACGGGATCTGCCCCACCACCGGCAGCGCCACGCCTTCCATGCGGATCTGGATCGCGTCGGCGAAGGCGAACAGCAAGCAGCCGATCACCGCCGGCACCGGACGCCACTTGCCGAAGATCAGCGCAGCCAGCGCCAAAAAGCCCTTGCCCGCCGTCATTTCCTTGATGAAGCTGCCGGTCTGGTAGACGGACAGATAGGTGCCGGCCATGCCGCACAGCACGCCGTTCCAGAACAAGGCGGTATAACGCACCTTGGCCACCGAGATGCCGGCGGTGTCCGCCGCGTGCGGGTTTTCGCCCACGGCGCGCAGGCGCAGGCCGAAACGGGTCTTGTACAGCACCCAGGTCACCAGCGGGATCACGATGAATATGGTGAGGTAGACCAGGATGCTGTGGCCGGACAGCAGCTTGCTGTACACCAGGCCCAGCACCGGCACATCGCGCAGCGCGTCCGCGAACGGCAGCACGATTTCATGGAAGCGGCCGTCGTCCGGCAGCTGCGGCGAGTTGCCGCCCTGCTGGAACCAGGCCAGGCCCAGCACCGGCGTGATGCCGGAGGCCACGGTATTGATGGCCATGCCGGAGATCAGCTGGTTGCCGTTATAGGTGACCGACACGAAGGCGTGGATCATCGAGAACGACACCGCCGCCATCATGCCGGCCAACAGACCGATCCACGGATTGTGGGTGATGTAGGCCGCGGCGGCGGAAGCGAAAGCCGCCACCAGCATCTTACCTTCCAGGCTGATGTCCACCACGCCGGAGCGTTCGGAGAACATGCCGGCCAGCGCGGCCAGCACCAGCGGAGTGGCCACGCGCACGGTGGAGTCGAGAAGACTGAAGAACATTTCCATATTACTTGTCCTTGCGCTTGAACAGGCCGGCGATGAACGGCTCGAACAGGTTTTCCAGCGCGCCGCAGAACAGAATGATCAGGCCCTGGATGAACAGAATCATCTCGCGGGTGATCAGCGGTTTTTCAAACGACAGGTCGGAACCGCCCTGGGTCAGCGCGCCGAACAGCAGCGCGGACAAAATGATGCCCACCGGGTGGTTGCGGCCCATCAGCGCCACGGCGATGCCGACGAAGCCCACGCCATTGGTGAACAGCACGTTCATGCGGTGCGAGGAGCCCAGCAAATCATTGACCGAGGCCAGGCCCGACAAAGCGCCGGACACGCACATGGCGATGATGATGACGCGGGTCACGCTCATGCCGGCATAGCCGGCGGCGTGCTCGTTGGTGCCGACCGTGCGCAGCGCGAAGCCCCAGCGGCTGTGCCAGACGATCAGATAGAACAGCAGCGACACCACCAGCGACAGCAGGAAGCACAAGTTCAGCGGCGACTTGGGCAGGAAAGGCAGCACTTCATGCGCCTGCGAGATCCAGCCGTTTTCAGCGAACATGCGCGTGGTCGGGTTTTGCGAGCCGGCTTCGATCAATTGGTGGCTGATCAGGTACAACATCAAGGAATAGGCGATGAAGTTGAACATGATGGTGGTCACCACGATGTGGCTGCCGCGCTTGGCTTGCAGATAAGCCGGGATATACGCCCAGGCCGCACCGAAAGCCATGGCCGCCAGCACCGCCAGCGGGATCAGCAGATAGCCCGGCAAGGTGTGGTCGAAGCCCAGCATCACCAGCGTCACGCCCAAGCCGGCCAGATAGGCCTGGCCTTCGCCGCCGATATTGAACAGGCCGGCATGAAACGCCGTCGCCACCGCCAAGCCCGCGAAGATGAAGCTGGTGGTGTAGAACAGCGTGTAGCCTATGCCTTCGCCGTAGCCGAAGGCGCCGTTAATCAGCAACTTCAGGCATTCCCACGGATTTTCGCCGATCATCCAAGTGACCAGGCCGGTCACCAGCAGCGCCGCCATCAGGTTCAGCGCCGGCAGGATGGTCAGCTGCGCCCAGCGCGGCAGAGTGGAAGGTTGTCCGAATTTCAATGCTTGTGCCCCCCCATGAGCAAGCCGAGGGAAATGGTGTCGGCGTCCTTGGCCGCCACTTCGCCGGTGATCTGGCCGCCGGCCATCACCAGGATGCGATCCGCCAAAGCCAGGATTTCTTCAAGTTCCACCGAAACCAGCAAGATGGCCTTGCCCTGGTCGCGCAACTCGACCAGCCGTTTGTGGATGAATTCGATCGCGCCGATGTCGACGCCGCGCGTCGGCTGGCCAATCAGCAGCAGGTCCGGATTGGCGTGGATTTCGCGCGCCAGCACCACTTTCTGCTGATTGCCGCCCGACAGCAGGCCCACGCGCAACAGCGGGTTGCCCGGGCGGATGTCGAACTGGTTGATGAAGTCGCGGGTGCGCTCCACCAGCTTTTTGCGCGAGTACAAGGGGCCGCTGCTCAGCGATTTGTCGTCGTGATAGCCCAAGATGGCGTTTTCATAGGTGGAGAACGCCTTGACCAGGCCTTCGCGCGAACGGTCTTCCGGAATGTGGCCGATGCCGCGTTCGCGGTAGACGGCCGGACGCGGCTTGCGCTTGCACGGCAGCTTGAGCAGGTCTTCGCCCTTGTAGACGATGCTGCCCGCGCTCGGCGTTTGCATGCCGGCCAGCACTTCCAGCAATTCCGACTGGCCGTTGCCGGACACGCCGGCCACGCCGACGATCTCGCCCGCCTTGACCTGGAAGCTCAGGTTGTCCAGCAGCTTGACCTGGCGCGCGTCGATCAGGGTGAGGCCCTTGACGTCCAGCACGGCGGCTCCGGCCTGGCACTCCGCCTTGTCCACCTTCAGCGATACCTTGCGGCCCACCATCAGGTCGGCCAGTTTTTCCTTGTCCACATCGCAGGTGCGGACGTTGTCCACCACCGTGCCGGCGCGCATCACGCTGACATTGTCGGTGATGTCCATCACTTCGCGCAGCTTGTGGGTGATCAGGATCACCGTCTTGCCTTGCGCCTTCAAGGAACGCAGGATGTGGAACAGATGGTCGGCCTCTTGCGGCGTCAGCACCGCGGTCGGCTCGTCCAGAATCAGCACGTCGGCGCCGCGGTACAGCGCCTTGAGGATTTCCACCCGTTGCTGCAGGCCCACGCCCAGATCGCTGACCAGCGCATCCGGATCCACCTCCAGCGAGTAATTCTTGTTCAGTTCCTTCAGATGCTCGCGGGCCTGGTCCATGCCGCCCTTGAGCAGCCGGCCGCCTTCGGCGCCCAGCACAATGTTTTCCAGCACGGTGAAGGTATCCACCAGCATGAAGTGCTGATGCACCATGCCGATTCCCAGTTGGATCGCTTCCTGGCTGTTGCGGATGCGCGCGTCCTTGCCGTTCACGCGGATGTCGCCGCTGTCGGCCTGATAATAGCCGTACAGGATGCTCATCAGCGTCGACTTGCCGGCGCCGTTCTCGCCGATGATGCCGTGGATGCTGCCCTTGGGCACGCTCATGGTCACATCGCGGTTGGCTTTTACGGCACCAAAGCTTTTATTGATGCCTGTTAGCTCGATGGCAAACTCGGTCATTCTTCGTATGTTCCCGATCTTCGATCAAACCCCCGTCCGGCGACGAACAAACAGCCGCGATGACCTTGTCACCGCGGCTGCTGATTCCCGGCGGCCGGGGAAATTACTGCCTGCTTATTGCACCGGGCAGCTGTTGGCCGCGCGGTAGTCGACTACCTTGATCTTGCCGCTGATGATTTCAGCCTTGGCTTCGGCGATCTTCTTTTCCATGTCGGCGGTGATTTGCGGACGGTTGTTCTTGTCCAGCGCCCAGTCAACAGCTTGTTCCTTCAGGCCCAGCACGCGCACGCCGGACTTCCAGGAACCATCCTTCGCGTCCTTGAAGGTGTTGTAGACGGCTACGTCCACTTTTTTCACCATCGAGGTCAGCACCGAGCCCGGGAACAGGTAGTTCTGGTTGCTGTCCACGCCGATGGAGTACTTGCCGGCGTTCTTGGCGGCTTGCAGCACGCCCATGCCGGTGCCGCCGGCGGCGACGAAGATCACGTCCGCGCCGCGGTCAAACTGGCTCTTGGCCAATTCGGTGCCGCGCGCCGGATCGTTGAAGGCTTGCGGCGTGGTGCCGGTCATGTTCTGCAGCACGGTCACGTTCTTGTTGGCGTACTTGGCGCCCTGAGCGTAGCCGCAACCGAAGGCGCGGATCATCGGGATGTCCATGCCGCCGATGTAACCCACCTTGCCGGTCTTGGACTTCAGCGCGGCGGCCATGCCCACCAGGAAGGAGCCCTCTTGTTCCTTGAACACGATGCTCTGCACGTTCGGGCCCTTGGCCACGGCGTCGATCAGGGTGAACTTGACCTTCGGGTATTCCTTGGCCACGGTTTCCACGGCCTGGGCGAAGTTGAAGCCGACGGCGACCACGATGTCGGTGTCGCGGCTGGCCATCTTGCGCAGCAGTTGTTCTTTTTGCGCGTCGGAGGTGATCTGGCCGTCGCGGTAGCTGACCTTGAAGTCCTTCTTGAAACGCTCGGCGCCGTTGTAGGCGGCTTCGCTGAAGCTCTTGTCAAACTTGCCGGCTTGATCATAGATCACGGCCGGGATGAAGTCCTTGGCGCATGCGCCGGCGGACAGCACGGCGGCGGCTACTGCAAAGCTGATTCGTTTCAGTTGGGTCATCTCTATAACTCTTGGAGTTTAGTTGGTCATCGCGCACAGCCCCATGCAGGCGCTGAGTGTGCAAAGTGCTTGGACTTGGGACGGCGGCCAGCGCGAAAATCGCAGCGGCATGTAGCCTTGAAACTACACCCCTGGCTGTGCCTAAGCGGCGAGTGCCTTGATTTCGTCATGCAAAACCGGTACTGCGCCGCCGTTGTCTATCTTTCTGAGCGCGGCGAATTGTAATGAGCGTTCACGCGACTGTAAACATTTTCCTCTCTACTTTGAAATATCGTGTCGCAATCGTTTCCCGCCCGCCTCGCCGCGCCAGCCAGGCCCTGCGCGCATTCTGCCGCCGCAAAACAAACTGGTCATGACAATTTGGATACAAATTGACGCCGCGCAAACGCCTTCGGCTATACCCAAAGCAGCCGCCAGCGCCTACAATCCCGCCCTTGCCTGACTGAACCTATCCATGCTGCCGATACTTTATCGCGACGACGCCGTCATCGCCATCCACAAGCCCGCCAACCTGCTGGTGCACCGCACCGAGCTGGATCGCCACGAAACCCGTTTCGCCGTGCAATTGCTGCGCGATCAGATCGGCCAGCGCGTCTACCCGGTGCACCGGCTGGACAAGGGCACTTCGGGCGTGTTGCTGTTCGCGCTGGACAAGGACGTCGGCCGCGAATTGTCGCTGCAATTCGAGCGCCAAGAAGTGCAAAAACGCTATCTGGCGGTGGCGCGCGGCCACACCGGCGACGCCGGCCGCATCGACCACCCGCTCAGCCGCCGGCCGGATGACCTGGAATGGATAGGCGAAAAGGTGGAAACCGCGCCGCAGCCGGCGCAAACCGACTACCGCACGCTGGCGCGCATCGAGCTGCCCATCATGGTGGAGCGTTACCCGACCAGCCGCTACAGCCTGGTGGAGCTGACGCCGCTGACCGGCCGCCGCCACCAGCTGCGCCGCCACCTGAAGCACATCTCGCACCCCATCATCGGCGATTCCACCTACGGCAAAGGCCGCCACAACCGGATGTTCGCCGAGGCGCTGGATTGCCGCCGCATGCTGCTGGCCTGCCTGGAAATGACCGTCACCCACCCGCTGAGCGGCGAGGCGCTGCACTTGGCCTGCCCGCTGGAAGCCGAGTTCTCGGCGCTGCTGGCGAAACTGGGCTGGCAAGAGGCGGCGCGCGACGCCAAAATCGAATTAACCATCTGAAAGACAAGAACAATGCTCAGCTACCGCCACGCCTTCCATGCCGGCAACCACGCCGACGTGCTCAAGCACCTGATCGAAATCGAACTGCTGAATTACCTGGGCCAGAAGGACAAGCCCTACTGGTATATCGACACCCACGCCGGCGCCGGCGCTTACTCGCTGGTGGAGGGCTACGCCACCCAGAACGCCGAATTTGAAAGCGGCATCGCCCGGCTGTGGCAGCGCGATGACCTGCCGGAAGCCGTGCAAAACTATGTCGAGGTAGTGAAGCGGATGAACCCGGACGGCGAGCTGAAGTTCTATCCCGGCTCGCCCTGGTGCGCCGCCGACGTGATGCCGGAAAGCGACAAGCTGCGCCTGTTCGAGCTCCACCCCACCGACGCGCAGCTGCTGCAGCAAAACTTCGACGGCAGCGGCCGCCGCGTGCAAATCCAGCAGGCCAACGGCTTCGACGGCATCAAGGCGATCCTGCCACCGCCGCCGCGCCGCGCGCTGGTGCTGATCGACCCGCCCTACGAGGACAAGCGCGACTACCACAACGTCGTCACCGCGCTGAAAGAAGGACTCAAGCGCTTCGCCACTGGCGTCTACGCCGTGTGGTATCCCTGCCTGCAACGCGTGGAAATGAAGGAAATGATTCCCGAGCTGAAAAAGCTGCCGGCCAAGAGCTGGCTGCGCGCCGAGCTGCATGTGCAAGGCCCCTCCGCCGACGGTTTCGGCATGCACGGCAGCGGCATGTTCATCCTCAATGCGCCGTGGACCTTGCCGCAAACGCTGAAGGAAACCCTGCCCTATCTGGTCAAGCATCTGGGCCAGGACGCCAAGGCCAGTTTCGTGCTGGAAACCGGCGGCGATCTGTAAGCCCTCCCACTTGCCAGTGAAAAGACGCGCCGATGCGCGTCTTTTTTTATTTCAAATTACTTCATTTGAAATTTCTTTAAATGAAACAAAATTACATGACAAACAAGACATCAGCAGCATAATGCATATTGCATTTCACCTCGGAGCAATGCCATTCTCTTTCTCGGCCGCCGCACAGCGCGTCCGCTTATATCGATCAAATAGCATAAATCGCCCCAGCCGACTGACTCGCCCACCCTCAACTCCGCCGGCGACTACACAGACCAGGAGAGCATGATGAGCAAACTGCCGTTCAACCAGGGACAACCGCAATTCGTCCCGCTCAGCACCTATCGGCGCTACTCGGAGGCGGACATGCTGGACCGCTCCCGCGCTTATTACGAGGACATGAAACGCCGCAAAACCATACGCGAGTTCTCTGGCCAACCCGTGCCGCGCGAAATCATAGAAAACTGCCTGCTCACCGCCAGCACCGCGCCTTCCGGCGCCAATCACCAGCCCTGGCACTTCGTCGTGGTCAGCGACCCTGCTTTGAAAAAGAAAATCCGCGAAGGCGCGGAGGCGGAAGAAAAGGAATTCTACGAACACCGCGCGCCGCAAGAGTGGAAAGACGCGCTGGCGCCGCTGGGCACCGATGCCGACAAACCGTTCCTGGAAACCGCGCCCTATCTGATCGCCATCTTCGGCCAAAAGAAAACCGTGCTGGACGACGGCAGCGAGCTGAAGAACTACTACGTGCCGGAATCGGTCTCCATCGCCACCGGCTTTCTGATCTCGGCGCTGCACCACGCCGGACTCGCCACGCTGACGCACACGCCCAGCCCGATGAACTTCCTCAACCAGCTGCTGGACCGCCCCGCCCACGAAAAGCCCTACATCCTGCTGGTGGTCGGCTACCCGGCGGAGCAGTGCATGGTGCCGAATATCGGCAAGAAATCGCTGGCGGAGATCGCCAGCTTCCGCTGAGCCGTCAAGCAAAGGGCGGCCGCAAGCCCATATGCGGCCGCCCATTCCTCCTGTCGTTACAGCAAGAAAGCCGGCTAGGGCCCAGCCGAGAATGCCTGCCTTAGAAAATCGGCCACCCACACCGGAGATTGCTCCCGCCCATCCGCATCTCCGCCCAACGTCACGCCTTTGCTCAGGCAGGCGCGCGCCTGCCTCTGCGCGGCCCCGCCGGACAAAACGCGATTGCCGTCCAACATGAAGAAATTGCCGGAATCCAGATCATGCCAGCCATGGCATAGGCGGGCGCTAGTCGCCTCGGCGACAGGATGAGGGAGAGTGAATCGGTCGAAACCATGGTAGGCGTTGGGGAATATCTTCATTGTCAGCCGGGCGCCCTTCGCTTGCAATTCTTCGGCATAAGCCTCGCATGCCGCCGCAGGCGTGTAATCGTCCTTGCCGCCCAGCAGCATCAGCAGCGGCGAGCCATCCAGACGCTTGGCCTCATAAGGGATGCTGCAGCTAGGATAAAAAGCGATATGCGCGGCAAACCGCAAATCGTCCTGGATCAGCGCCTGCCGAAAAGGTTCCAGCATCGAGTAGAGCGCGGCGACGCCTCCGCGCGAAAAACCCATCACCGCGATTCGCTGCGCATCGATGGCCGGGTGCGTCGCCAGCAGCCGCAAAGCGGCAAAGGCGTCCGCGATATCTGCCGCCATGGACAGCTGCGTCTGATCGCTTTCGGTTTGCTTGATCCGCCGGCCGGTAAAACTATCGACCACAAAGCTGGCGTAGCCCAGCTGGTTCATTCGCCGCGCCCACTGCCGCTCCCCCCGATTGACGCCGCTGCTGCCATGCAAAATGACGACAGCGGGAACCTTGCCTTGGGCCTGGCTGGGCAACGCCAGCATTCCCGTCACCACCGCCCTGTCCATAGGCTGGCGTCGAACAAAATCCATGATCTGCCGCGGCGTGACCGACTCAAACGCAATCGCGCCGACGCGGCCATCCGCCAAGCTCGCGGCGGGCGCGGGGCCAATCGATATTCCGGAGGCCTCCGCGGCGCTCCCGGCTAAAAAACAAGCAAACAGGCCAAGGGCACAGCCTCGCTTCAGCATCGACAACATGGCTCCCGCCTCCCAGGTTTCAAAGCCCCGCTCTCAGATCCGGCGTCGATGCTTATCTATCTCGCCGCCCGCCGCGCCGGAAGGCGCGCCCCTGCATCCGTCCGCGCAAGAAGGGCGCCGCCATGGTATGCTGCGCGCCCGGCACCCGCATTTCTACACACATAGCATGGCCAAACTGTTTTTCCGATACGCTGCGATGAACAGCGGCAAAAGCACCCAGTTGCTGCAGATCGCCAACAACTACGAGTCGATGGACAAAAAAGTGGCGCTGTACACCAGCGCCATCGACGATCGCTACGGCGTCGGCATGATCACCTCGCGCCTCAACATTCAGCGCGAATCCAACACTTTCGACGCCGGTTTCGACTTCCTGGCCCACGATTACGGCGACACCGCCTGCATCCTGGTGGACGAAGCCCAGTTCATGACGCCGGAACAGGCCCAGCAACTGCATAGGCTGGCCCATACCCGCAATATTCCGGTGATCTGCTTCGGCCTGCGCACCGACTTCCAGGGCCATCCCTTCCCCGGCTCCGCTTGGCTGCTGTCGCTGGCCGACGAGGTGGAGGAAATCAAGACCATCTGCCACTGCGGCCGCAAAGCCACCATGCATATCCGCATCGACGGCTCAGGCAAGCGCGTCAAGGAAGGCCCGCAAGTGGAGATCGGCGGCGAAGCCCGCTACCGGGCAGTTTGCGGCCGCTGCTTCCATCAAGACTGATACACAAAAACAAAATCCATTCCGTGATCGACACTTTACCGCACATGCAAGCATCGCCAGAATCAGAGCGCGAACAACTCTATCGCGCCGTCATCGGGCCCAGGGAGCAGGCTTACTATCTGTCCCGCTTCCGCCAATTCGACCAGCGCGGCAAGGCCGGCGCCGGGTGGCACTGGCCCAATCTTTTCTTCACCTTTTTCTGGCTGCTGTATCGCAAGCAATGGCTGCCGGCGCTGATTTACTACTTGCTGCCGGAGCTGTTCCTGCTGGCGATCGGGCTGCTGTCCTTGCTGGCCAGCCCGGCAGTTGGCGGCTTCCTGCCCGTGCTCTACCTGCCTTTCTTCGCAGGCATGCTCTTGCTGCCGCCGCTTTACGCCGACGCGTTTTATTACCGCCGCTGCCAGGCCAAGATACGCCGCAGCGAACGCAAGGCAGGCGCCAATCTCCAAGCCCGCCTCGCCTGGCTGGAAGCATCGGGCGGCACCAGCAAAACCATGCTGGGCATCGCCGTGGCAGTCGCCGTCGTCTTCGGCTTGGGCATGCTGACCGCGATTGTCGTTCCCGCCTATCAGGATTATTCCACTCGGGCCAGGGTTTCCGACATCCTCAGCGCCAACCAGGGCTACACCGACGCGATCGGGCGCTACTACCAGGCACACCGCGTCATGCCCGCCACGCTGGCGGACAGCGGCTACGCCGCCAAGGCGCAGCCGCACACGGTGCGTTCGGTCGAGTACGACAATCTGGCCGGCGCGATCACTTTCACCTTGTCCTTGCCGGAACATGAGGGCAAGACCTTGACGCTGGCGCCTATCCCAGACGGGAAAGGCCAGATGCGCTGGATTTGCAGCAGCACCCTGCCTGACGCCTCCCTGCCGCAAAGCTGCCGCCGTCAAAGCGCATCCGCGTCCTGATGGACTATCCAGGCCGGGCGGCCCAAGCCGCCTGGCCTCAATCGGCAGAAACATAAGCCCGCAGCCTGTGCCCATCCGGGTCCAGGGCCACGAAAGTCCGGCCGAAGTCCATATCCGTGACCGGCTGCAAGATGTGCAAACCCTGCGCCTGCCAATCGGCGAAACGTTGGTCCAGCTCGGCGAAATCTCCATACCGCACCACCAGCTCCCCTCCGCCGCCCGCAGCCTCCGCGCCAGGCTCTACCGTATGGCGCGACCACAAGCCCAGCCGCATGCCGGAGGCGAATTGGAACATGGCGAAAGTCGGCGACTGTTCAATGGGCCGCAGATCGAATAGTCGGGCGTAGAACTCGGCGCTGCGGGCAGGTTGATCCACATACAGAATGATGAAGTCAGGGTGTTGCATGGCGGTTCTCCAGGGTTGGAAGCCGGTCTCGGCCGGCATGCACTCAATGCTAGCCAGCAACACTGTCAATTTCTGTCGGTAGCGTGCCATTGCGCAATATGACAATATGCCAAACACATTTACCGGATCAACATCACCGCGCCATGGCCATCATTCCTGACGATTTCACCCCGCCGCGCAGCATGCGCTTCGCCGACTTCCGGCTGGAAACACTGGGCCCGGATTATGCCGAGGCGGATTACCAGGCGGTAAGCGGCAGCTCCGATGCCATCCGCCATGTATTCGGCCCAGACAATCATTGGCCGCCGGCAAAGATCAGCTTTGAGGAAAACCTGGCCGACTTGCGCCGCCATCTCCAGGAATTCGAACAGCGCCAGGCCTTCGCCTACAGCCTGCTGGCGCCGGACAGCCCACGCTATCTGGGCTGTCTGTATCTCAAGCCCATCAAATCCCGGCTGGAAAACGACTGGCGCAAACAGCGTTTTCAGGCGCAGGCATTTTTATGGCTCAATGCCGACGACAAGCCGCTGAGCGCAGAGAAAACCGTGGCGACGCTGCAAAACTGGCTGACCCAAGACTGGCCTTTTGCCGCCCTTGCCTGGCCAGGCCGGGATATGAAATGGGAAGAATGGCTTTCCACTGAGCCCATCACACCTTGAGCCGAGAGAGACAGTACGCCGCCCTACACCAACCGGTCGGCCCTTACGTCCATGCGGTCAAATACAAGGGCCTGCTGCATCTGTCCTACCTCAACGCCTTTGCCACCTCGCCGCAGGGACAGGACATCGCCCAGCAAGCGCGCCATTTCCGTGCAGATCGATATCGAAATAGAAGCCGTGCTGGCCGCGGCCAACTGAAAGACTGAACTTGCCAATCCTAGCAAACCCTCCGAGACCGGCCGCTCAAGCGGCAAAGCCCGCCTTCACCATCCGCCGCGCCGAAGAAAACGACCTGGCAGCCATCTCGCGCTTCGACGAAATGGGCGGAGACCGACGCCAGGAAATCGCCAGCCGCTGCTGCCTGGTGGCGGAACAAGCAGGCCAGGTGGTGGCTTACGCCAGCGTTCAGCCGGCAGGCCTGCTCGGCCAGCCTTTATTGAGCTATCTTTGCGCCGCGCCCGCCGCGCGCGGACAAGGCATAGGCCGGACACTGGTCCAAGCGATACAAGGCGAAGCTCGCGGTCGCATGCTGCTTGCGTCGACCGAAGACTGGTGCCTGGCCAGCCAGAAAATCTTTCTGGGCCTGGGCTGGCGCAAAATCGGCGAACTGGCCAGCGTCAACAAGGATGGTTCAAGCGAGTATTTCTACGCCATCGATTTAATCCCAAAGGACTGAGACCATGCCCTACGTCAATGTGCAAATCACCTCCGGCGCGACCCGCGAGCAAAAAGCCGCGCTGGTGAAAGACATCACTGATTCGCTGGCGCGGCATCTCGGAAAAAAGCCCGAGCATACGCATATCGTGATTCAGGAGATCGCCGAAGACCATTGGGGCTACGCCGGCCTGTTGACCAATGACTGGAAACGGCGTCAGCCTGGCTGAATCGTCAAAGCAAAGGAAGCGCATGCGACACCATTGCCGCCATATAGCTGGCGATGCCAGCCGCCCTTGCCTGGTATTCCTGCATGAAGGCCTGGGCTGCGAACCGATGTGGAAAAGCTTCCCGGACCGGCTATGCGAACAAACCGGCCTGTCCGGCCTGGTCTACGACCGCCAGGGGCATGGCCGATCCGCGCCGTTTGCGAAAGCCCGCAGCGTGCATTACCTGCACGAGAGCGCGCTGAACGAACTGCCCGAGATATTGGCCAGCCAGCTGCCAAACCGCGATTACATCCTGATCGGCCACTCAGACGGCGGCAGCATCGCGCTGCTGCACGCCGCAGAACAAGCCTGCCGCCTCAAAGGCGTGATCACCGCCGCCGCCCATGTATTTGTCGAAGACATCACCCTGGCCGGCATCCGCCAGGCTGTGGCCGCCTGGCGCGCAGGCAAGCTGGCTGGCCTGTCCCTTTATCATGGCGACAAGGCCGAAGTGCTGTTCCACGCCTGGGCCGACACCTGGCTCAAGCCGGCTTTCGCTCACTGGAACATCGAATACGCGCTGCCGTCCATCGCCTGCCCTTTGCTGGCCCTGCAAGGGGCCGAGGATCACTACGGCAGCGCGGCGCAATTGGACGCCATCGCCGGCAAATCGCAAAACGGCCGGCAGATCATGCTGCTGAACTGCGGCCATAGCCCGCACCTGGAAGCGCCGCAGGCCACGCTGGAGGCCATGGCGGATTTCATTGCCGCGCACTGCCTGCCAGCTCAAATCTAAAAAGGAAGCTGACTATGCTGTTTAGCGACATGCCCATCCTCGACCACCCGCAAGCCATTCTCCGTCCCTTGCGCCTGGACGACATCCAGGCTTGGCACGACTACCTGACGCTGGAACAGGTTTACCAGCACACCAGCTGGAATGTGCGCTCGCCGGACGATCTGATCCATTACGCCTGGCAGCCTGAGCAATTCACCGACAGCAGCGCGCTGCGCTTCGCCATCGCCGACCGCGACAGCGATCGCCTGCTCGGCACCGCTGGCTTTCATACCGTTACGCCTATCAATGCCAGCGCGGAAATCGCGTATGATCTCTCCCCCGCCGCCTGGGGCCGCAAGCTCGCCTCCGCCGCCAGCGCCAGCTTGCTGCGATGGGGGCATGGCCACATCGGCCTGGTCCGCATCCAGGCCACCGTGCTGCCCAGCAATCTGCGCTCCATCAACGTGCTGGAACGCAATGGCTTTGAGCGCGAAGGCCTGCTGAGGGCTTACCGCAAGGTGCGCGGCCCGTCGCTGGATTTTTGGATCTACAGCCATATACAGGAGAAATGAATGATTCAACTGGCGAGCCAAGACCAGGAAATTGAGAACTGCTTTGCCGTGATGCGCCAATTGCGGCCGCACCTGCAAGCGGAAAGCTTTGTCGCCACAGTGCGTGCCATGATGGCCGAAGGATTTCAGCTGGCCTACCTGCAAGATCAGGGCGCCGTTGCCTGCGTGGCCGGCTTTCGCATCCAGCGCTCGCTGGTGGCCGGCAAAAATCTTTACGTGGACGATTTGGCCACCGACGAAACCTTGCGCTCTTCCGGCCATGGCGCGGCGATGATGGCCTGGCTGCGGCAACTGGCCAAGGATAAAGGCTGCAGCGAGATCCATCTGGATTCCGGCGTGCAGCGCCACCGGGCCCATCGCTTCTATCTCAACCGCAATATGGACATCGTCGCCTATCATTTCTCGGAATTGCTGAGTGATTGAGATCGTTCCGCACCAGGCCCACTGGGCCGACGAATTCGAAACCATCGCCGACCAACTGCGCGCGGCCCTGGGCGAACTGGCGCTGCGCATCGATCATATCGGCTCCACCGCGGTGCCCGGCCTGGCCGCCAAGGACGTGATCGATGTGCAAGTCAGCGTGGCGGCGCTGGATGAAACCACGGCCGAGCGGCTCAGCCGCGCCGGTTTCGAGCGCCGTCCGTTCAACCGCGACCATCTGCCGCCCAATAGCGAAGATGGACTGGAGCAATGGGGAAAATTCTTCTTCCGCGAGCCGGCCGGCCAGCGCCGCGCCCATATCCACGTCCGCCGAGTTGGCGCGGCCAATCAACGCTACGCCCTGCTGTTCCGCGACTATCTGCGCGCCCAGCCGGCCACGGCTCAAGCCTATGGCGAGCTGAAAACGCGGCTGGCCGCGGCGCTGGCGGACCCCGACAGCTACCCCGACGTCAAAGACCCGGCGGTCGATCTGATCTATCTTGCCGCGCTGGCCTGGGACGCCGCGCGCAGCGAAGCCGACAAATCCTGAAGGAGCGCGGCGCGTGATCTAGTCTGAATGCAGAACATCGCATCAAGGACCGGCATCATGTCGCTGCTTCAGGATATGCGCACCCGCCGCAAGCTCGCCCTGCTGCTGGCCATCCCGCTGCTGGGCATCATCGCGGTGGCGGCCGAAGGCCTGCTCACCATGGCGGAGCTGAAGGACCACGTCGCCAAAGTGTATGTCAGCAGCGCGGCACCGCTGTATGAGGTATCGAAAGTCAGCTCGCTGGTGCCGCGCACCCGCATCGATGTGATGCAGGCCATGATGGACGCCGGCGGATCGGGCACCGCCTACCGCTCGCCCAAGCAAAGAGCGGACCGCTTAGCCAGCAAGATCGTGGAAATGCGCGAGGCGGTGAACCGCTTGCAGCAAGGCCATATTTCCGCCGAGCTGCGCCCGCAGGTGGAGGCGATCAGCGCGGTATACCAAGACATGGCGACCAATAGCCTGCAGCCTTTCGTCGACGCCATCCGCGCCGACAAGATTGAGGACGCCAAAACCATCTATCCGCGCTTCGTCAAACAATATGAAACGCTGCGCGATCAAGTCAACGCGCTGATGCCGCTGCAGCTCAAACTGGCGGAAACCGCCTATCAGGACGCTAATCAGACCTATCAAAGCCAGAGCAAGGTGATTTACCTGGTGCTGGCCTTTTCCTTTTTGCTCAGCCTCGTCATCGGCATGCTGCTGTCCCGCCAGATCAACGGCGAGCTGGACGATCTGCGCGCCACCATGCTGGAGGCCGCCAACCATCTGCGTCTTAGCTTGAGGGCGCGCGGCGGCGGCAAAGACGAGTTCGGCGAACTGGCCGACGCCTTCAACCGGCTGATGTCGGCCTTTCAATCCGCGCTGCAAAGGATACATTCCCTGGGAGAGCAAGTCAGCGAACGCGCCCATGCCGTAGCCGATGCGTCGCGCGCCATCGCCGACGGCTCGCGCGCGCAAAGCGAAGCCGCCCAGCGCACCAATACCGCGGTGGAAAACGTGGCCGCCAGCGTGCAGCAAGTGGCGCAGACCGCCCAGGACAGCCGCGAGCTATCGCAATCCTTGCAAACTCTGTCGGTCAAGGGCGGCCAGGTGCTGGGCGAGAACGCCAGCAAGGCCAATACCCTGCACGGCGCCATCCATAAAACCGCCGAAGTGACGCAAAGCCTGGAGCAGCGCTCGCAGGAGATCAACAAAATCGTCAGCGTGATCCGCGACATCGCCGAGCAAACCAATCTGCTGGCCTTGAACGCCGCCATCGAGGCGGCGCGGGCCGGCGAGATGGGCCGCGGCTTCGCCGTTGTGGCGGACGAGGTGAGAAAGCTGGCCGAGCGCACCACTTCGGCCACGTCGGAAATCGGCTCCATGCTGGGCGGCATCCAGGGCGATGTCTCCAATGTGGTGGAAGACGCCAAGATGTGCGCGGAGCTGATCGAAGACAGCCGCCGCTGCTCGGAGCAGGCGATGGAGGCGCTGCAAGCGATACGCGACGGCGCGGATACCTCGGCGCGGCAGATTTCCGCCATCGCTGGCTCCACGGTGGAGCAGAACCGGGCGACGGCGGACATCGTCCAACGCATCGAGCAGATCGCGGTGATGGCCAATGACAACAACCGCTCGGTGCAATCGGCGGCCGACGCCGCCGACAGCCTCACCAGCCTGGTGGCGCAACTGGAAGACGAAACCAACCGCTTCCGGCTGCAGTGAGCCCGTTCAGGGCTGGATCGCCACCTTCAGCACCCCGCCGCGCTGATGCGAGAACAGATCGTAAGCTTCGACGATCTGGTCCAGCTTGTAATGGTGGGTCACCAAGGGAGAGAGGTCCAAGCGCTCGCTCTCCAGCACATTCATCAGCCTGCGCATTCTCTCCTTGCCGCCCGGACATAGCGAGGACACGATGCGCTTGTCGCCCAGGCCGGCGTTGAAGGCGTCGAGCGGGATTTTCAGATCGGACGAATACACGCCCAGGCTGGACAGCGTGCCGCCGGGCTTGAGCGCGCGCAGCGCCATCTCGAAGGTTCCCTGGGTGCCCAAGGCCTCGATGGACGCGTCCACGCCGCGGCCGCCGGTCAGCTTCATGATTTCGGACAGCACATCCACCTGCCGGAAATTCAGCGTGATATCGGCCCCCAAGCGGCGCGACACCGCCAAACGCTCGTCGATGCCATCCACCGCGATGATGCACGACGCGCCGCGCAGCCGCGCCCCCGCCACCGCGCACAGGCCTATCGGCCCCTGGGCGAACACCACCACCACATCGCCTATCTTGATGTTGGCCGCTTCCGCGCCGGCAAAACCGGTGGACATGATGTCCGGACACATCAGCACCTGCTCGTCGCTGAGCCCATCCGGAATCGGCGCCAGATTGGCTTGCGCGTCCGGCACCAGCACGTACTCCGCCTGGGTGCCGTCTATGGTGTTGCCGAAGCGCCAACCGCCCATGGGCTTGTAGCCATGGCATTCGCAGCCGCCATCCTGCGAAGGGAAGCCATCCTGGCAGCCATAAGAAGTAAAACTGGGGCAGATGGCGCCGGCGATGACGCGCTGTCCCTCGCGGTAGCCCTTCACCTCGGAACCCAGCTTTTCGATCACCCCGACCGGCTCATGGCCTATGGTCAGGCCGGACGCCACTGGATATTCGCCTTTCACGATGTGCACATCGGTGCCGCAGATGGTAGTTGTGGTGATGCGCACCAAGGCGTCGCGCGGCCCCACCGCCGGAATCGGCTTCTCGGTCAGCTCTATCCTGCCTGGCGCGACGAATACCGTTGCTTTCATGCTGCTCATGGACTGCTCCTCTGTATGGCGGCGCCGGAGAGATGATCATCGCCCAGGCGGAATCCGCTCGCTATTGGAAACCCGACGGCATACTCATGAAATGCGTTGCGACTGGATTAGACAAGGCCCTGGCGCTTTAGCTCCCCCGCAGGCTGACCTAGATCAAACCCTGCGTCGCGCAAGCGACGCGCACAGCGCAAACCGCTGTGCCGATACGGTCAGCGGCCGCCGAAAACGGCTTTGACCTGCTCCAGATACTGGAAACCGCCCTGTTCGGTCGGCTCGATGAAAGAGCCCTCGCCAAACTCGTTCCAGCAGCAGATCACCAGGCTCTTGTTCGCGGATAAACCGGGGTGGGCGTCCAGCCAGTCTTTGGCTGCCTGCAAATGCTGTTTGAACTGCGCCGGCGCGCTTTCGGACAAATCATGCTGCGCATCGCCCTTGGTGCCGCCCCAGGGGCGCTTGTCCCATCCAGACGTGGTCGGCACGATCAGCGGCAGATTGGAGTAGTTGGCAAATCCTTGCCATTGCGCGCGGTAGCCTTGATCCAGTTCCGCATAGCTATGCGAGGCATGCGTATCGCCAGGGCCTTGCTGATAGTTGTAGGTGGAGAAGGCGCTGTACCCGGCAGCCTTGGCGCCGCCGGACAAGAAAGGCGCGGAAGCGCCGCTGCCGGCGACGAAGTTGATGCTGGCGCCGCCCTTCTCCATCGCCAGCGTTTGCGCGCGCGCCAACAGCGACTTGGCGGTCTGGCCGAAGGTCTTGGCCTGGCTCTCCAGCATATCGGCGGAAAACACGAACACCACCGGATGGCCATCCATTTTCAGGAATTCGGCCCGGGGGAAATAATGATCCCGCCAATAGCGGATCATGCCGTCCCAATCAGTCAAACTGGTCGGGAAATTGCCGTGATTGGCCCACAGCAAAGAGAATTTGACCTCCGCCCGTTCCGGCGCCCGCAGATAGGCTTGCAGCGCATGGTCCAGATAAACGGTATCGTTGGGCGGCCCCATATACCAGTCGAACACCACATAGTTGATGCCGTAGCTCGACATCCAGCCCAACTGCTTGCTCATCACCGCGTCATCGCCTTCGTGGTACCAGCCCAACAGCGGCTTGCGGGCCGGATAAGGCTTGATCGGCTCCCATGGGTGCATGGAGGGCGAACCCGGCGTGTTGTCTCGCCAGCCGGGGAAATAGTAGACGCCCACTTGGTATGGCGCCGCCATCGCGGCGGCGACCAAACCGGCCAAAGCCCCCGCCATCAAGACTTTTTTCATCCCCCTGCAGATACGACTGCTCATGCTCGCCCCCAGTTGTAAGGTCGGCCTGCGGCATTCCATTCGCCACTTGACGACAATTTTGACAATCCATTTACATAACCGCCCCTCACGATAAAGCCGCAAGGTTTTGACATGCAACAGCTTCATTAAAAGTGGGGCGATATTGACGCAACATCTGGTTTACAAGATTTCGTTCACGATAAAATATCTCCACATAAAATAATTGGATGACATCCATGAACAAGTCAATGCTCTACGCGCTCGCCGCCATCGCCATGTGGGCCTCGGTCGCCACCCTAAGCGCCCTCACCCACGACTTGCCGCCCTTCTTCGTCGCCGGCGTGGGCCTATGCCTGGGCAGTCTATTGACCGTTCACCGGATTCAAGAATGGAAGGTGCCGATCAAGGTGTTCGCCAACGGCGTGTACGGCATCTTCGGCTTCTACTTTTTCCTGTTCAACGCCTATCGCCTTGCCCCGGTGATGGAGGCCACCGTGCTCAGCTATGTCTGGCCGCTGCTGATGGTGCTGCTGTCGCCGCTGGCGCTGCGCGGCACCCGCCTGGGCCTTAACCATATTGTCGGCAGCCTGATAGGATTTGCCGGCGCGGCCTTGATCGTCACCGGCGGCAAGCTGTCGCTGTCCATGGATGCCCTGCCGGGCTACCTGATGGCCTTGGGCGCCGCCGTGGTGTGGGCCAGCTATAGTTTGTTCACGCGCCGCTTGCCGGGCTGCGGCGACAACGCCGTGGGGGGCTTCTGCCTGACCTCCGGCCTATTGGCGCTGGGCTTGCACTTCGCCACCGAACCCGCCGCCCACCCCAGCCTGGCGCAATGGGGCATGATGCTGGTGATGGGCCTGCTGCCCATGGGCGCGGCCTTCTTGTGCTGGAACCGCGCCATGCAACTGGGCGATCCGCGCCAGATCGGCGCCTTGGGCAATACCACGCCGCTGCTGTCCACGCTGATGCTGGTGCTGTCCGGCCAGGCCGCCCTGCACGGCAGCGCCGTGCTGGCCATCGCCATGATCGTCGGCGGCGCCGCTCTGGGCACGCTGCCCATGGAATGGTTCCGCCTGAGACTGCCGCTGCGCGCCTGAGCCTGCGCCTATCCGCCGGCGCGGCGGCTTGCGCCTCGCGCCTTGAGGAGTATCATTCCGTCTTGTCTTCACACAAAACCAATTAAGGGGCAGACATGGCAAAACACTGGGGCAAGGTGCTGACCGCGATGGTCACGCCTTTCGACGCCGAGGGCCGGCTCAATCTGGATATGGCGTGCCGGCTGGCGCGTCATCTGGCTGACAATGGCAGCGATGGCCTGGTGCTGGCCGCCACCACCGGCGAGGCGCCCACGCTGAGCGACGCCGAGCGCTTCGACCTGATCCGCGCCGTCAGCGAAGCCGTAACCATCCCGGTACTGGCCGGCACCGGCAGCAACGACACCCGCCATGCGCTGGAAATGACCGCCAAGGCGGAAGCCGCCGGCGCGGCCGGCGTGTTTCTGGTCGGCCCGTATTACAACCGTCCGCCGCAAGCCGGCATCGAAGCGCATTTTCGCGCGCTGGCCGCCGCCACCCGTTTGCCGGTGATGCTGTACGACGTGCCGGGCCGCACCGGCCGCCGCATCTGCCACGATGTGCTGCTGAGGCTGTTCCGCGAGGTGGACAATCTCGTCGCCTTCAAGGACGCCACCGGCGATCCCGCCGCGGCGGCCCGTCTGGTGGCCGAAGCCGGCGAGCATTTCGAGCTTTACTCCGGCGACGACGCGCTGACCCTGCCCCTGCTGGCCGTAGGCGCTGTCGGCGTGGTGGGCACCTCCACCCACTGGACCGGACCTCTGTTTGCGACCATGATCGCCGCTTTCGAACAGGGCGACATTTACCTGGCCCGCGCCATCAATGCCGCGTTGCAGCCCTCCTTCGCCTTCTCCAATACCGACGCGTCGGTGTACTCGATGTCGGTGAAAGCCATGCTGCGCAGCCAGGGCCTGCCGGTAGGCGAATGCCGCTTGCCGCTGCCGCCCGCGCCGCCGGAAGTCGAACCCGCCGCCCGCGAAGTCTGGCGCCAGCTGCAGGCTTGGCGGCAGCAGAATCTTCGCTGACCATTCATGCAAAACAGCCCCTGGACAAATCGCCAGGGGCTGTTTTTCATTGGCTTGGCCCTTGGACCCGGATCACCCGCGGTCCGGCCTCACGCGGCGCGATCAATAATTGACGCCCAGATAGATATAACCCGTCAGTTGCCCGCCCTTGGCGTTGCCCACGCCGACGAACAAGGGTCCCAGAATGGTGTCCGCGCCCAGGAACACCGAGCCCGCCGGAATCCACTTCCGCGCCTGCTGGCCGGTGAAGGTTTCGCCCCAGATGCGGCCCGCCTCCATCGACACGCCGGCATAAATGCCGGAGCCGAGTATCGGCGGCAATGAGGACGCGCGCCAGTACACCATCAAGCGGGCCAGCGCCACCTGGCTGGCCAGCAGCTCGCCGTTCTGATAACCGGTCAGATTGAGGAAGCCGCCCAGGCTTTGCGGCACGAAGGCCTCGGAACGGATATCCACGCTGCCCCGCGTCTTCGCCGTGAAGCGCGCGGTGAAGTCGCCATAGGTGTGCGCCAGCTCGCCGGTCAGATCGTAGAACTTCTGGTTGACCTCGCTGCCCAGGCTAGGCAAACCGGCCCCGATTTTGCCGTTGAAGTAATAGCCGGATCTCGGCCAACGCGGATTGTCGAACTGATCCACCACCAGGCTGCTTTGCACGCCGACATCGCGGAAGCGGGAAATATCCAGCGCATCGCCCTGCTGGCCCTGGGCCAAGGTAAAGCGATTGTCCTGCCGGTACAGGCCCAGGCGCCATTCTCCATATTTGCCCAAGGCCAAGCCGGTATTGAGCTGATAGTTCTCGACATTGTTCTTGAAGGTGTCCATCACCGTATGGTCGTCGTTATAGAAACGGAACGGCGTTTGCGCGAAACCGACCGAAGCGGCGACGAAAACCGGGCTGTCGCGCCATAGCGGTTGGTACAACTCGCTGCGCAGCTCCTTCTCGAAACCGACCGCCATATCATTGCGCCACGACGCGCCGGCATCATTCAGCGAAGTCCATTCATGCGAAGCGCGCAGGGTGAAATTGCTGTCGCCCGGGGTGTCGCTGTTCAGGTTCAAGCCGAAATGCAGATAGTTCTGACCGATGGCGCGCTCCATCGGCGTCACCGTCATCACATTGCGGCCCTCGATATTGTCAACCTGATAGGACAGCTTGTCGTATTCGCCGTTGGCGAAAATTTCCGCCAGACGCTCGCGCGCCGTGCCGACCGGCACCGTCGCGCCCGGAAAGTTCAGCGACTCTTTGAGCGAAGACAGCTTGGTGTAGACCCCATCCTTGCCCGCCACCTTGACCTCATCCAATACCGGGTAGCGCGGGTGCTGCAAGGATTGCTTCCAGGCCTCGTACTGCGCTGGCGACACCGAATAGCGCGATAGCTGATCCGCCAGCTTCACCGCGGCCTCCTCGCCGCGCTTCATGATGTCTTTGTGATCGCTGAAGGAAGCGGCGGTAAAGCCCGTCAAGTCCGGCTTGATCAAGATATCCTGCGCGTCCAACAACTTCATCTGCTGCTGCACATTGCGCATCACCGCCAGATTGGTGCTTTGCGACACCACATCGAACAGTGTCTGAATTTCATCCGTCTTGAGCAAGGGCGTGCCGACATCCACCACGATCACATGCTTGGCGCAGCGACCTTTGACATCCTGCACCGGCACATTGCGGGCGATGGCGCCGTCCACCAGCAGATGGCCGTCATCCTCCACCAGATCGAACACCCCCGGCACCGCCATGCTGGCGCGCAAAGCCCTCGCCAGCGACCCCTTGCCGAACACCACGGCATCGCCGGTCGTCAGATCGGCCGCCACCGCGCGGAACGGGATGGGCAGCGTGTCGAAATCATCGACATTGCGGTCGCGGGTCAGCTTGTGGATATACAGCTCAATCCCCTGCGAATTGATGGCGCTGCGCGGCACCCGCAAACTGCCGTCCTTCAGGCCGAAGCGGACATCCAGATAGTTTTCGTAATCATTGCGCTTGCGGTCATAGGGGATTTCCGAACGCGCGGGCCGTCCGGCCAGCATCTGATCCCAATCGGCGGCATCGAACTCACGCTCAATCTCATCCAGCGGCAAGCCGTTGGCATAAATACCACCGATCAAGGCGCCGGCGCTGGTGCCCGCGATGCAGGAGACCGGAATGCGCAAACGCTCCAACTCTTTGAGAACGCCCAAATGCGCGAAGCCCCGCGCGCCGCCGCCTCCCAACACCACGCCCACGCCTTCCGGCGTATCTGAAGCGGCAGCCTCCTGCGAGGCCAATAAACTGGCAAACAAGGCCAAAACCAGCGCACTGCGCCGGAATAAGAAACGACTGCTAATAAACATGTCGGATAATTTTTCGATTACGGTTTCACCATCATCAACGCGTGACGTAAGATATAGTGACATATAAACGAGAACATACTTCAACAAAGCTCGAATAAATGTTCGATTTCAAGTCACTTGTCAGCTCTCTTCTCAGCAAGAACACGCCAGCCTCTGGCGTGGCGCAATCGGCGACCCTGCTGGTGCGCGATCTTCCGCAAGCGGAGTACTTTACCGCCTTGGTGGAAATCATCAAGGCCGTTTCCCGGATCAATGCCGATACCGAGATGTCGCTCAAGGAGCGCGTCAAAACGCTGCTTTATGTCGACGACAAAGCCGCGCGCATCCATCAACAACTTTGCCAGGACTACTTGCACTCCAAAGGCGGCAGCAAAGGCTATTTGCCGACCATCCTTGCTTATTGGCACGAATTGTCCAATGCCTACCAAATCTGTTTGAGATTGTACAAAAACGGCTCCAGCCAGATTGCCGACAATGAACAGCAGCTGATTGTCGTGCGCGGCCTGCATCACCAGATGCGATTGATCGCCTGGAACGCGCTGCGTTATCTCAAACCGGAAGGCACCGCCTGGCAACAAGGCTTCCGATATTTCACTTACGCGGAAGATGCCGGATTTTCCCGCCAGCCCGTGCTGCTTTATCCAGACTCTC
Source organism: Chromobacterium sp. IIBBL 290-4 (assembly GCF_024207115.1). Lineage (NCBI taxonomy): Bacteria > Pseudomonadati > Pseudomonadota > Betaproteobacteria > Neisseriales > Chromobacteriaceae > Chromobacterium > Chromobacterium sp. IIBBL 290-4. Next base: position 4,475,645 of record NZ_CP100128.1, read on the forward strand.
GCAATGAAATCAGTTGCGAGCAATTGCTGGTTCAGGCCGGCATGTTGTTTCTGGCGCAGACGGAAAACATGCTGCACAAGGAAATCATCGCGGTCGATCAACTGCTTATGCTGCTCAGCCAGAATATCCCGCTGGACAAGCAGCCTCCAACCGAAACGCCGATCTTCGTATACAACCTGTCCCAGCCGGATCCGCCGCAGCCCATGCTGCGCGGCATGGCCGGCAAATGGCATCGTTACTGGTCCGCCTACGAAATCACCAGCCGGCTTGCCGATCTGATGTTCGATCTCGACAACCGCATACCCTCGCAGCTCGCCGCGCTGGGCTGCGAGCTGGAAAGAGAGGAATGGGCGGAGCTGTGCGAGAAGCTCGCCATCCGCTGGTCCAACGACGGCGGCAAATCGCTGCGGAAATCCGAACGCTCCCTGCACGCCTCCAGCGCGCAGGTGTCCATCGGCTTCGACCGGGTCGCGTTTCAGGTCAAAGTTCAGGATGTCAGCTCGCTGGAAAGCGATCGCGTGGACGAATGGCGGATCAACGACATCAGCAGCACGGGCATGGGCCTGACCTTCATCGGCAAAACCATAGAACAACTGGCCATCGGCCGGCTCATCCTGGTCAAAACCGAGAACCACCCCTTGCTGCTCGGCATTATCCGCCGCATTCTGCGACAAAACAACGGCACCAAGGTCGGCATTGAGATTTTAGGGCAAACGCCGGTTGGCGTGTCCTTGCTGGACCCCGCCATGCCCGATGCGCCGCCCTTCACCGCCATCTACATCACACAGCCGAACTCCCGCAAAGGACAGCGCTGGTTCCTGATGCCGAAAAACCTGAGCGGCCCCGCCAAGGAGTTGATCCTCACCGCGCAAGGCAAGTCCTACCAGATCAAGCTGAAGGATCCCCAGCAAGATTTCGAAGACTGCAGCCACAGCAACTTCGACACGCTGTCAAAAATGGACTGACGCCCTCGCCGCTTCGGCCTCCTCCAGCCCTAAGCCCGCCCTGCGCGGGCTTTTTTCATCGCACGCCCAGCCTCTAGATACTCCATTTCTTTATTCCAAATAGGTATTGCGCAATTTTACGCCATAAAATACCTTTGTCATGTAGCTCTCGCTACATAGACAAATAATAAAGGATGATCCATGAAGAAAACTTCCGTGAATGGCGCGGCCCTTGCGGCCGCGGCTGCGCTATCCGCCAGCGCGGCAGCCGGCCCCGCCTACCCTCTGCAAGCCGGCGATCCCTTGGTCAAACAACAATGGCACCTGCAGAACACCGGCCAGGATGCGTTCTCCAAACGCGGCGGCATAGCCGGCTATGATCTGAATCTGGCTTTCACCCATTTGCGCGGCATCCGCGGCGTCGGCACAACGATCGCCGTGATCGACGGGGGCGTCGAGATCCGCCACCCAGACCTTGCCGCCAACGTGGTCCCCGGTTCCAAAAACTTCGACAATGGCAGCGGCGACCCCACTCCGGATAAGCCAGAAGACAATCACGGCACCGCCGTGGCCGGCATCGCCGCCGCAGTAGGCTGGAATGGAATCGGCGGCCGCGGCGTAGCGCCGTCCGCCAGCCTGCAGGGCTTCAACTGGATCCATACGCAAACGCTGGATGACTGGCTGCTCTCCCACGGCAAGAAGCCAGGCGGCAGACCGCTGGAAGCCTTTACCGACGCACGAGTGTTCAATCAGAGCTACGGCGTATCCGCGCCTTATTCGCTATCTGGCAACCCCGACACCGACATCCGGCTCAAAGTCCATGAGGAAACCTACGAAGACGTCAGCCGCAACAGCCACTGGGGCCGCGGCGCCGTCTTTGTCAAATCCGCCGGCAACAACTACAAATCCTTCAAAATAAAGAGCGGTTATATATACGGTTATCGCGGCAACAATGGACTGCCGCTGCAAGATGCCAACATCGACCCGGAGAACAGCAATTACTGGAATGTGGTGGTAGCTGCGATCAATGCCGACGGAGTCCGCTCCTCATATTCTTCCGCCGGCTCGAATGTGCTGCTATCCGCTCCTGGAGGCGAATACGGCACAGACACCCCAGCCATCGTCACCACGGACCTGAGCGGCTGCAACCGCGGCTGGAACATCAGCGGCGATACGGAAAACCGACTGCACGGGGGCAACGCGCAAGATCCCAATTGCGATTACACCGGCGTGATGAACGGCACGTCCTCCGCCGCCCCTGCCGCCTCCGGGGCGTTCGCTCTGGTAATGTCGGCCAACCCGGCCCTGAGCGCCCGCGACGTGCGCCATATCCTGCTGACTACCGCTCGGCAGATTGATGCCGCCAATCCTGGCGTAACGCTTGAGTTCAAGGATCCGGCTGGCGTCGCTCACCGCTATCAAGCCATTCCCGGCTGGCAAAAGAACGCCGCAGGCCTGGCATTCCACTCTTTCTATGGCTTCGGCCTGATCGATGTGGACAAGGCCGTTGAAAAAGCGTTGTTTTACAACAAGCCGCTACCTCCACTGCAAAAAACTCGCTGGGAAACCATTTCCGTTCAAGCCGCCATTCCTGATGCGGACGAAAAAGGCGTGGAAAGCACATACGTCCAGCAGGACAATTTGACGGTGGAAGCAGTCCAAGTCCTGGTAGATGCGGAGCACGGACGCGCCAGCGATCTCGCAGTGGAGTTGATCTCGCCCTCCGGCACCCGTTCCATACTGCTGGCGCCTCGCACAGGGCTGGTAAAAGAGGAATACGGCTTGGATCAGCAGCGCTTGCTGTCCAATCAGTTCTATGGAGAAGCTGCGAAAGGCCAATGGCGATTGCGCGTATTGGACACCAATAGCGGCGACTATCAGTACTACTCCGTTTCCGACAATAAAGCCACGCTCATCACGCTGCCCAATGCGACCGGCAAACTGAAGTCTTGGTCCATTCGCTTTTTCGGCCATAGGAGCTAAACATGAAAAACCTGCTTATCTTGATTCCCATCTTGTTCACTCTCTCAGCTGCCGCGCAGACCAATGATCCACTGCTGGCCACCAACCCCAGCGGGCAAGCCATCGCCATCAATGGCAAGGTGTACTACAAGCAGGCCACGCTTCGCGCCAAACGTTCGGCCGCAGAAGCCATAGCGCCGGCATTGAAACGAGGCGATATCGTACAGGGCGCGAGTCAGATACTGCCGGCTACCGTCAGCGGCGCCGTGCTGGTGCAATTGGCCTCGCCGCAAGACGAAGCCGCCATCGCCCGCGACTATGGCTTGACGGCACGCCAACGCACTGCCAGCGTGGTGGTATTCGACAGCGAGCCGCAGACCGACCTGCTGGCGCTGCAACAAAAGCTATTTTCCGATAAAAGAGTAAAAAAGGCGCAACTGGAATTGGCCAGCAAAGACAAGCAACTCGAATAATTTCCCCGCCAGTAAAAAACGCCACGGACAAGTCCGTGGCGTTTTTGTGTCCTGCTGCCCAAGCGATGGGCGCTTCAGGCTTACAGCACTTCGATGATGCCGGCGGCGCCCATGCCGGTGCCGATGCACATCGTCACCATGCCATGGCCCTTCAGGCCGGCATCGCGCATGCCGTGCACCAGGGTGGCGGTGCGGATGGCGCCGGTGGCGCCCAGCGGGTGGCCCAGCGCGATGGCGCCGCCGTGCGGGTTCACCTTGGACATGTCCAGCTCCAGATCGCGCGCCACGGCCAGCGCCTGGGCGGCGAAGGCTTCGTTCAGCTCGATCCACTTCAGGTCGTCCTGCTTCAGGCCGGCCTGGGCCAGCGCGGCCGGGATGGCTTCCTTGGGACCGATGCCCATGATTTCCGGCGGCACGCCCTTGACCGAGAAGGTCACGTAGCGGGCCAGCGGCACCAGGTTGAATTCCTTCAGCACGCGCTCGGACACCAGGATCACCGCGCCGGCGCCGTCGGACATCTGCGAGGAGTTGCCGGCGGTGACCGAGCCCTTGGCGTCGAACACGGTCTTCAGCTTGGCCAGGCCTTCCAGCGTGGTTTCGCGGCGCGGGCCTTCGTCGGTGTCCAGCACGCGCTTCTTCACCACCACTTCGCCGGTTTCCAGATTAGGCGTGCGATAGGTCACTTCCAGCGGGGTGATTTCGTTCTTGAACTTGCCGCCGTCGATGGCCGCCAGCGCGCGGCGGTGCGATTCCACCGCGAACGCATCCTGGTCTTCGCGCGACACGCCCCACTGCTGCGCCACTTTTTCAGCGGTCAGGCCCATGCCGTAGGCGATGCCGTAGTTCTCGTCCTTGGCGAAGATTTCCGGGTTCAGCGACACCTTGTTGCCCATCATCGGCACCAGCGACATCGATTCCGCGCCGGCAGCGATCACCACGTCGGCTTCGCCCAGACGGATGCGGTCGGCCGCCATCTGCACGGCGTTGATGCCGGACGAGCAGTAGCGGTTGATGGTGATGCCGCCCACGGTATTGGGCAGGCCAGCCAGCAGCACGCCGATGCGCGCCATGTTCAGGCCTTGCTCCGCTTCCGGGAAGGCGCAACCGACCACGCAGTCGGAAATCAGTTTCGGATCCAGATTCGGCACCTGCGCCAACGCGCCGGTGATCACATGCGCCAGCATGTCGTCCGGGCGCACGTGGCGCATCATGCCGCGCGGCGCCTTGCCCACCGGGGTGCGGGTGACGGCGACGATGTAAGCTTCTTGTACTTGTTTGCTCATTTTCGATTCTCCTGTCGGCCGCCTGATCGCTTCTACCGCGATCAAGCGGCCTTTCATCTGGCTATTGGCCGTACTTGCGGGAGGATTCGTCGCGAGCGGGCCGAGGTCGAAGCGAGAAGCGCAGCCGTACATGCGGTACGGCGAGCATCGCAGCATTCGAGATCGGCGCGCGCAGCAGAATCATCTCCAAGTACTTAGTTGCGCAGCGGCTTGCCGGTGGTCAGCATATTGGCGATGCGGTCCTGGGTCTTGGAGTTCTTCAGCAGGGTCATGAATGCCTTGCGCTCCAGGTCCAGAATCCATTGCTCGTTGACCAGGGTGCCGGCTTCGACGTCGCCGCCGGTCATCACGTCGGCGATCTGCGAGGCGATGAAGAAGTCGTGCTGGCTGATGAAATTGCCTTCCAGCATGTTCACCAGTTGGCCCTTGATCGACGCGGCGCCGGAGCGGCCAGCCACCGGGAAGCCCTTCACCTTCAGCGGCGGACGGTAGCCGGATTCGGCCAGCGCCAGCGCCTGCTGCTTGGCGATGTAGAGCAGTTCGTAAGCATTGAACACCACGGAATCGCCCTTCTTGAAGAAGCCCAGCTCCTGCGCTTCCACGCCGCTGGTGGCGACCTTGGCGGTGGCGATGTTCATGAAGTAGTCCTTCAGCGCGGCCAGCAGGTCGCCCTTGGACTCTTGCGAAGCGCGCAGCGCGAACTCCTTGCAGCCGCCGCCGCCCGGCAGCAGGCCGACGCCCACTTCCACCAGGCCAACATAAGACTCCAACGCGGCCACGGTCTTGTCGCAGTGCATGGCGAACTCGCAGCCGCCGCCGAACACATAGCCCTGGGTCGCGGCGATGGTCGGGATCTGGCTATAGCGCAGACGCAGCGCGGTGGACTGGAAGCGGCCGATCATGGAATCGATCGCGCCCCAGTCGCCCATCATGAAGGCCGGCATCATGGACTGCAGGTCCGCGCCCACGGAGAACGGCTCTTCGGTTTGCCAGATCACCAGGCCCTTGAAGCGGTCTTCGGCGATGTCGATGGCGGTGTTCAGACCGTCCAGCACGGCCGGGCCGATGGCGTGAGCCTTGGACTTGAACGACACCACCAGCACATCATCGCCGGTGGTGAAGGCGCGCACGCCCTCGTTCTCGAACACGGTTTCGCCCAGTTGCTCGGACTTCTCGCCCAGTACCTTGGCCGGCGCCAGCTGGCGCTTGTACACATCCAGAGCGGAGCGGCCAACCAGTTTTTTGTCGGCGGCGTTGTAGGAACCGTCGGCGAAATGCACGCCGGCGCGGTCGCCTTCGAGCACCCAGGCCGGCAGCTCGGCCTTGGCCAGGGTCTTGCCGGCGGCGATGTCTTCCTGCAGCCACTTGGCCACTTGCTGCCAGCCGGCGGCTTGCCAGGTTTCGAACGGACCGGTGGACCAGCCGAAGCCCCAGCGGATGGCGAAGTCAACGTCGCGGGCGCAGTTGGCGATGTCTGCCAGATGGAAGGAGATGTAATGGAACACGTCGCGGAAACACGCCCACAGGAACTGCGCCTGCGGGTGCTGGCTCTCGCGCAGCTTCTGGAATTTTTCGGCCGGATTGGCGATCTTCAGGATGTCCTTGACCGCGTCGTCGCCCTTCTCGCCGGAGCCCACATACTCGCCCTTGGCCGGGTCCAGCACCAGCATGCGCTTGCCGTCTTTCTTATAGATGCCGGCCTTGGTCTTGGAACCCAGCGCGCCGGCCGAGATCAGGCCCTGCATCCAGTCCGGAGTGGCGAACAGGCTGTGCCACGGATCTTGCGGCAGCGTGTCCTGCATGGTCTTCACCACGTGGGCGAAGGTGTCCAGGCCCACCACGTCGGCGGTGCGGAAAGTGGCGGACTTGGGACGGCCCAGGCGCGGGCCGGTCAGGTCGTCCACCACATCAAAGCGAATGCCGTACTTGGCGGCATTGGCGATGGTGGCCAGCATGGAGAACACGCCGATGCGGTTGGCCACGAAGTTCGGGGTGTCCTTGGCGCGGACCACGCCCTTGCCCAGGGTAGACACCAGGAAGCGTTCCAGGTTGTCCAGGATGTGGGCGTCGGAAGTCACGCAGGGGATGATTTCAACCAGGTGCATATAGCGCGGCGGGTTGAAGAAGTGCACGCCGCAGAAACGCGGGCGCACCGAATCCGGGCAGCCTTCTGCCAGCTTGTTGATGGACAGGCCGGAAGTATTGGTGGCGAAGATGGTGTGCTCGCCCAGATGCGGAGCCACCTTGTGGTACAGGTCCACCTTCCAGTCCATGCGCTCGGCGATGGCTTCGATCACCAGGTCGCAATCCTTCAGCAGGTGCAGGTGGTCGTCATAGTTGGCGGGCTGGATGTGGGCAACCACGTCGCTGCCGGCCAGCGGCGAGGGCTTCAGCTTCTTCAGGCCGTCGATGGCCTTCAGCGCGATGCCGTTCTTGTCGCCTTCCTTGGCCGGCAGGTCAAACAGAATGGTCGGAACTTTGGCGTTCACCAGGTGAGCGGCGATCTGCGCGCCCATCACGCCAGCGCCGAGCACGGCGACCTTGCGTACATTGAATTTGGTTTGAGACATGGTTTCCTCGTTTTGTTGAAACACACATGAGACAGGCCCCTCTCAACCTGTCCTGCTTGCTTCCAAGGACGGGCGTTGAATCGTCCTTGCCCAGTTTCGCGCCGGCTGGGGCGGGCGCGGCGCCGGGGTACTGCTTGATAGTCAGGCCGGCGGTTTCGACTATTGTTCCCGCCGGCCTTCCTCTGCCGCAAGTTTGGCCTGCTGGCGGAGGACAATCATCAAGTGCAGATAAAATATCAAACACTCGCTTTTATGTTGGATTAGTCTAACCCATTTTGGGCAAAATCAAAGCAGGTTTTGTAAAAAAAAGCATGCGGCGCTGGCGCTGCCGCAACAACCAATTGGATACCGGCCAAAACAAAACAGGGCAGGCGCTTGGCGCCTGCCCTGTTCATCGCTTCAAGCCGGCATCCCGCCGCTTAGAAACGGTAGTTGTACTGCAAGCCGATCAGTTGCAAATAGGTCTTGTAGGTACCCTTCGTGGTTTCGCCGTTGCCGGTGCATAGCGCTCCGTTTGCCATCGTGCCCGACGGATTGCAGCTATCCGTGTAATTGACGTTGGCGTTCTTGAAATCAATGAAGCTATAGGCCAGATCAATGGAGCTTTGCTTGTTGATCTTGTAATTGGCGCCGAAGGACAGCCAGATGCGGTCGCTATCCGGAATGGCCGGATGGCGCTGATCGTCCGACTGTACCGGCGACTGCTCCCAAGCCACGCCGCTGCGCAGCATCCAGCTGTCGTTCAACTGGTAGTTGCCGCCAAACGATACGCGCCAGGTGTCCTTCCAGTTCTGATGCAGCACCAGGTCGCCCTGGGCCGGAGAGCTGAATTGCTTGATATCAAGCTGCTGCAGACGAGAGTTTCGAACCCAGGTCACATCGCCCATCAGCGCCACAGTCGGGTTCAGTTGATGGAAGAAGTTGGCGGAAGCAGTTTCAGGCGTTGTCACATCAACCGATGCAGATGCATCTGGCCGCTGGAGTTTGGCTATCGCACCAGGCCCTGAACTAGGAGACACGCCAGCCAAAGCATAAATCGACGCAGGCACATTTCCTGTCACGCCATTGAAAGTCCAAGTGGAGTTACCGCTCAAGGACTGCTTGACGCTGGAGCGGTAGGCCAAGCCAAATCGGGTATTGTCATTCAACTGGAACATATAACCGATATTCCAGCCGAATCCCCAATCATCACCCTCCACCTTTGCCACACCATCGCCATTAATACCAGCCGCAGCTACCGCTTGAGCGGCTTGAGCGGCGCTCCCCGTTGCCTTGTAGATAGAACTGAAGAGCAGCGCATTCAAACCACTCGTGGCATCCGTCATTTTCTCCAACGATGCCTTCATGTATTGAGCAGACACACCGAATCCAATAGATTGCCGCTCGTCCAATTTTAATGAAATCGAGGGGTTGATATTGAAAGACTGCAGATCGATGCTTTTCAGTGAATAACGACCAGCCCAGGTCGAGCCGTAATCCAGCTTGGCTCCATAGGGAACGAACAACCCGATGCCAGCAGTGAACTTGTCATTTATTTTGTGAGACAGGTAAAAGGTCGGCGCCGCTACTACGGAAGGAGCAAAGCCATCACCATTGCCGCCACCAGTCTGACGAGCAGGAAGGCCATACTTAGCAAAGTAGTTGCTGTTCGTCGAGCCGCTGTCTGTGTATTCCGAATGCGGCACCACCAGCGTGGTGCCGATCACCAGTTGCGTGCCATCCAGCCGGGACAAGCCGGCCGGGTTGGTGAAGATGGTGGAAGGATCGGCGGCTTCCGCGCCGTTGGCATGGGCGGTGCCCTGGCCGGACACGCTTTGCGAACCGAACTGATAACCCGAGGCAGCAGCCTGTGTAGAGGCCAGGCCGAACGCGGTGCCCATGATCATCACGGACAGGCTAAGATGCTTGAGCTTCATGCTTCCCTCTCTAGTATTTCCTGAGTAGATATTTTTCATCATTACATGACCCAATCATGTCGTGAGTCATGACCGATGCTACCAGAGAATTAGAGCAATCCAACCAATCGATCGAGCTTTTGTTCCAAACGTTCGTTTTAATGCAACATTTCCACAACAATTGAACAGAACGGCAACAATCCGGATCAGGACTCGCCCAGCAAACGGGATTTGCCATCGTGATCGATGGCGACGTACGTGGCGATCACATCGGTGATCCGGACATGGGAACCATCCATCCGTTCGGCCTCAACCGAAATCTTCAAGGTGATGGACTTCTGGCCGATGCGCAGCCTTTCCACGTACAAGTCCACCACATCGCCAAGCAGAATCGGCGCGGCGAACTGAAAGGCGTTGACCGCCACCGTGGTGACCGGCCCGCGCGATAAACGCTCCGCATCCAGGCTGCCAGCCATATCGATCTGGCTCAGCAGCCAGCCTGCCTGCACCTTGCCGTAAGCATTGGTGCAGCTTGGCAGCGCCCGCACCCGCAAAGCCGGCACGCGGTTCTCATGTTGTTCCATCACCCTCTCCCGCCTGTTCCAGGCTTGTTTCCCGCCATTCAAAATGGCCGCGTCCCGGCGGCCATTTTGAATGGCGCCGAACGCGTATGGCATTCGGCGCATGGTAACACGTCGCCTGAATTAGAAAATCAGGCGCTGCAGCATTTTGTCGTCATGTTGTTCCAATTTCATATCGAAATCGTCCACCATGATGACATCGCGCTTCAGCTTGCGGGCGCGGGACACGGCATCGAATTCCTGCTGCGCGATCAGGCCCGACTGCAAAGCCTCGGCCAGGCGCTCGCGCGCGGTGATCGTCTGGAACTTGCCGTCGCGCGCCAGCTTGCGCAGCTTCTGCTCCACCGGCTCGGTATCCAGCGTGGCTTGCAGCGCGTAGCCCAGCACGCCGACCGGATCCGTCTCATCCTTGGACACGAACATGCCCTGGGTCAGCCGCGCGCGGGTAGCGCCCGGCTCCATCATGGCTCGCGCCACCTTGGTGCCGACGCGGTCTGACGCCGGCTTCAGCGTCAGGCCCCACGGGAAGATAATGCGGCGCAACACCCAGGACAGGCCGCGGCTCGGCAGGTTGGCCAGGAAGCCGTCCATCGCCACTTGCACGTCGTACAAGGCGTTTTCCACCGCCCAGCTCATCACCGCGATGTCTTCCTGCGGCGCGCCGTCGCGCTCGAAGCGCTTCAGCGAGGCGGTAGCGATGTACAGGCCGGACAGCATATCGCCCAGGCGGGCCGACAATTTCTCGCGGAACTTCAGCGAGCCGCCCAGGCTGAACATGGCCATATCGGACAGCAAGGCGAAAGCGCTGGACAGACGGGTGACGCGCTTGTAGTAGACCGCGGTCGCGCCGCCCTTGGGGCTGGACGCGAAGCGGGCGCAAGTCAGGCCCAGCCACAGCGAGCGGACGAAATTGCTGATCACGAAGTTGATGTGGCCGGTGATGGCTTTGTCGAACTCGGCGCCGTCATTGGTCATGGCGGACTTCATTTCGCGCAGCACGAAGGGATGGCAGCGGATCGCGCCCTGGCCGTAGATGATCATCGAACGGGTCAGGATGTTGGCGCCTTCCACGGTGATGCCGATGGGCACCGCCTGATAGCCGCGCGCCAGATAGTTGCGCGGGCCCAGCACCACGGTTTTGCCGCCATGCACGTCCATCGCGTCGTTCAGCGTTTTGCGCATGCGTTCGGTGTTGTGGTACTTCAGGATGGCCGACAGCACGGACGGCTTCTCGCCGTTGTCCAGGCCGGTCAGGGCCAGATCTTGCGAGGCTTCCATCTGATAGGTGAAGCCGCCGATGCGCGCCATCGCCTCGTCCACGCCCTCGAACTTGCCGATGGGCAGGCCGAACTGGTCGCGGATGCGGGCAAACGCGCCGGTGGTGTAGGTGGTCAGCTTGCCGCAAGCCACCGACATGGCCGGCAAGGAGATGCAGCGGCCGACCGACAGACACTCCACCAGCATGCGCCAGCCCTGGCCGGCGTATTCGCGGCCGCCGATGATCCACTCCAGCGGAATGAACACATCTTTGCCCCAAGTCGGGCCATTCATGAAGGCCGAACCGCCCGGGTAGTGGCGGCGGCCGATTTCGACGCCGACATGCTCGGTCGGCACCAGCGCGCAGGTGATGCCGATTTCTTCCTTGTCGCCCAGCAAATGATCCGGGTCGTACATCTTGAAGGCCAGGCCCAGGATGGTGGCCACCGGGGCCAGCGTGATCCAGCGCTTTTCCCAGCTCACGCGCACGCCCAGCACATTGTCGAAATGTTCGCCGGTGCGCGGATTCGTGTAGGAGCCGCGGCACACCACGCCGAAGTCCGGAATGGCGCCGGCGTCGGAGCCGGCATACGGGCTGGTCAGCGCGAAGCAAGGCACTTCCACGCCCTTGGCCAGGCGCGGCAGGTAGTAATCTTTTTGCTCTTCGGTGCCATAGTGCTGCAGCAGCTCGCCCGGTCCGAGCGAGTTCGGCACCATCACCGACACCGCGGCCGTGCCGCCGCGCGTGGCGATCTTGGTCACCACCTTGGCGTGGGCGTAATTGGAGAACTCCAGGCCGCCGTACTTCTTCTTGACGATCATGCCCAGGAAGCCCTTGTCCTTGATGAACTGCCACACATCCGGCGGCAGGTCCTTCAATTCATGGGTGATCTTCCAGTCGTCGATCATCGAGCACAGCTGCTCGGTCGGACCATCGATGAAAGCCTGCTCTTCCGGCGTCAGCTTGGGATCCGGGAAGTTCAGCAGGCGGTTGTAGTCCGGCTTGCCGGAGAACAGGTCGCGATCCCACCAGACGGTGCCGGCGTTGATGGCTTCCTGTTCGGTCTGCGACATGGCAGGCGTGATTTTCTTGAACACGCCGAACACCGGGCCGGTGAACACGGCGCGGCGCAGCGGCACGATGTTGAGCACGGCCGCGACAACGGCGAACACCGCCCAGACAGCGGTGTGCACTTGGCAGTGGAATACGAATTGAAGCGCGGCTAGCCAGGCGGCTATGCCTACGGTCCACGCCAGCACCGGCGCGGCGACGTAGGCCAGCGCGACGATCAGCGCGACCAGAATAATGGCAGCAATCATTGTGTTAACCCTCGTGTTGACCCCTCAGTCCCGCGAGCGCTGCCTTGCTGTTTTAATCTTGGCAGACTCGGCGGAATCAGCTTTCGACGGGCGCGACCAAACCGGCAATCACAAAAGGCACCAGATACTTGACGATCATGTCCGGGTCCCGCGCGGTAACGATCTGGCTGCGCGTGAAGATTTTCAGCACATCGTTGCCGGCGAAGGCGTTGAACATGACGCTGAAGGCGAGGTGCATGCGCCAGGCGAGCTGCTCCGATTCCAGATGCGGCAGCGCGCGCTGGAAGGCGCTGGTATAACGCTGCACAAACACGCTGTATTGCTGGGAAATGGTTTCGCGCAGCAGGCGGTGGTTTTCCACCAGCGTGCGCGACAGCAGGCGCACGAACATCGCGCCGCCGCGGGACGGATCTTTGGACAACACCAGGCATGGCCGTATGAACGACAATACCAACTGCTCCAAAGGCAACTCGCCCGGTTTCGCTTCCAGTACGTCCAGTTCCGCCAGGCAGCCTTCCAATAAGGGCGCCAGCCTGCGCATGAACACGGACTCGAACAACGCATCCTTGGAACCGAAGTGATAGTTCACCGCGGCCAGATTCACCTCGGCCTGCTGGGTGATCATGCGAAGCGAGGTCGCCTCAAAGCCGTGCTCCACAAACAGACGTTCCGCGACGTCGAGAATGCGGGTTGCGGTGTCGGGACGATTGGCCTCCATGGTCTCCAGTGCCTTTGTTGTATTGTGTGATTTGCTCTTGCTCATCTCAGCTTTCGAACAAGCGTTTCAAACTTACGTTTTAACTTGATCAATGTCAAGGCATGCATGATGCCGCGGACATTCACCGCTCAGGGCCAACACAAAAACGGCAGTCTAATTTTAGACTGCCGTTTGAATGAAACACGCGTTAAAAGGGCTTAGTCAAGGCCGCGCAGCAAATCGTGCTTGATATCCGCCACATTTTCCAGACCGACGCTGACGCGCAACAGGCCTTCGACAATGCCGGTGCGCTCGCGCACTTCGGCCGCCACGCGGGCATGGGTGGTGCTGGCGGGATGGGTGATGGTGGACTTCACATCGCCCAGATTGGCGGTGCGCGAGATCACCTGCACTGCATCCACCACCTTCCAGGCCGCCTCGCGCCCACCCTTCACCACGAAGGACAGCACCCCGCCGCCCAGCTTTTGCTGACGCATCGCCAGCTCATGCTGCGGGTGGCTTTCCAGGCCCGGATAATACACGCGTTCCACCATGGGCAGCGTTTCCAGCCATTGCGCCAGCGCCAGCGCGTTGGAACTGTGCTTTTCCATGCGCAGATGCAGCGTCTCCAGACCGGATAGCAAGGTCCAGGCATTGAACGGCGCCAGCGACGGACCGGCGGTGCGGACATGCAGATAAATCTGTTCGATCAGCTTGTCGCTGCCGACCACCGCGCCGCCCATCACCCGGCCGTGGCCGTCCAGATATTTGGTGGCGGAATGCATCACCAGGTCAGCGCCCAGCTGCAACGGCTGCTGCAAAGCCGGCGAACAGAAACTGTTGTCTACCACCAACAAGGCGCCATGGGCGTGGGCGATGTCGGCGATGGCGGCGATGTCGGCCACCTCGGTCAGCGGATTGGACGGCGTCTCCAGGAACAGCAGCTTGGTGTTGGCTTGCAGAGCCTCGCGCCAGGCATTCAGGTCGCGAGCATCGACAAAGCGGGTGGCGACGCCAAACTTGGAGAGCTGGTTGGCAAACAGATTGGTGGTGGAGCCGAACAGGCTTTGCGAAGAAACAATGTGATCGCCCGCTTGCAACAGCGTCATCATGATGGCCTGGATCGCCGCCATGCCGGTGGCGGTGGCGATAGCGCGCTCGCCGCCTTCCATTTGCGCCAGCCTTTGCTGGAAAGTCGTCACCGTCGGATTGGTGAAACGGGAATAGGTGTAGCCTTCCAGCTCGCCCAGAAACATCGCCGCAGCCTGGGCCGCGGTTTCAAAGGTGAAGCTGGAGGTGAGATACAGGCTTTGGCTGTGCTCTCCGAATTCGCTGACGGTGCGGCCGGCGCGGATGGCCAGCGTTTCGGGATGCAGATTTTCTTGTTGCGGATCCGACATGCGCTTCTCTCTTTCTCGACCGGCCAAGAGCCGGCTGTCATGATCCGCCTATCATGCCTGAAAACCAGCCGCTTGCTAAATCACATCCGGCGCTAAGGCTCAGCCGGCGCCGGAATTTGGCTGAAGACGCCCGTCAAGCCGCCTTGACCGCAGCCGCCTGATGGCGCAGGAACGCTTCCAGCGCTTTGATCGCCGTGCGCTCGCCGCTGGCGCAAGCATGCAGCAACACCAGCTCGCCCTGGCGCATCGCGGCCAGCAAAGGCTGCCAGCGCGCCGGATTGGCGGCCAGATCCGACCAGTAGATTTCGCAGAACACCGGCCAGCGCTGGGCATCGCCGTGCATCCAGGCCACCAATTCCTCGGTAGGCATGACACGCGGCAGCCAGTGCCCCGCCTGCAAGGCGGAACGCGGCCATTGACGCGGCCATTTGGCCGCAAGAAGGAAACCGGAAGCCGGCGGCGCCTTGCAATCGGCCACCGACACCAAACGAATTGAGGGATTCATACCAACTCCCTGCCCTATTCCTGGCGGACTTCGGGCTCAAGTTCCCGCCGCGCCTCGATAAGCGCGCGGCGGCCAAACCGGGCGGAAGCCCTCCCGCCCGGCCGCGCGCCTTACAGCGCGGCGCGGAAAATAGCGCAGATTTCTTCGTGGCTGGCCTTGCGCGGATTGGTCAGGCCGCAAGCGTCCTTCAAGGCATTGTCGGCCAGCGTCGGAATATCCACTTCCTTGACGCCCAGCTCCTTCAAGCCTGCAGGGATGCCGACATCGGCCGCCAAGCGCTTGATCGCGGCAATGGCCGCTTCGGCGCTGCCTGTGGTTTCGCCCAAAGCCAGGGCCACATCGCCCAAGCGTTCGCCTGCCGTCGCCGCATTGAAGATCTGCACGTGCGGCAGCAGCACCGCGTTGCAGACCCCGTGCGGCAGGTCGTAGAAACCGCCCAGTTGGTGCGCCATCGCATGCACATAGCCCAGAGACGCGTTGTTGAACGCCATGCCGGCCAGGAATTGCGCGTAAGCCATCTGTTCGCGCGCCTCCATATCCTTGCCGTCCTTCACCGCGCGGCGCAGGAAGCCGGCGATCAATTCCACGGCCTTCAAGGCGCAGGCGTCGGTGATGGGGGTGGCAATGGTGGACACATAGGCCTCCACCGCGTGGGTCAGCGCGTCCATGCCGGTGGCGGCGGTCAACGAAGCCGGCATGCCAGCCATGGTTTCCGGATCATTGACCGACAGAATCGGCGTGGTGTGTTTATCGACGATGGCCATCTTGATATGGCGCGACTCGTCGGTGATGATGCAGAAACGGGTCATTTCGGACGCGGTGCCGGCGGTGGTGTTGATCGCCACCAGCGGCAGCTGCGGCTTGGCCGACTTGTCCACGCCTTCGTAGTCCTGGATCTTGCCGCCGTTCACCGCCACCAGCGCGATGCCCTTGGCGCAGTCATGCGGCGAGCCGCCGCCCAGCGACACCACCACATCGCACTGTTTTTCCTTCAACAGCGCCAAACCGGCGTTGACATTGGCGCAGCTCGGGTTGGGATGCACGCCGTCGAAAATCACCGGTTCGATGTCGGCCTTGCCCAGCATGTCGGCCACCTTGGCGGCCAAACCGGCTTTGACCAAGCCCTGGTCTGTGACAATCAGCGCGCGGCGGAAACCGTGGCCGCGCATGGTATCGATGGCTTGCTGCAGACAGCCCGCGCCCATCAGGTTGAGCGAGGGAATGAAGAAAGCGCTGGCGCTCATGATCCGTCTCCTAGTGAGAACTCGATGTGTTGAGACCAGTCTGCGCCTCGCGCTATCGCCCCGCCTTGCCAAATATCAATAAAAACCGGCGCAGCGCACGCCGCCGGCATGAAAGCGATTAATGCAGCAAAGCGGCGTTGTCATGCAGCCATTGCGAAGCCAGTTCGCCGAAGCCGTCCCACATGATCTGCACGCCCAGACACAACAGGATGAAGGCTGACAAGCGCAGAAACACGATGGAGCCCGTCTGGCCCAGATAGCGCAGCAGTTTGTCGGCATGGGCGTAGCACAGGTATACCAGCACGCTGCACACCAGAATGGCGGCCGAGCCGGCCAGGGGCGCGATGCCGTAGCGGATGATGCCTTTGCCGCTGCCGGTCAGCGACGCGCCTATGGTGATGGCGACCGAAATCGAGCCCGGCCCCACCGTCAAGGGGAAAGTCAGCGGATAGAAGGCGCGTTGCTTCAGCTCGGCCTTGCTGTCGATATGGGCCGTCTCGGTGGAGGGCTGGCTGGACTCGGCCGGCGTGTCGTTCAACATGCGCCAGGCGGCGAAGGTGATCAGCAAACCGCCCGACATCTGCACCACCGGCAGCGACACGCCGAAGAAGGACAAGACATAGCCGCCGACATACATGCTGCCGACCAACAGCAAGGCGCAATACAAGGCGATGCGTCGCGCCAGGAAACGGCGCTGCACCGGCGTATTGCGCGCCGTCATCGAGATGAAGATCGGCACCAGGCCGGGCGGATTCATGATGGGCAGCAGCGCCGCCATCACGAAAAGAAACTTGGTCATGAAGATGGACAGCAACTGCATCGGGCCGGCTCCGCGGTATGTTTAAAATAAGGTCGGATTGCGGATGAAACCATAAAAAAAGCCCGCTTGCCAGCGGGCTTTGTCACAGACGTCAAAACTGCCATCAAGCTTGGGCTGAAGCCAGTTTTCCGCCCTTGGCCTCATCGCGCTGCTCCAAGGCCTTGCGGTGCGCTTCGGCCAGCTCGATTTTCTCCAAGGGAACCAGCTGCGTCTTGTGCTTGGAGCGGTAAGCCCACCACAAAGCCAGGAACAGCGGAATGCCCAGATAGGTGGCGATCACGCCGTTCCAATCCACCTTGGCGGCGGTGAAAGCGGTGTAATTCTGGCCCAGCATGATCAGCAGGCACAGCGCGAAGGCGAACAGCGGGCCCAGCGGGAACCACTTGGCCACATAAGGCAGATCGGCCAGGCTATAGCCCTGCTTCACATAGGCGCGGCGGAAGCGGTAATGGCTGATCGCCACGCCCAGCCAGGCGATGAAACCGGTCATGCCGGATGAGTTCAGCAGCCACATGTAAACGGCGTTGTTGTTGAACAGCGAGGTCAGGAAGCACAGGCAGGCCACCAGGGTGGTAGCATACAGCGCGTTGCGCGGCACGCCGCCTTCGCTCAGCCGGCCGAACATCTTGGGCGCCATGCCGTTCTTGGCCATCGCGTACAGCATGCGGGTGGACGCGTACATGCCGGAGTTGCCGGCCGACAGAATGGCCGACAGAATCACCGCGTTCATCAGGCTGGCGGCGAAAGCCAG
Organism: Chromobacterium sp. IIBBL 290-4; assembly: GCF_024207115.1. NCBI lineage: Bacteria > Pseudomonadati > Pseudomonadota > Betaproteobacteria > Neisseriales > Chromobacteriaceae > Chromobacterium > Chromobacterium sp. IIBBL 290-4. The sequence continues at coordinate 4,493,347 of NZ_CP100128.1, forward strand.
GCCGGCGCGGTTGAACACCAGCGTGAACGGGCTGGCGCCGACGTCCTTCATATCGTTCTTCAGCAGCGACGGATCATTGTGCGGCAGGATCAGGCCGATGATCAGGATGGACAGCATGTAGAACATCAGGATGCGCCAGAAGATCTGACGCACCGCGCGCGGAATGGTGCGGCCCGGATTGGACGATTCGCCCGCGGCCACGCCGATCAGCTCGGTGCCCTGGAAGGAGAAGCCCACCACCATGGCCACGCCGACAAAAGCCGCCAGACCGCCGACAAAAGGCCCCTGTCCTTGCATCATCACGTTCAGGCCCGGCGCGATGCGATGCGGATCCGGCTCGGTCATGATGCCCAGGATCATCATGAAACCGATGATGATGAAGGCGATGATGGTGACCACCTTGAGCATGGAGCACCAGAATTCAGCCTCGCCGAAGCCCTTCACCGAGAAATAGTTCAAGGCGAAGATCAGCACCAGAAAACCGCCGCTCCACAACACGCCTGGGATGTTGGGAAACCAGTAGTTCATGATGATGGAGGCCGCAGCCAGCTCCACCGCGATGGTGATGGCCCAGTTGTACCAATAGTTCCAACCCTGGGCGAAGCCGAAGGCCGGATCGACGAAACGCGAGCCGTATACCTGGAAGGAACCCGACACCGGCATGAAAGCCGCCATCTCGCCCAGGCTGGTCATCAGGAAGTAAACCATCAGGCCCACCAGCGCGTAGGCCAGCAAGGCGCCGCCGGCGCCGGCGCCGGAAATGGTGGCCCCGGAGGCCAGGAACAGGCCGGTGCCGATAGAACCGCCGATGGCGATCATGGACAGGTGGCGCGCCTGCAGCGAACGCCGCAGCTCCGGTCCCTCGTCTTTCATGCTCATATCCAACTCACTCTATGTTCTGCCGCGCGGCGCTCGCCTGCGCAGCCCGGGCTTGCGCCGGGCTTGGGATAATCAAAGCGGGAGAGAATGACATCGATTGTTCGCATTGCCTAGCCTGAAACCGGCAATTTATTCAAAAAACGAAAATGTCATGATTACAATCGAATAAATCATGCCATGGCGCAGACGCGAAAACGAGCAAGGGCCGGCAATGCCGGCCCTGATGCTCCAAAAATCGACAATGTTGCGTCAAAGCTCTATCCGCGCCCCCAGCTCCACCACCCGGTTGGGCGGCAGGCGGAAATACAAGGTCGCGCTGCGCTCGTTTTGCCGCAGGAAACTGAACATGCCCAGCATCCAGCGCTTGAAACGGCCGCTTTTCGCCGCCGCCACCAAGGTCTGCCTGCCCAGATAGTAGGTGGTGCTCAAGGGCTCCATCTCGGCCAGCCCCAGCAACTCGGCCGCGCGCTCCATCACCGCCGGCACATCCGGCTCCTCCATATAGCCGTAGCGGGCCATCACCCGGGCCACGCCTTCGCCCAGCCATTGCACGCCCACCCGCTCGCCGTCGACGCGCGGCGAATCCAGCATTTGCAGGGTCAGCAACAACACCGTTTCATGCAAAACCTGGTTATGTTTCAAATGATGCAACAGCACCAGCGGCGTGCCGTCCGCGCTTTCCGACAGAAAAACCGCGGTGCCGGGAATGCGCGGCGGCGGATTCATCTGCAAGCTGGACAGCAGCAAATCGATGGGCAATTGCCTGTCCGCGTCATCGCGCACTTGCAAGCGGCGGCCGCCGAACCAGCAGCCCATCATCGCGAACACGATCAGCCCCAGCAGCAGCGGCAGCCAGCCTCCATCCAGGAACTTCAGCACATTGGCCAGCCAGAAAGCGAGATCGATGGCGAACAAGCCGCCGGCCACCACGATGACGGCCCACCATGGCCAATGCCAACGCCGCCGCGCCAGCACGGCGAACAGAACCGTGGTGATGGCCATGGTGGTGGATACCGCCAGGCCGAAAGCCGCCGCCAGCTTGTCCGACTGGCGAAAGCCCAGCACCACCGCCACCGTCGCCAGCATCAAGATCCAGTTCAGCAGCGGCAGGTAGATCTGGCCCTTGTGGCTGCCCGAGGTGTGCAGCACTTTCACCCGCGGAAAGAAGCCCAGCTGCACCGATTGATGGGTCAAGGAGAACACGGCGGTGATCAGCGCCTGCGAGGCGACAATGGTGGCCAGCGTGGACAGCGCCACCATCGGGTACAGCCCCCATTCCGGCACCATGGAATAAAAGGGTCGGCCGGACAGCTGCGGATGCGCCAGCAGCAATGCGCCCTGCCCCAGATAACTCAGCACCAGCGACGGCAGCGCCAGGCCATACCAGGCCAGCCGGATCGGCCGCGCGCCGAAATGCCCCATATCGGCGTACAGCGCCTCCGCCCCTGTCAGGCACAGCACCACCGCGCCCAAGGACACGAAGCCGGCGAAACCGTTGCGCTGAAAATAAGTCAGGCCATGAATGGGGTTGATCGCTTGCAAAATGGCCGGGTTCTGCCACAGCTGGGCGATGCCGAGCGCGGCGATGGCGACGAACCAGGTCGCCAGAATGGGGCCGAAAGCCACCCCGACGCGGCCGGAGCCGTAAGGTTGAACCATGAACAACAATACCAAGATCACCACCGTGCAAGGCACCACATAAGCCGCCAGCGCCGGCGTGGCCACTTGCATCCCCTCCATGGCGCTCAGCACCGACACCGCCGGCGTGATCACGCCGTCGCCATACAACATCGCCGCCCCCGCCAGCCCCAGCAGCACCCACGCGGCGGTTGAACGCTTGCCGGTTTCCGGCTTCTCGCCGGTGATCTGCGCCAGCAAGGCCAGAATGCCGCCCTCGCCCTTATTGTCCGCCCGCATCAGCACCAATACGTATTTGACGCTGACCATCAGGATCAAGGACCACAAAAACAGCGACACCACGCCCACCACGTTTTCCGGCGTAGCCTGCACGCCATGCTCCGGATTGAAAGCCTCTTGCAAGGCGTACAAGGGACTGGTGCCCAAATCGCCATACACCACGCCCAAAGCCGCCAGCGCCAACAACGCCACCGGCTGGGCGCCGCTCTGTCGGTCCCGCGCCATCACGGCCATGCTCTTGATTTCAGATTGCATCGTCTCCCCCTGCGCGCCCTCGCCAGCTCCTCGAATCACGGACTGCTGGCGCGGCTAAGAATCAAACAAGCTAAACAGATAGCGGATTCAATATAAAAAATCGGTAAAAATTACAAAAACTCATATCAAACCGCCAAATTTTTATTTATCAACGGCTTGCAAAGACTGGAAAATCGAGCGTTTTCGCGCATCAGAAAATTCATTGCGAGTAATTGCTCTGATTTAACAAATCACAACACAAAGCGCCCATGCGATCAAACCAAGCTAATACAATTCGGTCACGCTTAAGCACAACACCATACGCATAGATTTTTTGATCCATGGCGCAAATACTGCGCAGTCATAAAAAAAATGCCACTATCCATCACGCATTGAGAAAATAGTTTCACCGGAGCACACAAGCATGCCTATCCAGGAGCCCGCCAAGTCCAGCCGCCTGCCTCTCGTCATCGCCGTCGCCGCCATTCTGGGCGCAGGCTGGTGGTGGCATGCGCGCAGCCAGAATGCCGAAAACGCCGCCCACCAACCCAAAGGCGGCATGACCTTGGCCGTAGGCGTGGAAACGGTCAAAACCATGGATGCCCCCTTGCAAATGAATGCGCTGGGCACCGTCAACTCCACCTACACCGTCACGGTGCGCAGCCGCGTGGATGGCCAACTGGAAAAGCTGCACTTCGAAGAAGGCCAACAGGTCAAACAAGGCCAGTTGCTCGCCGAGCTGGACGCCACGCCTTATCAGGCTGCCTTGACGCAAGCCGAAGGCCAATTGCTGCGCGACCAGGCCTTGCTGGACAACGCCAATATCGACCTGAAACGTTACAAGCAGCTGCAAGGCCAAAACTCCATTTCCGAGCAGCAGGTCGCCACGCAGGAAGCGCTGGTCAAGCAATACCAAGGCACGGTCAAGGTCGACCAGGGCTCGGTCGCCGCCGCTCGCGCCAATGTGGCCTACACCCGCATCGTCGCCCCGGTCAGCGGCCGAGTCGGCCTGCGCCAGGTGGACCTGGGCAATATCGTCCACTCAGGGGACGCCAACGGCATCGTGGTGATCACTCAGACCCAGCCTATCAATGTGGTGTTCGCCATTCCGGAGGTCAGCCTCAACTCCGTGCTGGAGGCCTCGTCCGCCAACAAGCAACTCAAAGTCGAAGCCTGGGATCGCGACAATAAGCACAAGCTTGCCGACGGCGCCGTGCTGGCGCTGGACAACCAGCTGAATACCAGCACCGGCACCATCAATATCAAGGCCAAGTTCGCCAACGAAAAACAGCAGCTGTTCCCCAACCAGTTCGTCAACGTCAACTTGCAACTGGGCGTGCGCAAAAACGCCGTGGTGGTGCCGACGGTGGCTGTGCAACTGGGCAAGGTGGGCAACTACGTCTACACCGTCAACGCCGACTCAGTGGTCAGCATCGCCAAAATCAAGCCCGGCCCGGTTTCCGGGGACTTCACCGTGGTGGAGTCCGGCCTGGAGCCCGGCCAGCGCGTGGTGATAGACGGCGTGGACAAGCTGCGCAACGGCGCCAAGGTCAAAGTGATAGACCGCGTGGCCCAGAGCAAGGAAGCCGCCTCCGCGGCGGAAGGCGGCAAGAAGGCCCAGCATAAGCGCGGCTCCGGCCAGTGGGGCAAGCATCAGGCCTCCGCGGCAGCCAACTAAGCGCAAGGAATCGGCATGAATCCCTCTCGTCCGTTCATCCTGCGGCCGGTGGCCACCACCTTGCTGATGATCGCCATTTTGCTCACCGGTCTGGTGGCATGGCGCATGCTGCCGGTATCGGCCCTGCCTGAAGTCGACTATCCCACCATCCAGGTGGTGACGCTCTATCCCGGTGCCAGCCCGGACGTGATGACCTCCTCGGTCACCGCGCCGCTGGAACGCCAGTTCGGCCAGATGCCGGGGCTGTCGCAGATGTCCTCGTCCAGCTCGGGCGGCGCGTCGGTCATCACCCTGCAGTTCAGCCTGGATCTGACGCTGGACGTAGCCGAACAGGAGGTGCAGGCCGCGATCAACGCCGCCGGCAACCTGCTGCCGGCCGACCTGCCCAGCCCGCCTATCTATAACAAGGTCAATCCGGCGGATACGCCTATCCTGACCATCGCCGTCAGCTCGCCCACCCTGCCGCTGACCAAGCTGGAAGATCTCACCGACACCCGGCTGGCGCAGAAACTGTCGCAAGTGCCGGGCGTGGGCCTGGTCAGCATCAGCGGCGGCCAACGCCCTGCCGTGCGCATCCAGAGCAACCCCAAGGCGCTGGCCGCCCGCGGACTGACGCTGGAAGACATCCGCACTTCCATCGCAGCCGCCAACGTCAACCAGGCCAAGGGCAGCTTCGATGGCCCGAAACAAGCCTCCACCGTCGACGGCAACGACCAGCTGCAATCGGCGGCGGAATACAAAAACGTCGTCATCGCCTACCAGAACGGCGCGCCGGTGCGCGTGCAAGACGTGGCCAAGGTGGTGGACTCGGCGGAAAACGTGCGCCTGGCCGCCTGGTCCGGCACCACGCCGGCCGTCATCCTCAATGTGCAGCGCCAGCCCGGCGCCAACGTGATCCAGGTGACCGACCGCATCAAGGCGCTGCTGCCTCAGCTCAAGGAGACCCTGCCCGGCTCGGTGGACGTGCATGTGCTGAGCGACCGCACCGTGACCATCCGCGCCTCGGTGGAGGATGTGGAGTTCGAGCTGATGCTGGCCATCGCCCTGGTGGTGATGGTGATCTTCGTCTTCCTGCGCAATGTGCCGGCCACCATCATTCCGGCGGTGGCGGTGCCGCTGTCGCTGGTGGGCACCTTCGGCGTGATGTATCTGACCGGCTTCTCCATCAACAACCTGACGCTGATGGCGCTGACCATCGCCACCGGCTTCGTGGTGGACGACGCCATCGTGATGATCGAGAACATCGCCCGCTACATCGAGGAAGGCGACAAGCCGATGGAGGCCGCGTTGAAAGGCTCCAAGCAAATCGGCTTCACCATCATTTCCTTGACCATCTCGCTGATCGCGGTGCTGATTCCGCTGCTGTTCATGGGCGATGTGGTGGGTCGGCTGTTCCGCGAATTCGCCATCACGCTGGCGGTGTCCATCCTGATTTCCGCCTTCATTTCGCTGACGCTGACGCCGATGATGTGCGCGCGGCTGCTCAAGCATGTGCCGGAGGAAAAACAGGGCCGCTTCTACCACGCCAGCGGCAAGTTCTTCGACGACATCATCGCCCGCTACGGCAAGATGCTCAGCTGGGTGCTGGACCGGCAGAAAACCACGCTGCTGGTCGCCGTCGGCACGGTGGCGCTGACCGCCGCCCTGTACGTCTACATTCCCAAGGGCTTCTTCCCGCTGCAGGACACCGGCGCCATCCAGGGCATCAGCGAAGCCTCGCAGTCCATCTCCTTCACCGCCATGGCGGAACAACAGGAAGCGTTGGCCGATTCGCTGCTGAAAGACTCGGCGGTGGACAGCCTGTCGTCCTTCATCGGCGTGGACGGCACCAACACCACGCTGAACAGCGGCCGCTTGCTGATCAACCTCAAGCCCAAGGATCAGCGCGACGATATCCGCGCCGTGCTGGCCAGGCTGCAACAACGCGCCGACGACGTGCCGGGCATGTCGCTGTATCTGCAGCCGGTGCAGGATTTGTCGATCGACTCCCGCGTCAGCCGCACCCAGTACCAGTTCACCTTGCAAGCCACCAGCCTGGAAGACCTGTCCACCTGGGTACCCAAGCTGGTGCACCGGCTGGAACAAGAGCCGGCGCTGGCCGATGTGGCGAGCGACTTGCAAGACAAGGGCTTGCAAGCCTATGTTCGCATCAACCGCGACGTCGCCTCGCGCCTGGGCGTCACCACAGCAGCGGTGGACAATGCCTTGTACGACGCCTTTGGCCAAAGGCTGATCTCCACCATCTTCACCCAGACCAACCAGTACCGCGTGGTGCTGGAGGTGGATAAGGCGCACCAACGCGATCCGCTGTCGCTGAAGGGCATTTACGTGCCCACCGCCAGCGGCGGGCCGGTGCCGCTGGACGCCGTCGCCACCATAGAAGAACGCCCGGCCTCGCTGGCCATCAATCATCTGGGCCAATTTCCGACCGCCACCATCTCCTTCAATCTGAAGAAGGGCGCGTCGCTGGGCGAGGCGGTGGATGCCATCCGCCAGGCGGAAAGCGAGATGGGCATGCCCGCCAGCATGGACACCAAGTTCCAGGGCGCGGCCATGGCCTTCCAGGCCTCCTTGTCCAACACGCTATGGCTGATCCTGGCCGCCATCGTCACCATGTACATCGTGCTGGGCGTGCTGTACGAGAGCTATGTCCATCCGATCACCATCCTGTCCACCCTGCCCTCGGCCGGCATCGGCGCGCTGCTGGCGCTGATGGTGTCCGGCACCGATCTGTCGGTGATCGCCATCATCGGCATCATCTTGCTGATCGGCATCGTGAAGAAGAACGCGATCATGATGATAGACTTCGCGCTCGAAGCCGAGCGCGAACAGGGCATGAGTCCGCGCGAGGCCATCTACCAGGCCTGCTTGCTGCGTTTCCGTCCGATTCTGATGACCACCATGGCGGCGCTGCTGGGCGCGCTGCCGCTGATGCTGGGCGGCGGCATGGGCTCGGAACTGCGCGAACCGCTGGGCATCACCATGGTGGGCGGCCTGATGGTCAGCCAGGTACTGACGCTGTTCACCACGCCGGTGATCTATCTGGCCTTCGACCGCCTCGCGGCGCGCTTCGGCCGCAAGGACAAGCCGGAACTGGCTGAGGAGCAGGACGCATGATCCCGTCGGCTCCCTTCATCCGCCGGCCGGTAGCCACCACGCTGCTGACGCTGGCCATCCTGCTGGCGGGTTTCATCGCCTTCAAGCTGTTGCCGGTGTCGCCGCTGCCGCAGGTGGACTTTCCCACCATTTCGGTATCGGCCAAGCTGCCCGGCGCCAGCCCTGAGACGATGGCCGCCACCGTGGCCACGCCGTTGGAGCGCTCCCTGGGCCGCATCGCCGGCATCACCGAGATGACGTCCACCAGCTCCTTGGGCTCCAGCAACATCACGCTGCAGTTCGATCTGGACCGCGACATCAACGGCGCGGCGCGCGACGTGCAGGCGGCCATCAACGCCGCCCACTCGCTGCTGCCCAGCGGCATGCCGTCCAACCCCACCTATCGCAAGGTGAACCCGGCCGACGCGCCCATCATGATCATGGCGCTGACTTCGGACAGCCTGACCCGCGGCCAGATGTACGACGCCGCCGACTCCATCCTGGGCCAGAAGTTGTCGCAGGTGGACGGCATCGGCAACGTCATCATCGGCGGCGGCGCCCAGCCGGCGGTGCGGGTGGAAATGAACCCGATGCAGCTGAACCACTACGGCATCGGCATGGAAACGGTGCGCGCCGCCATCACCAGCACCAACGCCAACCGTCCCAAGGGCTTCCTGGAAAACGAGGACAAGCACTGGCAAGTGCAGGCCAATGACCAGGCCGGCAAGGCCAGCGACTATCTGCCCTTGATCGTCAGCTACAAAAACGGCACGGCAGTGCGCATCTCCGATGTGGCGGACGTCAAGGACTCGGTGGTCGACCTGCGCAACGCCGGCATGCTGGGCAATCAGCCGGCGGTGATGTTGATCCTGTTCCGCCAGCCGGGCGCCAACATCATCGAGACGGTGGACCGGGTGAAGGCGCTGCTGCCCACCTTGCAAGCCTCCATCCCCTCCTCGATCAAAATCAACGAGGTGATGGACCGCACCCCCACCATCCGCGCCTCGCTGCGAGAAGTGGAAACCTCGCTGACCATCTCCATCGCGCTGGTGATCCTGGTGGTGTTCCTGTTCCTGCGCAATGGCCGCGCGACGGCCATCCCAGCCATCACCGTGCCGGTGTCGCTGGTGGGCACTTTCGCCGTCATGTATCTGGCCGGCTTCTCGCTGAACAACCTCAGCCTGATGGCGCTGACCATCGCCACCGGCTTTGTGGTGGACGACACCATCGTGGTGCTGGAGAACATCTCGCGCCATATCGAAGACGGCATGAAACCGTTCCAGGCCGCGCTGCAAGGCGCGCGCGAGGTCGGTTTCACCGTGCTGTCGATGAGCATCTCGCTGATCGCGGTGTTCATCCCCATCCTGCTGATGGGCGGCATCATCGGCCGCTTGTTCCGCGAATTCGCCGTCACGCTGTCGGTCGCCATCCTGGTATCCATGGTGGTGTCGCTGACCACTACGCCCATGCTGTGCGCCCGCTGGCTGAAAGCGCACGATCAGGAGCGCAAGCCGGGCAAGCTGTTTCAATGGAGCGAGCGCGTATTCGACGCCATGCTGGAAGGCTATCGCCGCTCTCTGACCTGGGCGCTGCGCCACAGCCGCCTGATGATGCTCATTCTGGGCGCAACCATCGCGCTGAACGTGTTCCTGTACGGCGTCATCGCCAAGGGCTTCTTCCCGCAGCAGGACACCGGCCGCCTCACCGGCATGATCAAGGCCGACCAGAGCATTTCCTTCCAGGCCATGCAGGGCAAGTTGCAGCGCTTCATCAATGTCGTCGGCGCCGACCCGGCGGTGGACAAGGTGGTGGGCTTTACCGGCGGCGGCCAGCGCAATGGCGCGAACATGTTCGTCAGCCTCAAGCCCTTGGGCGAGCGCAAGGAGAGCGCGGACCAGGTAATCGCCAGGCTGCGCGGCAAGCTGGCCAGGGAGCCCGGCGCCCAGCTGTTTCTGCAGTCGGTGCAGGATATCCGCATCGGCGGCCGCTCCAGCAACGCCCAGTATCAATACACGCTGCAAGGCGATGATCTGAACGAGCTGCGCGAATGGACGCCCAAGGTGCAGGCCGCGCTGAACAAGATTCCCATGCTGGCGGATGTGAACAGCGACCAGGAGGTCAAAGGCCTGGAAACCATGCTGAACTTCGACCGCCAGGCGATGGCGCGGCTGGGGCTGACGCAGGCGCAGGTGGATTCGGTGCTGAACGACGCCTTCGGCCAACGCCAGGTTTCCACCATCTACAACGCGCTGAACCAATACCACGTGGTGCTGGAAGTGGCGCCGGAGTTCTGGCAAAGCCCGGAAGGCCTGCGCAATATCTACTTGCAAACGCCGGGCGGCCAACCCACGCCCTTGTCGGCCTTCGCCAGCTGGAAACCCAGCAATACCGCGCTGTCGGTCAACCACCAAAGCCAGTTCGCGGCGACGACGATCTCGTTCAACCTGCCGCCGGGCGTCTCGCTGTCCGACGCCACCCAGGCGATAGACGCGGAATTGGCCAATGTGGGCCTGCCCAGCAGCATTCACCCCAGCTTCCAAGGCACGGCCAAGTCCTTCCAACAGTCTCTGGACAGCCAACCCATGCTGATCCTGGCGGCGCTGGTCGCCGTCTACATTGTGCTGGGCATGCTGTATGAGAGCGTGGTGCATCCGATCACCATTCTGTCCACCCTGCCCTCCGCCGGCGTGGGCGCGTTGCTGGCGCTGATGGCCACCGGCGGCGAGTTCAACATCATCGCGCTGATCGGCGTGTTGTTGCTGATCGGCATCGTCAAGAAGAACGCCATTATGATGATAGATTTCGCGCTGACCGCGGAGCGCGAGCGCAATCTGTCGCCGGACGACGCCATTCTGCAGGCCTGTCTGCTGCGCTTCCGCCCCATCATGATGACCACGATGGCGGCGCTGTTCGGCGCGTTGCCCTTGGCCTTGGGCCACGGCGACGGCGCGGAGATGCGCACGCCGCTGGGCATCTCCATCGTCGGCGGCCTGCTGCTCAGCCAGCTGCTGACGCTGTACACCACGCCCATCGTATATCTGTATCTGGACCGCTTCCGCCTGTGGTGCCTGAAATGGCGCGGCAGCCTCGGCCACGCATTGGCCGGCGGCGACAAGGAATGAACGCAATGAGAACGCTACCTTATAAAAAAACCGTGTGCGCCGTCTTGGCCGGTCTGGCCCTGGCCGGCTGCGCCGCCGGCCCCGACTACGTCAAGCCCAAGCTGGATATCCCGACTAACTTCAAGGAAGACGGCCGCTGGAAGACGGCGGAGCCGCAAGACGCCATGCCGCGCGGAAATTGGTGGATGGTATTCCAGGACCCGACGCTGAATCAGTTGATGGACAGGCTGAACCAGCAAAGCCCGACCATCGCCCAGGCCGAAGCCCAATACCGGGAAGCCCAGGCGCAGTTGCGCCAGGCCGAATCCAGCCTGTTCCCGTCCTTGTCAGCCACCGCCTCGCGCAGCCATGGCGTCAGCACGCCCGGGACCGGCGCCGCCACCGGCTACAATCTGGGCCTGTCGGCCAGCTGGGAAATAGACCTGTGGGGCGCGGTGCGCCGCGAGGTGGAAGCCGGCAAAGCCAAGCAACAAGCGTCGGAAGCGCAACTGGCCGCCATCCGGCTCAGCAGCCAGGCGCAGCTGGCCACCGCTTATCTGCAATGGGTGGTGGCGGACCAGCAACTGGCCAATCTCAAGCAAAGCGAAAAGCTGCTGGCCGACACGCTGCAACTGACGCGCAACCAGTACGCCGCCGGCATCGTCGGCGACGACGCGGTGGCCTCGGCGGAAAGCCAATGGAAAACCGCCCAAGCCGCCGCCGTGGACAAACAGCTGACCCGCGCGCAACTGGAGCACGCCATCGCCGCCCAATTGGGACAAGCTCCCGCCAGCTTCGCGCTGCCGCCCTCCAGCGGCAAGCCGCGCCTGCCGCAAATCCCCGCCGGCCTGCCCTCCACGCTATTGGAGCGCCGTCCCGATGTGGCGGTAGCCGAACGCAATATGGCGGCGGCCAATGCCCAGATCGGCGTCGCCAAGTCCGCCTTCTTCCCCGCCCTGAGCCTGGGGGCCAGCGGCGGCTACCGCGGCTCCACCTTCGCCGATTGGGTCACGCTGCCCAACCGCATCTGGTCGGTCGGCCCCTCGCTGGCCTTGACGCTGTTCGATGCCGGCCTGCGCAGCGCGCAAACCGACCAGGCCATCGCCAGCTACGACGCCAGCGTGGCGAGCTATCGGCAGACGGTGCTGGCCGCGCTGCAAGGCGTGGAGGACAATCTGTCGGCGCAAAGCTTGCTGAAGGAAGAGTCCGATCTGCAAAGCTCCGCCCTGTCCTCGGCCAAGCGCGCGGAAACCATTTCGCTCAACCAGTACAAGGCCGGCACCGTGTCTTATCTGAATGTGATGAGCGCGCAAAACACCCGCATCGCCGCGGAAAACAATCTGTGGAATGTGGTGAATCGCCAGTACACGGCCAGCGTGGCCTTGATCGCCGCGCTGGGCGGCAGCTGGCAGTAAACGGCAAAAAAACAGCCCTGCCGCGAGGGACGGCAGGGCTTTAAATTTAGCCGCCCACGCCTCGAATGCGAGGCATGGGCTGGTCCGGCTTAGTTCACCGGGCAGCTGTTGCTGGCGCGGTAATCCACCACCTTGATCTTGCCGGCGATGATGTCCTTGCGCGCGGCGACGATCTTCTTCTCCATTTCAGGCGTGATCAGCGAACGATTGTACTGGTCCAGCGACCAGTCCACGCCGTTTTCCTTCAGGCCCATCAGCTTGACGCTGGGCTTCCAGGTGCCTTTCAGGCCATCGCGCATGGTTTCGTACACGGCGTTGTCCACGCGCTTGACCATGGAGGTCAGCACCGTGCCCGGCTGCATGTAGTTCTGGTTGCTGTCCACGCCGATGTAGTACTTGCCCGAAGCCTTGGCGGCCTGGATCACGCCCACATTGGACAGGGCGGCCGCGGCGAAGATCACGTCGGCGCCGCGGTCGAACTGGCTCTTGGCCAGCTCATTGCCGCGCGACGGATCGTTGAAGGCGGTGTGGGTGGTGCCCAGCATGTTCTGCAGCACTACAGCCTTCGGATTCACGTAGCGGGCGCCTTGCGCGTAGCCGCAGCCGAAGGCGCGGATCAGCGGCACGTCCATGCCGCCCAGGTAGCCCACCTTGCCGGTCTTGGACTTCAGCGCGGCGGCCATGCCCACCAGGAAGGAGCCTTCCTGTTCCTTGAAGGCCACGCTCTGCACATTGGCGCCCTTGGCGACGGAGTCGACCAAGGTGAACTTGGTGTTAGGGAATTCCTTGGCCACGGTCTCGATCGCCTGGCTGTAGGCGAAGCCCACGGCTACTACCAGGTCAGCGCCCTTGCGCGCCATATTGCGCAGCACTTGCTCTTTTTGGGCGTCGTTGGTGGGCTGACCTTCGCGGTAATTGATCTTGAACTCTTTCTTGAAGCGCTCCGCGCCGCCGAAAGCGGCCTCATTGAAGCTCTTGTCGAATTTGCCGGCCTGGTCGTACACCACGGCGACATTGAAGTCCTTGGCCAGCGCGGAGCCGGCGAACAGGGTTGCGGCTACGGCGCAAGCTGCGGTCTTGATCGCAAACGTCATTTTCATCAACTTTTCTAGTAATAGTAGTGGGATGGGTCAGCCGGACCGGCCGTGCCGGTCAGACACTTCAACGAAGGGAGACAACGCCTTGGACCGTGCTTTGTCTGTTTTGCAGCATAGACGAAACAGGACAAAAACGAATCGAACGGCGCGCCCGGAATGACACGCGTACAACTCGCCTATTGAAGTGGCCGGATTCTAGCGAGCGCCAGCCCCTTTGTAAACTTAGTTAGAAAAAATTGTCACATTGTTATAATTATCGCCGCAGATGGACGCAAAAAAGCCCGGAACCCGTCCGGGCTTTTCGTCTTACGGCCTTAATCGCGGAAGTTATTGAACTGCAGCGGCGCGCCGTTTTCCAGATCGTTGGCGATATCCTTCTTCAGCAGGGCGATGGCCTCTTGCAGCACGTCGCGCTTGGCGCCGGACACCCGCACCGCTTCGCCCTGGATGCTGGCCTGCACCTTCATCTTGGAATCCTTCAGCAGTTTGACGATTTTCTTCGCCAGATCGCTGTCCAGGCCTTCCTTGACCTTCAGCACTTTCTTCACCTTGTTGCCGGACACTTTTTCCAGCTTGCCGTAGTCCATGCTGCGCACATCCACGCTGCGCTTGGACAGTTTGCCCACCATGATCTCGTTGACCTGGTCGAGCTGGAACTCGGTATCGGCGTACAGCGTCACTTCCTTGTCGTTGAATTCGATGCGGGCGTCGCTGCCCTTGAAATCGTAACGGGTGGAAACCTCCTTGTTGGCTTGATCCAGCGCGTTGCGCACTTCCACCTTGTTCACTTCGGAAACGACATCAAAAGACGGCATAAAACAATCCTCAAATATAAGCAGCGGAATTCTAGTGGCCCGCCGCGCAATTGTCACTCGCCAAGCCATTGCCAAAGCGCGCCGGACATGGTGTGATCAGGTTCAAGATACCACGGAATACGCTCATGCTCGTCACCGCTTCGCAACTGGCCGCCTTTCTGGCGGCCGCCGCCTTGATTACCCTTTCCCCCGGCCCGGACAATCTGATGGTGCTGAGCCAGGGCATTTCGCGCGGCCGCCGCCAGGGCATGGCCTTTGGCCTGGGCTGCGCGCTGGGCTGCCTCAACCACACCCTGCTGGCCGCCCTGGGCATCAGCGCCTTGATCGCCGCCTCGCCGCTGGCCTTCACCGCGCTGAAAATCGCCGGCGGCGCATATCTGGTCTACCTGGGCTGGGGCGCGATCCGCAGCCCGGGGACCAGTTTCCGCGCAGACGGCGACGGCAGCCCGCAAGGCTCCTTGCTGGCCACTTTCCGCCGCGGCCTGATCGCCAACGCCATCAACCCGAAAGTAGTGCTGTTCTTCCTGGCCTTTCTGCCGCAGTTCGTCAACCCCGCCCATGGTTCGGCCGGGCTGCAAACCGCCATTCTGGGCACGATTTTCACGCTGCAAGGCGCGCTGATTTTCGGCTCGCTGGGCTACTTTTCCGGCCATGTAGGCCAATGGCTGGCCAAGAGCCGAAAAGCCAGCCAATGGCTGGACCGCGCCGCCGGCACGATTTTCATCGGCCTGGGTTTGCGCCTGATCCTGGCGCGCTAGGCCGCCTTTGCCGGCTTGCCTGAGCAAACCGGCTGTCGCACGTTTCTGGAGATGGAGACATGAGCTTAGCCATACAGCAAGTCAGCCTGCCCGCGCTGCGGCGCGGCCTGGACAATCTGGCCGCCATTCTGCGCAAGGCCGCCGCTGACGCCGAGACGCGCAAAATCGCGCCGGAAGTGTTTCTACAAGCCAGGCTGGCGCCGGACATGTTTGCGCTGACGCGGCAGGTGCAAGTCGTCTGTGACTTGGCCAAGGGCTGTGTCGCCCGACTGGCGGGCGCTGAGGTGCCGAGCTACGCCGACGATGAGCAGAGCTTTGACGACTTGCAGGCGCGCATCGCCAAAACGCTGGCCTATATCGACACCATCGCGCCCAGCCAGCTGGAAGGCAGCGAAAGCCGGCAAGTCACGCTGAAGATGCGCGGCAATGAGGTCAGTTTCGGCGGTCTGGATTACCTGAACCACTTCGTGCTGCCCAATTTCTACTTCCACCTCACCGCCGCCTACGCCATCCTGCGCCACAACGGCGTGCCGCTGGGCAAGATGGACTACCTGGGCGCGCCGCCGCAATAAACGCCACCGCTTGTCAAAACGGCGCGTGGGATGCCCTGCGCGCCGTTTTCTATTTTTTCAGCACAAACTCCACCAGCACCGTCTTGAAGATGAAGCCGGTCACGCCGAAACCCAGCGCCAGAAACAGCACGAACATGCCCAGCTTCCCGGCTTTGGACTTCTTGCCCAAATCCCAGATGATGAAACCCATGAACAGGATCAGCCCGGTCAGGCATACCGCCATCGAAATATCGGTGAATTGTTCTTCGGACACCTTGTCAGCCCTTTATTGAATCGATTCTTTCCGCCGCCGCGCGAGGCTTGCCGCCGCGCAACACCAGCGCCACGCCTGCCGCAGCCAGCACGATGCCGCCCATCGCCAGCGCGCTCAAGCGCTCGTCAAACAACAGCCAGGCCTGGACTGCGGTCAAACCCGGCACCAGATAAAGATAAGCCGCCACCTGGCTGACATCGCCTTCGCGCAACATCCGCATCAGCAGCAAAATGGCCAGCACGGACAACATCAACACGCTCCATGCCAGCGCGAAAACAAACGGCCCGCTCCACGCCACCGTCTGCCCGCGCTCAAACAGCAAGGCCAATATACCGGTCACGGCGAAAGCGGACAGATATTGATGAAACGCGCCGGCGATGGGATTGGCGCCGCCGCCGCGATATTTCTGGAACAAGGTGCCGCCGGTGATCAACACCAAGCCGCCGATCACGAAAGCCGCCCCGGCGCCGCCGCCGAAAGACACGCCCTTGCTGCCCGCGATCACCAGCGAAGCGCCGGCCAGGCCCAAGGCCATGCCCAGCCACTGCCGGGGGCGAAAGCGCTGCTCGCCCAGCGCCATGGACAGCAAGGCGGTCAGCA
Source organism: Chromobacterium sp. IIBBL 290-4 (assembly GCF_024207115.1). Classification (NCBI taxonomy): domain Bacteria; kingdom Pseudomonadati; phylum Pseudomonadota; class Betaproteobacteria; order Neisseriales; family Chromobacteriaceae; genus Chromobacterium; species Chromobacterium sp. IIBBL 290-4. Next base: position 4,509,762 of record NZ_CP100128.1, read on the forward strand.
GCGGCTGCAAACCCATGATCAGGGCCGCCAGGCCAGCCGGCACGCCCAGCTTGATGGCGGCGAACAGACAGCCCAGATAGCCGCCATGCAGCATGCCGCCGCTGATCCACTGGCTGCGCATTTGCGCCGCGGTCGGCCAGGCAGGCCGCAGCGCCGCGATCAAGCCGGCAAAGCACAGCAGCGTCAAACCCATGCGCATGGCCAGGAAGGTGAAAGGTCCGCAATACGGCAAACCCAGCTTCGCGCCGGTAAAACCCGTGCTCCACAAGACCACGAAAACCCACGGAATCCACTGACTCGCGCGCATGGCGCCTCTCTCCTTATTGCTTTAAAGAACGAAAAATGGCGGCCGAGGCCGCCATGTCAACGGTATGGATATTGTATCAGCTGCGCTTGCTGCGCGCATTGGCGGCAATGCGCATCCGCAAGGCGTTCAGACGGATGAAACCGGCCGCGTCGGCGTGGTTGTAGGCGCCGCCGTCCTCATCGAAGGTGGCGATGGTCGGATCGAACAGCGAATCGGTCTTGGACTCGCGGCCGACCACGATGACATTGCCCTTGTACAGCTTCAGCCGCACCCAGCCGTTCACCGTGGCTTGCGACGCGTCGATCATCTGCTGCAGCATGACGCGCTCCGGGCTCCACCAGTAGCCGGTGTAGATCAGCTGCGCGTACTTCGGCATCAGCTCATCCTTCAGGTGGGCCACTTCGCGGTCCAGCGTGATGGATTCGATGGCGCGATGCGCCTTCAGCATGATGGTGCCGCCCGGGGTTTCATAGCAGCCGCGCGACTTCATGCCGACATAGCGGTTCTCGACAATATCCAGCCGGCCGATGCCATGCTTGTTGCCCAGGCGGTTCAGCTCGGTCAGCACGCCGGCCGGGCTCAGCGGCTGGCCGTTGACGGCGACGATGTCGCCCTGCTTGTATTCCAGCTCCACGTATTCGGCCTGGTCCGGCGCATTCTCCGGGCTCACGCTCCACAGCCACATATCCTCTTCCGGCTCCTGCGCCGGATCTTCCAGCACCGTGCCTTCGTAGGAGATGTGCAGCAGATTGGCGTCCATCGAGTACGGGCTGCCGCCGTTTTTCTTCTTGCTGATGTCGATGCCGTGGGTCTCGGCGTAAGCCAGCAGTTTCTCGCGGGACAGCAGGTCCCATTCGCGCCACGGCGCGATCACCTTCACATCCGGCTTCAAGGCGTAATAACCCAGCTCGAAGCGCACCTGGTCATTGCCCTTGCCGGTGGCGCCGTGCGATACCGCATCCGCGCCCACCTGGTTGGCGATTTCGATCTGGCGCTTGGCGATCAGCGGACGGGCGATGGAGGTGCCCAGCAGGTACTCGCCTTCGTAAATGGTATTGGCGCGGAACATCGGGAACACGAAGTCGCGGACGAACTCCTCGCGCAGGTCTTCAATGAAGATGTTTTCCGGCTTGATGCCCAGCGACACGGCTTTTTGGCGCGCCGGCTCCACTTCTTCGCCCTGGCCGATGTCGGCGGTGAAGGTCACCACTTCGCACTTGTACTCGTCCTGCAGCCACTTGAGGATGACCGAGGTATCCAAACCGCCGGAGTACGCCAAAACCACTTTCTTGATGTCAGACATTGCTTCTCTTTCTACTCGATTGTTTGCTATCCGCCGCCGGGGAACTCAGTTTTGGTTCCGGCCCAGCAACAGGAATTCGATCAGGGCCTTTTGCACATGCATGCGGTTTTCCGCCTCGTCCCAGACCACGCTTTGCGGGCCGTCTATCACCTCGGCCGCCACTTCTTCGCCGCGGTGGGCCGGCAGGCAGTGCATGAACAGCGCGTTCGGCTTGGCGTGCTTCATCAGCTCCGCCGTCACCTGGTAGCCGACAAAAGCTTCGCGACGGGCGTCCTGCTCGGCTTCAAAACCCATGCTGGTGAACACGTCGGTGGTGACGATGTCCGCGCCGTGCGCGGCGCGATGCGGATCCTGGGTCAGCTCCAGCGTTTCCGGGCCGTAATGATGGCCATCCAGCGCCGTGAGCTCATAGCCCAGCGGCGAAGCCACCCGCAAGCGGAAGCCCAGCACCCGCGCCGCCTGCAGCCAGGTGCGGCACACATTGTTGCCGTCGCCGATCCAGGCCACTGTCTTGCCCTTGATCGAGCCATGGCGCTCCACATAGGTGAAGATGTCGGCCAGGATCTGGCACGGGTGGTATTCATTGGTCAGGCCGTTGATCACCGGCACCCGCGAATGCGCGGCCAGGCGCTCCACCATCGGCTGCTCGAAGGTGCGGATCATGATGATGTCGCTCATCCGGGACAGCACGCGCGCGGTGTCCTCTATCGGCTCGCCGCGACCGATCTGCGAGCTCTTGGTGTCCAGAAACATCGCATGGCCGCCCAATTGCGCCATGCCGGCCTCGAACGACACCCGAGTGCGGGTGGAATTCTTTTCGAACACCATGGACATCACCTTGCCGACCAGCGGCCGGTACAACTCGCCGGCGCTTTGTCGTCGCTTCAGGACCTGGCTGCGCGCGAAGAGATGGTGGTACTCGTCGGGAGTGAGGTCGCTGAATTGCAGGTAATGCCTAGGGGACGTCATGATGCTCCAATCAAAAAAAGAGGCCGCTGCGCGTGCAACACCGAGTGGTGATTTCATGCGCAACGGCACATTACTACACGCTGGTCTCAAGTCACTTTACAGATGACGCACTTCTGCCACGGCAAGCAAAACTTACAGAAATGCGACATTTGTTATATTTATCGGAAATCCTCCTGTCTGACAAGCTCTCAGCTGAATAAACCGCGTCCCGGCAGTTCCGCCAGCTCCTGCACCTTCAAAACGCGCAGGAAAAACTCGCCGCCATCTTCCGCCAAACCGTGCATTTCAATGCTTTTCTGCGTTTTCTGCAGCCGGGCCAGGTAAGACAAAATGGTATCGTCCACCACCTGGCCCGGCACCAGCACCGGAATGCCGGGCGGATAAGGGACGATTTGGTCGCAACAGACTCGCCCCGTCAGCGCGGCATTGGGCCGGCCATCGTCGTCCAGCAGCGGCAGCCGCTCGCCCGCCTCGTAGAAAGCGTCGCGCGGCAAACATGCCAAACGCGTGAAATGGGGAACCTCCGGCATCCGCCCCAAGGCGCGGGCCGGACGGTTCTCTTTGGCCAGGCGCAGCATCGCATCGTACAGACGCGACAATTTGCTGCGGGTGGTGCCTATGGTGAGCAGCAGCGTGATGGTGCTGAAGGTCGATTTCTCCACCTGGATGTTGTAGCGCTCGAACAGCGCCTGCTGCAGCTCGTCCGCGGTAAAGCCGGAGCGGCTGAAATCGACGGTCAGCTTGGTGGGGTCCAGCCTGATGCCGTCTTCGCGCACTTCCGGCGGCAGCAGATCCTCCAGTTCCAGCACGCGGAAGACGCCGGTGGAATTGATCTTCTCGCGCAATTCCTGCGCCAGCTTCAGCGTGCGGTCCAGCAGGCGGTAGCCCTCCATCACAGCCTGTTTGCGCGACACGTCCAGGCTGGCGATCAAGTTGTACTGCGGGCTGGTGGAGGCATGCATATTGAAGTTTTCGCGGAACAGATGCTCGTCGAAGCGCGGATCGTTGACGTGAATCATGCTGGCCTGCGAGAACGCCGACAGGATTTTGTGCGTGCTTTGGGTAACGTAGTCGGCGCCGGACTCCAGCGCCGTGGGGCGGAAGGCCGGATGAAAGCGGGCGAAGCCGTACCAGGCCTCGTCCACGATCACCTTGATGCCCTTCTCATGCGCCGCATCGATGATGGGCTTGAGATCGTAGCGCAGGCCATCGTAAGTGCAGGAGGTGAGGATCAGCACCCTCGCGTCCGGGTTCTCCTCAATCGCCTGGAAGATGGTGGTTTTGGGCACCGGCCCAAAAATGCCGAATTGCTTGTTGATCGATGAATCCAGATACACCGGCAAGGCGCCGGACAGAATCACCCCATGATGAACGGACTTGTGACAGTTGCGATCCAGCAGCAGCTTGTCGCCCGGCGCCAGCAGGGTCTGGAAGATCACCTTATTGGAGGTGGAGGTGCCGTTGGTGGCGAAATAAGTCTTCCTCGCGCCGAAGGCCTTGGCCGCCAAGGTTTGCGATTCGGCGATCACGCCGGTCGGGTGCAGCAGCGAATCCAGCATCGGCACCGATACCGACAAGTCGGCGCGCAGCAAGTGCTCGCCGACAAAGTCATGGAAATCGCCCACCCAAGGGCTGCCCTTCAGCGAATCGCCGCCGGAATGGCCGGGCGTATGCCAGGAATCCTTGGCCATGCGCACGTATTGTTTGAGCTTGTCGTAGAAGGGCGTGGCGGACTTTTCCGCCAACTCCGCCGACAAGATGCGGAACCAGCCGTTAAAATCGGCCTCGTCGCGGTAGAAATAACCATCCACCGCGTGGCTGGCCAGTTCCTCCACCAAGGCGCGCTCGTCATCGTCCTGCAGAAAGACATAGAGCGAAATCTCCGGCCGGAAATCGCTGATGCGGTTGGCGAGCTGCCCCGCCGCCTGGCCATTGCCCTCCCCCTTCAATTGCCGGTCCACCAGCACCACCTGGACTTCGCCGTCGCGGGAAATCAGATCCAGCGTTTCCGCGGTGCTGACCGCCGGCACGAAAGTCAGGCCGAACGGGTTTTCCAAACGCACGGCGGCGGCCCCCAAGCCGGCCAGCACCTCGGACTGCCATGTCACATCGTCGCTGACCACGACGACGCGGCTAACGGGTTTCATTTGGGCTTCTCCTGATTGTGTTTGCTGCGCTCGCTATTGGGTCTGTCCGGCGCGATTTTTATCTTTGTGTGCCCTATCCTATCCACATCTTGCCTTCGCCGTCATTATGCGGACGCACATAGGCCGCATGCGGTACAATCGCCGCATGCTGACCGATGCCGAAAAAGACGCGATTCGCGACCATTACAAAGCCATTTCCGACCGCCTGCCGGGCTTCACCCCGCGCGCCTCGCAAAGGAGGATGCTGGCGGAAATCGCCAACACCCTTTCCCGCGCCCAGGAGAAGGCGGATGACGAGTGGCCGGAGCGCGAAGGCGAAAGCATCGCCGTGATCGAAGGCCCCACCGGCGTCGGCAAGAGTTTGGCTTACTTGCTGGCCGGCGGCGTGATGGCGCGCGCGCGCGGCAAGAAGCTGGTGGTCACCAGCGCCACCGTGGCGCTGCAAGAACAACTGGTCAATCGCGACCTGCCCTTCGTAGTGGAAAACAGCGGCCTGCCGCTGACTTTCGCCTTGGCCAAAGGCCGCGGCCGTTATCTCTGCCCTTACCGCCTGTACGGCCTAACCGCCCAGCACGCGCAGCAAAGCCTGCTGCAGCCGGACCCGATGATGGCCTTGTGGGACCACAAGCCGGAACAGGCCGAACTGGACGCGCTGACCGCCATGGCCGACGCCTTCCACTACCGCAAATGGAACGGCGACCGCGACAGCTGGGAAACCGTGGTGGAAGACGGCCTGTGGGCGCGCGTCACCAATGACCGCCACGGCTGTCTGAAAACCGCCTGTCCCAATCGCGTCGAATGCCCGTTCTACCTGGCGCGCGACACGCTGGAAAACGTGGACGTGGTG